>JAIVHM010000216.1 GCA_020201095.1 Halomonas sp. | reverse complement strand
GGCAACGCGCTCACTGCCCAGAGTCCGTTCGACCAGGGTGGCAAGCGCTGTTCGCGCCTCGTCCACGCTGAGCATTTGCTCGCCGAGCTCGAAACAGGAAAGCGTCATGTGGCGGCCTTTTTCGCCTTGGCGTCATTTTCAAGTGCTGCTTCCAAGCGAATTTTCTCTTCTTCGGTGTTCAGGTTGGCAAAGGCTTCCGGGCAGTCTGACATATCGACCTTGCACCAGGCGTGGCAAGCATACCAACGATCAATCTTGCGTTCCCCCTGGGCCAGTGTTGCGGCCAGGTCATCGGCAAGCGAGGTGCGCAACAAGGCCACCACCGGGTGCAGGCGTTCACCGTCAAAGGCAACGGCAATATCATGCTCACCGATGCCCGCCACCATGCGCGCCACAAGATCATTTGGCAGCGCAGGGGAGTCGCAGGGTGCGACCAGCAGCCAGGGCGTTTTCGCCGCGCGCAAGCCGCTGTAGATACCCATCAGCGGGCCCTTGAAACCGCCTTCGGCGCCGTCGATTACAAGATCAGCAACCACGCGATCAGCAAACATTTCATAGGCGTCGCTATTGCGGTTGGCGTTGATCAGCAATTCGGCCACCCGGCCATCAAAACGCTGGATGACATGAGCGACCAGCGGTAGGCCTGCAAAGGGTTCGAGGCCTTTGTCGCGGCCGCCCATGCGGCGTCCCTCGCCGCCGGCGAGAATCATGCCGGTCAGGTGCTCCGAGGAAATCATCAGCGCGCCTCCTGTTTTGCTGCCCGAGCGCGAGGCGGACGAGCGGGAATGGTATCCAGCGTCAGGCGGCCCTGGGCATTAATAGCTTGGAAGTGCTTACCTTTGGCGCGGGCAATCAGCATGACGCCAAAGCGTTCCGCCAACTCGACGCCTTTCTGAGTCACCCCGGAGCGCGACACCAGCACGCTGATACCCATCTGGGCGACCTTAAGCACCATTTCTGAGGTTAATCGCCCCGTGGTGTAGAAGATGTCGGCATTGGCGCTATCCGCCTGTTGCAGCCACTGACGGCCCGCCAGGGTGTCGACGGCGTTGTGCCTGCCGACATCTTCAACGAAATCCAGTACGTCGCTTTGGCGACACAGTGCACAACCGTGCACCGCCCCGGCGCTGCGGTAGGTTTCGTTGTAGGCGTTGAGATTTTGCAGCAGTTGGTAAAGCGTAGACTGCGCAAGCGGTGTGTCGGGCAGCGCCGTGAGGGCGGTCTGGTCGAGCAGTTTGCCAAAGACCGTTCCCTGGCCACAGCCGGTCGTCACGGTACGGGTGCTGAGGCGGGCTTCCAGGTCGTCTGGAAGATGGCCGGTGACGACCACCGCTGCTTCCACGTCCCAGTCGACCTGAACGACGGAAAGGTCAGCGGCGGCGCGCAGCAGCCCCTGGTTACGTAAATAGCCGACCACCAGCGCTTCAGGGTCATCGCCAAGCGTCATCAACGTGACAATCTCACGTTTGTTGAGATATACGGTCAAGGCCCGCTCGGCGGCAATCGCCTGTCGACGGGTATCTCCAAATTCATCTACCACATCAATCTCGGTGGTGGCCGGTAAGCGGGCTCGGCTTAGCTGAATGGCGGGCATTGGCACTCTCACTGAATCTGAAGAGGTAGACTTGCAGCAAAATATTTGAGTAAAAAAGTCTGGGTTGACGATGATGGCGCCCTAAAGGCTTACTTGTCTACCCGAACCTTTCGTTCCGAAATAGCATAAAGGCCGCCGTGATGACCGATAATCTCCGCCCGCTAAGTATTGCGCTGGTCGCCGAGAACAAGCAGATTAACCGTTTTAGCCAGACACAATGGCGCATCAGTGAGCTGACGCTAGGTGAGCAGGGACCGCATGTGCTGTTCTTGCAGCTGTTCATGACCGAACGCGCTGCTTATCGCTTCAACTTGACCTCGGCAACGCCGCGCTTGTTTGTACGCGCTGGATTTACCGGTCAAGCACCAGAGCCTTCCGCGATGACGGCGAGTCAAGATGTCGCAGCCGGTTGGATGGACGGCGAGCAGCAGGTGCTGGAAGTAGCGATGCCGATGGCGATTCAGATATGGATCGAAAGCTATTTGGCCCGCCACGGTGAAGCGCCGATGGAAATTCGTAAGAAGAAAAACAAAGGGGCCGGGCGTGCTAAAGAAACGCCTACCCGGGAGAAACCGCAATGAGTCGTTTAGAGCGCTGGTCGCGTATCAAGCGTGGTCTCGAGCCGGAAGACCAGCCACCCACTTCCGACTCTGAGCCGCAAGCCTTCAGCGAGCCGCGGCTTCCGGCGGAGGCAGCAGACCTGCCCGCCGAGGACGAATCGACTGATGGACATGAAGAAAGCATTACCGAAGCAGGCGAGCCCACCCGGCCCGTGCCGCCCCCGCCTGGAAGTCTGGATGACACCCTGCCTGACCCCGAGACGCTTGAAGCGGGCAGTGATTTCACTGGCTATATGGTGCCCGGCGTCAGTTCAGCGTTGCGGCGCCGGGCGCTAAAGCGTCTATGGGCGACTGGCAATTACAATGTGCGCGACGGTCTGGACGACTACGACATGGACTATCGCCAGCAGCTGAAGCCCATGGCCTCAGAACTGGCGGGCAAGCTGCGGCGGTGGGCCAAGAAAGCCGATGACTCGCTGGCCGACAACGCCAATGATACCCAGGCAGAGCAAGCATCAACAGATGGTGATACGGAGCAAGCGCCGTCCCACGATGGTGATGGATCCAGCCTGCCGGATCCTGAGCAAGAAGTGGCACAAGACGACCAGTCTGATAGCTCTCATGCGAAAGCATGATTTTTTATTTTAATATTTTAAAACAAGAAGTTGAATAAAAAGCGAAACAACAGCGTTGAAAACATATGGGGTGTTTAGCTTGGCACGGATGACCAAATCGCCATAAGCTATGCACTAAGGTTTCAAAAAATGAAAAATAGTTTCATTACCCTGCACTAATGTCATGTACTGGTGCAGCCGATATGCCAAAATAGTTTAAAAATTTGATCTACCAATATAATAAAAATGATCCTCTGACCGTGAGAATGCATGAACCAAAGAATCCAGCTGGCGTCCCTGGACGACCAGCGTAACGCCGAAGCCAGAGAAGCGGTACGCCAACGCATCTCGTGGCCGGCGAATCTGACGCCTGCCAACGTGACCTACCATAGTCGCGGTCACGCATTGGTGATTGGCTCGAGCGACACCGCCGAGAAAGCCGCCCATGCTTTGAAGGGCAGTGGGCTCGCTTCGTTAACGTTGTTGATCACCAATCCCGCCGCCGAATCCGCTGAATCGCATGGTACCGGGCCGCAGGATGCATCGTCAGACGCATCGCCGCAGGGGCATGCCCAGCCGCTTGTCCGCTATGAAATGACGCCGGGCCAGGCCGAAGTATTAAGCATCTCAGGCTATCTCGGCGCTTTTTCTGTCCAATTTGATAACGACGGTGTGCCGCTTAATCTGGCCCGAGCTCTGATTGATCGCGATCACTTTGATCTGGTGCTGGATTTAAGCGTTCGCCCAGTGATGGAGCGCGAGTTACCGCCTCCGGGCTATGTCACCCTCGACTGGAATGACGCTGACCGGCGTCGCGAGGCGCTGGACAGCGTCAGCGAACTGGTCGGGGAATTCGACAAGCCGCGCTACTTTCAGGTGAACAGCGACCTTTGCGCGCATTCCGCCAGCGGTAACGTTGGCTGCACGCGCTGCCTGGATGTGTGCCCGGCCGATGCCATTAGTAGTCATCAGGGGCGCATCGAGTCGCAGATCGAAATTGATCCCTTTCTATGCCAAGGCGTGGGAAGTTGTACCAGCGCTTGCCCTCAAGCTGGCTGGCCGCTTACCGCGATGCGGGAGGCCAGGCGCCTGTGCTGCGCTTTATCACCCACGATTCCCAGGACGACGAAAAAGCGGCGGGCGCAGTACCCTCGGGGCACGTGTTGGATATTCCTCTGGAAGAGCTGGGCGCAGCCGGTCATGACCAGTGGTTGACTGCCCTTGCCAGCGGTGCGGCGGAAGTACGCATTCAACAGCATGCCGATATGCCTAGCCGTCTCAGTGCCTTTCTGGTCGATCAGTTGGCCCAAGCTCAGACATTGCTGTCGGCGCTGGGGCACGATCCTGAGCGCGTGCAACTGCTAGAGGTTGACGATGCGCAGGCACGCGACGCGCTGCCGCTGCTAACGCCACTGACCGATCAACCC
Source organism: Halomonas sp. (assembly GCA_020201095.1). Classification (GTDB taxonomy): domain Bacteria; phylum Pseudomonadota; class Gammaproteobacteria; order Pseudomonadales; family Halomonadaceae; genus Vreelandella. Next base: position 6,770 of record JAIVHM010000216.1, on the reverse strand, counting down.
CTGCCGTTCAATGAACCTGAGAAGCGCGCTCGCTTGAACATCGTGCTGGCGCGTTTGGCCGAACTTGGTGAGCCCAGTGGCCAGCGCCATGCCATGCCATCGGGTGCGGCTTACGGCGGTATTCAGGTCGATAGTGATGCCTGCACGCTGTGTCACGCCTGTGTCAGCAACTGCCCAACCCCGGCGCTTTCATCCGGTGGCAACACGCCGTCGCTGAACTTCCGTGAAGCGGATTGCGTGCAGTGTGGGCTCTGCGAGCAGGCTTGCCCTGAAGATGCCATTACTCTGACCCCCGGCTTTCTGGCCTCGGCCGAGCGTGAGACACGTCATGTGTGTCACGAGGAAGCGCCGTTCGAGTGCATTGGCTGCGGTAAACCGTTCGCCACGGCGAGCACGGTGGCCAACATCAAAGCCAAGCTGGCCAACCACCCCTATTTCGCGGGCGACGCCATGCTGCGCCTGGAAATGTGCGAAGACTGTCGGGTGAAAGACGTATGGAAAACCATGATTCGTGATCCTGACGCCCAGTTGAGGATATAAGCCATGACGCAAGCTGCCCCGACACTAAGTGAAGCCGATGCGTTACGAGCGGATATCTACCGGCTTATCGCCGGACTTCTGCGCGAAGCGCCTACCGACGAACTACTTGGCTGGCTGGCGTCGCTCGATATCGAGCAGGACGGCAGCCGCCTGGCCGAGTGCTGGTATGGGCTCAGTCAAGCCGCGAACAGCGCTGACGCAGCACGCCTGAAGCGAGCGCACTTTGGCCATTTAGTCGGCGTGATCCAGGGTGACGTGGTGCCCTATGCCTCCTGGTACCGCAACGGTGAGTTGATGGAAGCTGCACTGGTAGCACTGCGGCGAGACCTTGGCGCACTGGGTTTCGAGCGCAACGAGCATACTAAAGACCCGGAGGATCACTTAGCCGCGCTATGCGAAGTGATGGCCATGCTGGTCGATATGACCAGCGCCGACCAAGCGCACTTTTTCATGCAGCACCTTGCCCCTTGGGCAAGCGATTGTTTTGACGACTTGGGGCAAGTCGATACCGCTTTTTATGCAGCGCTCGGGCAGTTAGGCAGTGCTTTCATGACAAGCGAGGAGGATCGCCTGGCCATTGAGGCGAGCCATGCCCCAGTAAATATAATGGAACCTTGACGTGACGTGCTAATGCGTTGATTCACCAGCGGTGAGTGCGCGGCAGCCACAGCATAAGATAAAACGGCCAAAGGCCATGGCAAGAGAGAGGAGAGCACCATGCAACAGTCACATAATCCTGAGCGCCGCCGGTTCATGAAAACCGTAGGGCTGGGAACTGCTGCCGCAGGCGCGGCCGCTGCGGTCGGGCACGTCACCTTGGCGCAAGCCGATAGCGCTCCCAGCGACGGTGAAAAACCAACAACCAATTATCGTGAGACCGATCACGTCCGTGCTTTTTACGCTTCGTTGCGTGACTGACGGCGGAATGCCAGGAGAATTGCCATGCGTTTAACTCGCAAAACAGACACTCCCAAAGCACCCGGCCTGGGAATTTCACGCCGCCAGTTTATTCAGCGCAGCGGCGTGGCGACAGGCGGTGTAGCCGCGCTAGGCTTTATGGGTGCACCCATGATGCGCCGTGCGGAATCGGCGGACAAAACCCCGGTGCTCGACTCCCCCGTAGAGACCAAGCGCACAATCTGCTCGCACTGCTCGGTGGGCTGCGGGGTTTATGCCGAAGTGCAAGAAGGCATCTGGACCAAGCAAGAACCTGCCTTTGACCATCCGATCAACCGCGGTGCCCACTGCGCCAAAGGCGCCTCGCTTCGCCAGCACGGCCATTCCAGCCGCCGTTTGAAGTACCCCATGAAGTTGGTGGGTGGCGAATGGGAGCGCATGAGCTGGGAAGACGCCGTCAACGAGATCGGCGACAAGCTGCTTGAGCTGCGCGAAGAGCACGGCCCAGACAGCGTTTACTGGCTGGGTTCGGCCAAGTTCAATAACGAGCAGGCGTACCTGATGCGCAAGCTCGCCTCCATGTGGGGCACCAACAACACTGACCACCAGGCGCGTATCTGCCACTCCACAACGGTGGCCGGGGTTGCTAATACTTGGGGCTACGGGGCGATGACCAACTCGCTCAACGACACCCATAACAGTAAAGCGATTCTGTTCATTGGCTCGAACCCGTCCGAAGCGCACCCGGTGGCCATGCAGCACTTCCTGATTGCCAAGGAGCGTAACAACTGCCAGATCATTGTTGCCGACCCACGCTTTACCCGCACGGCGGCCAAGGCCAACAAATTCGTGCGGCTGCGCCCTGGTTCCGACGTTGCCTACGTCTGGGGCCTGCTTTGGCATATCTTTGAAAACGGCTGGGAAGACAGCGAATACATCAGCCAGCGCGTTTACGGTATGGACGATGTGCGCGCTGAAGTTGCCAACTTCCCGCCGGATGTCGTCGAAGATATTACTGGCGTCAGCGAACAAGACATGTTCGATGTTGCTAAGACCCTGGCCGACAATCGCCCCGGCTGTGTCGTGTGGTGCATGGGCGGTACCCAGCACACCACGGGTAACAACAACACCCGCGCCTACTGCATTCTGGAGCTGGCGCTAGGCAATATCGGCGTTGCCGGTGGTGGTGCCAACATCCTGCGTGGCCATGACAACGTCCAGGGCGCCACCGACCTAGGGCTCGGCTCCGATTCGCTGCCCGGCTACTACGGTCTGGCAGAAGGCGCCTGGCAGCACTGGGCTAACGTCTGGAACGTCGACTATGAATGGCTGCAAGGGCGCTTTGATGACTCCGAGTACGCCGACGGCAAACCCATGCACAGCGCTGGTATTACCGTATCGCGCTGGGTTGACGGGGTGCTGGAGGAAGATGAAAACATCTCCCAGCGCACGGCGCTCAAAGCCATGTTCTATTGGGGCCACGCGGTCAACTCCCAGACCCGCGGCGTCGAAATGCAGCAGGCGATGAAAAAGCTCGAAATGATGGTCATCGTCGACCCGTATCCCACCGTGGCAGCCGTCATGCACGACCGTACGGATGGCGTGTATCTGCTGCCGGCCGCGACCCAGTTCGAAACCACCGGCAGCGTGACGTCGACGAACCGCTCTATTCAGTGGCGCGACAAAGTCATTGATCCGTTGTTTGAGTCCAAGCCTGATCACGAGATCATGTATCTGTTCGCCCGCAAGCTTGGCTTTGGTGATCAGTTGGTGGCCAATTACGAAATGAACGGCGATGAACCACTGATCGAAGATATCCTGCGCGAAATCAATCAAGGCATGTGGACGGTGGGCTACACCGGACAAAGCCCCGAGCGCCTGAAGGAACACCAGCAAAACTGGCATACCTTCAGCTTCGAGCACCTACGCGCCGAGGGCGGCCCCGCCGATGGCGATTACTACGGCTTGCCCTGGCCCTGCTGGGGAACGGCTGAGTTCAAGCACCCAGGGTCACCTAACTTGTATGACACAAGCGTGCCGGTGATGGAAGGCGGCATGGGTTTCCGTGCCCGCTTTGGTATCGAGCGCGATGGCGTCAATCTGCTGGCCGAAGGCTCCGCACCGGTTGATGGCGATATTGACGACGGTTACCCAGAGTTCACCGACCAGCTGCTGAAAGACCTTGGCTGGTGGGACGATCTCACCAGCGACGAGAAACAAGCGGCGGAAGGCAAGAACTGGAAAACCGACCTTTCTGGCGGTATTCAGCGTGTTGCGATTGAACATGGCTGTGCGCCATATGGTAACGCCAAAGCGCGGGCCGTGGTTTGGACCTTCCCCGATGAAGTGCCGAAGCACCGTGAACCGCTTTACTCAACCCGCCGTGACCTGGTCGATAAATACCCGACCTGGGACGACTTTGACTCCATCATGCGCCTGCCGACCATGTACAAAAGCGTACAGGACGGTGCCCCCTCGGTGGATGACTATCCGATCATCCTTACCTCCGGGCGCCTGGTTGAATACGAAGGCGGTGGCGAAGAAACACGCTCCATGTCGTGGCTTGCCGAGCTTCAGCAAGAGATGTTTGTGGAGATCAACCCGGCCGATGCCAATGACATAGGCATTAGCGACGGCGATGACGTATGGGTCGAAGGCGCCGAAGGTGGCCGTGTGAAAGTGAAGGCGATGGTGACGCCGCGCGTAGATCGCAAGGTGGCCTTTATGCCGTTCCACTTTGGCGGCATGTTCCAGGGCGAAAGCCTGGAGGGTATTTACCCAGAAGGCACCGCGCCCTACGTCATTGGCGAAGCGGCCAATACCGCGACGACTTATGGCTACGACCCGGTGACACTGATGCAAGAGACCAAGTGCACCATCTGCCGCATCGAGCCTGCCTGAGGCTCGCCTAGACCTGACAGCATCCACGGTGCGGGCGAAATCCCGCACCGTATAAGGAGAACACCATGGCTCAAATGAAATTTATGTGTGACGCCGAGCGCTGCATCGAATGCAACGGCTGCGTCACCGCCTGTAAAAACGCCAATGATGTCGAATGGGGCATTCAGCGTCGGCGCGTTGTGACGCTAAATGACGGCGAAGCCGACGAAATGTCCATTTCGGTTGCCTGCATGCACTGTGATGACGCCCCCTGTATGGCAGTGTGCCCCACCGACTGTTTCTACAAGACAGACGACGGCATCGTGCTGCACGACAAGGATTTGTGTATCGGCTGTGGTTACTGCCTGTACGCCTGCCCGCCCAAGACGTGGCGGATATTTTCCGTCAGCGCGTGGTGCATCGTGGTCACGAAGACGGTGCCTGGTCCAACAACCCTCAGGCCAGTGCCGACAACCTAGCCTATGATGCTGCCCGTAAAGGGTAAGGAGGCTTTCCATGAACCAGTTGACTGCTCAGGCACCCGGTGGGGTGCCGCATCCAAGCCACTGGCAGGGCGTCTGGCGCTGGCTGCTGTTGGCCTTTGCGCTGGTGCTCAGTCTAGGCATTACCCAGGTGGTGCACGCCCAGGCTGACCCTGACCGGGAAATGGGCACGGCAGCGCCGGGTATCGACGCGGATCAGTGGCGACAAGTGCGTAGTGGTGAAACCGATGCCAACTATCGCGACTCGCGTTACGAGAGTAACTACAACCTGATCAACTCAAGCGGCGAGACCTGGCGTCAGTGGCGTAACCGCTGGGTGTCACCCTTCGGGTTGATCGTGATTGGCGGCATGATCGCGATCATTACGCTGTTTTATCTGATCATTGGCCGCAAGGAGCTGGAAGAGCCGCGAACGGGACGCAAGCTATTTCGTTGGCCGTTATTCTTGCGCGCTTTGCACTGGTCGGTGGCGTCGCTGTTTATCGTGCTGGCACTGACCGGGCTCAACCTGCTATTTGGTAAGTTTGTCTTCCGCGGTCTGTTTGGCGATGCTTTCTGGGGGTGGATGGTCGCCTCTTCGAAGGTGCTGCACAACTATTTGGGGCCGATCTTCGGTATCCTGCTGGTGATACTGCTTGTTAGCCTGATCAAGGATAACATGCCTAAAAAGCATGACCTTGAGTGGTTCAAGAAAGGCGGCGGTATGGTTGGCAAGGGGCATGTTGATGCAGGCTTTGCCAACGGTGGTGAAAAAGCCTGGTACTGGCTGCTGGCAACGGTTGGGATTCTAGTGGTTGCCAGTGGCTTTGTGCTCGACTTCCCCAACTTCGGTCAGGGTCGCGACACCATGCAGTGGGCCAACCTTGTCCACGCCGTCGGTGCCTTGGGGCTGACCGCTGTATCTATCGGTCACATCTACATCGGCACACTGGGTACGGAAGGTTCGCTTGAAGGCATGACCACCGGCTACGTTGATGAGACTTGGGCTAAAGAGCACCATAATCTGTGGTACGAAGAGGTCAAGGATCAGGCGGTTTCTGAGCAGGAACTGGCTGATCAAAAAGCATCTAAAGGCTCAGGTGAGTCTCCAGCTCCTCGCTCTTCGTAAGGCGCGCTGGAATGTCGCAAAAGACACCGCCCACGGGCGGTGTCTTTTGTTATGCTGAGCTTAATTTCACACTATAGAGGTCAACGCGATGGATAAGTTTGACGACACCACCCGTACCGAACTTGAAGCGGCTGCGTTTCGCCGCTTGCTAGAGCATCTTGATAACAACAAGGACGTGCAGAATATCGACCTGATGATTCTGGCCGACTTCTGTCGTAACTGCCTGTCCAAATGGCTGGTTAGCGCCGCGGAAGCGCGGGACGAGCAGCTCACCTACGAAGAAGCCCGCGAATACGTATACGGGATGCCTTACAGCGAATGGAAAGAACTTTATCAACCGCCTGCAACCCCCGAGCAGATGGCGGCCTGGGAAGCCCACCACGCGAAAAAGAAAGCCGCGAAGCAGGAGTAACGGTGATGGCAGAGGCAATGATCCCTTTATCGATCGCGGTGTTGACCGTTTCCGATACGCGGACAGATGAAACAGACCGTAGTGGCCAAGCGCTGGTCGAACGCCTTTCTGAAGCGGGTCATCAACTAGTGGAAAAACGTATCGTGCCAGACGATGTGTATACCATTCGCGCCGTTGTGGCCCAGTGGATTGCCGATCGCAATGTGCAGGCCGTGATTACCACCGGCGGCACCGGCTTCACCGGCCGTGATTCCACCCCCGAGGCCATCGGCGTGCTGTTGGACAAGCACATCGAAGGTTTTGGCGAACGGTTCCGCCAGCTGAGCGGCGAAGAGATTGGCAGCTCGACCATTCAAAGTCGCTGCCTCGGCGGGCTCGCCAACGCCACCGTGATCTTCTGCCTGCCGGGCTCAACGGGGGCCTGCCGCAC
>JAIVHM010000215.1 GCA_020201095.1 Halomonas sp. | reverse complement strand
ACCTGGGGCCGCATCTTCTGGATCAAGCCTGCGAACTGTTTGGCATGCCCAACGCCATTTTGCTGGAACTGGACGCGCTGCGTGATGGGGCCAAGGCCGATGATGACTTCCTTGCCCTGCTTGAGTATGAAGGGTTTCGCGTCACGCTTGCGGCGGGCACCCTGGTAGCTGAACCCACGCCGCGCTTTCGGATTCACGGCACCCAAGGAAGTTTCGTTAAATACGGCCTGGATCCTCAGGAAGATCGCTTGAAAGCCGGTGAATCGCCCACATCTCAGTGGGGCGAAGACACCCAGCACGGCACGCTGACGCTGCGGGAAGGCGAGGGCGAAAGCGCCTCACTGGCAAGCCACGAACATCCCACCCAGCCTGGCGATTACCTCGCTTATTACCAGGGCATCGCCGACGCGCTTATCAATGAGGCGCCTTTGCCGGTAGGTATCGACGCTGCACTGCGCAGCATGTCGCTTCTGGAAGCCGGCTTTGACAGCTACCGCCAACGGCGCTGGATCTCGTTAAAAAATCATCTGTAACGAACGCTGCCAAACACATGGGACGACCGGCGGGTCGTTCCTGTGTCAGAGCAAATACGCTGCGCTTTGGTGCTGTTCATCGCGCAGCTTGTCGCGGGCAATGTACAGCGCGGCGATTGCCCTTGCTTCATGAAAATCCTCTCGCATTAGCAGGGCCGGCAGCTCCTCCAGCGAGTGGGTTTCCACGATCAGCGGCTCGGGTTCATCACCCGGTAGGCGCTTGGGGTAGAGGTCGGTGGCCAGCAGCACTTGCATGCGGTGACGCATGTAGTTGGGCGCTAGTGAAAGTTCAGCGATAGGCTCAAGGTGATGCGCGCCGAAACCGCATTCTTCCATCAACTCTCGATTGGCCGCGGTGATGATATCTTCGCCCGGATCTACCAGGCCTTTGGGAAGCGTCAGTACGTAGTCTTCGAAGCCTGCCGCATACTCGCGAATTAACAGCACATGCTCTGGGTCAGGCATGGCAACGATCATCACCGCGCCTCTGTCGGCGCCGGTTAAACGCTCAAACTGGCGTTCTTCACCGTTTGAAAAGCGCAGGTCCAGTGCTTCAACTTGAAACAAGCGACTTTGTGCCACGGTATTGCGCGCCAGTATCTGCGGTTTTTGCGGGTAGCCAGATAGGGTGTGGTTAGCGGGGTCATGTCGGGACATTGGGCCTCCATGGCTGGTGAATAGCGGTTAGGCTACAATAGCACGCTTATGACATTTGCGATGGGAGTGGCAATGATCGAGTGGAGTGAAATTGATACCGTACTATTGGACATGGACGGCACACTGCTGGACTTGCACTTCGATAGCCACTTCTGGCTAGAGCATTTACCTCGCCGCTACGTGGAACTACATCAGTTGGATGAAGCCTCCCAGGACATTATCCGTGCCCGTATCATTGGTGAACAGGGTACGCTTAACTGGTATAGCTTAGCCTATTGGAGCCGCGAACTCGGCGTCGATATCGTGGCGCTCAAGCGCGAAGTACAGCACCTGATTGGCCTGAGAAGTGACGCTCTGGATTTTTTGACTTGGCTAAAGCAGGCTCATCCACGCGTCGTGCTGGCAACGAATGCTGACCGCGCAAGTCTGGCGCTGAAACTTCCGTTGACTGGGTTGGAAAACTACCTGGATGCCATCATTTCTTCAGAGGATGTGGGCGCGGCGAAAGAGGACCAGGCGTTTTGGTCCGCGCTACAGCGGCTCGAGCCATTTGACCCCACACGCACCTTATTCATTGACGACAACCCTCACGTTCTTGCCAGCGCGCGCACCTTTGGCATCCAGTACTTGATGGGGATTAAACAGCCGGATAGCCAGCGGCCAGAGAAGGCGCTTGAGGAGTTCATCGCTTTGGATCGATTTGCCCAACTGCTGCCGCAGCTTGAGCAGCAAGGAGAGCGTTAATGAGTGATGGTATTCGCTTGGATAAATGGCTATGGGCCGCGCGTTTCTTTAAAACCCGCGCCCTGGCCAAAAAAGCCATCGAAGGTGGCAAGGTGCACTACGATGGTGGCCGGGCCAAAACTAGCAAGAACGTAGAGCTTGGCGCGTTGATCAAGGTGCCCCAAGGCTGGGACGTGTTTGAGGTGGAAGTGATCGCGCTGTCAGATCAGCGGAAGGGCGCTCCCGAAGCCCGCAAACTGTATGCCGAAACGCAGGAAAGCGTTGAACGCCGTGCCCGAGAAGCCGAAGTACGTCGGTTAAACAACGACGTCATGCAACATCCGATCAAGCGGCCTGATAAAAAACAGCGTCGCGATATCCAGCGTTTTCAACGCGAGCAAGGGGGCTAGTTCCCCGCTCGCCGGTTCCCCTTTATTTCCCCAACGGTTTTCTTATGTCTGATCAAATCCAACGTTTCCTGTTTGACCAAACCAACGTGCGCGGCGAGATCGTGACGCTCTCCAACGCCTACCATGAAGTGCTGGACCGTCATGCTTACCCACCTGCAGTCAACCAGCTGCTGGGCGAATTATTAGCCGCCGTCGCGCTGCTGACCGATACCGTGAAACTGGACGGCACCCTGAGTATAGAAGTACGCGGCCAAGGCGAATTGTCGCTGTTAATGGCAGAATCCAATCCGGGTGGCGAACTGCGAGCGATTGCCCGGATCGCCGACGGCGGCGCTTTACCCAGTGAACACGCCAGCTTTCGTGACATGGTCGGTGACGGACAGATCGTGATTACTCTAGACCCCCGGGGTGGGAATCGCTATCAGGGGGTGGTCGCACTTGACCACGATACTCTGAGTGGCTGCCTTGAGGCCTACTTCAGCCAGTCGGAGCAGCTGCCCACGCGGCTATGGCTGGCCGCGGACGGTGAGCGGGCAGGAGGCTTGCTGCTTCAGCGCCTGCCCGATGCGTCGCAGAATCAAGACGTAGATGCCTGGGAGCGGAGCGTGCATCTGGCCGATACCATCAAGTCCGAAGAGCTGCTGGGCCTTGAGCAGCGTGAAGTGCTTTACCGGCTCTACCACGAGGAGACCGTTCGCGTTTTTGAGCCGAAAGGATTGCGTTTTGGCTGTACCTGCTCCCGCGAGCGTATGAGTAGTGGATTGCTGACGCTGGGCGGCGTCGAGCTGCGGGATATTTTGCGTGAACAGGGTGAAATCAATACCCAGTGCCACTTTTGCCACACGAAATATCACTACACCGCAGCGGATGTTGAAAGTTTATTGGACGACCCTGACGCGCCGGCACCCACGATCCATTGATTTTGTAGTCATGTCGCTCAAGGCTCATGTTTAAAACGCCACTGACGGGCGCCAGCCATACCAGTCACTTGGGCGAATTGGCCAAACAGGTGTTTGAAAAAATACTGCGTCGCAACACAAAATATAGTGTCAATGTTGTAGTTTAACTACAACATATTTGCTTCCAGCCCCCGTTTTCCGGGGGCTTTCTTTTTGCCATAATGCGCCGGACTTAAGTGCCCAGCCACGTGCCGGGATGAACTTTAAGGCGTCGGTGGCGCCCGGTAATCGAGAAAACCCAGGAATCGACATGACCACGACTCAAGCCGCTCATCAAGCCCACGTAAACCTCTGTAGCGCCGAATTGATCGAGCGCGCCGTGGCACGTGGCGAAGGCCGCCTGTCGGCAAACGGTGCTCTGGTAGTGAACACGGGCATTCGTACCGGCCGTTCGCCGAAAGACCGCTTTATTGTTGATGAACCTTCCACCCGTAACAGCATTGACTGGGGCAGCGTCAACCGGCCTTTTGATGCTGACAAGTTCTCGGCGCTCTGGTCGCGGGTTGAAGATTATTTGGGCACGCGCGAGCATTTTGTTTCCGAGTTGCATGTAGGCAGCGACGACGTTCACTACCTGCCGGTGCGGGTTCATACGGAAACTGCCTGGCAAAACCTGTTTGGTCGTACCATGTTTGTGCGCCCGCAGGTATTTAATCCTGGCGTAAAAGATGAGTGGACGATTCTCAACGCCGCTGACTTTGTTTGTGATCCCAGCCGTGACGGCACTGCCTCTGAAGGGTGTGTGATCATTAACTTCGCCGAGAAGAAGGTGCTTATCGCCGGTATGCGCTACGCCGGTGAAATGAAGAAAGCCATGTTCTCGGTGCAAAACCATCTGTTGCCCGACGCCGATGTATTGCCCATGCATTGCTCTGCCAACGTCGGTGAAGACGGCGAAACCTGCCTTTTCTTTGGCCTCTCCGGTACTGGTAAAACCACGCTTTCTGCTGATCCGGCCCGTTACCTGATTGGTGACGACGAGCACGGCTGGGGTGATGGCACCGTGTTCAACATGGAAGGCGGTTGCTATGCCAAATGTATTGATCTTTCGGAGAAGAATGAACCGGTGATCTGGAACGCCATCAAGTTTGGCACCGTGCTGGAAAACGTGGTGCTGGATGACCGTCGAGAGCCGGATTACGTCGACGATAGCCTGACCCAGAACTCGCGTGCCGCTTACCCGTTGGAGCACATTGAAAAGCGCGTGCCGGAAAACCTCGCCGGTGAGCCCAACGCCATCGTGTTCTTGACCTGCGACATGTCCGGCGTACTGCCGCCGGTGTCGGTTCTTTCCAAGGAAGCGGCGGCGTACCATTTCCTGTCGGGCTACACAGCAAAAGTGGGCTCTACCGAAATGGGTTCCTCTGAAGGCTTGGCCGCGACGTTCTCTACTTGTTTTGGCGCGCCATTCTTCCCGCGTCCTGCCCGTGAGTACGCTGACCTACTGATCAAGCGCGTCGAAAAGAAAGACGCCCAAGTCTATTTGGTGAATACCGGCTGGACGGGCGGTGCCTTTGGTGAGGGCGGTGCTCGTTTTTCAATTCCCACGACCCGCGCCATCATCAGCGCGATCCAGTCGGGTGTGCTGCGCGATGTGCAAACCAAGCATATTGATGGGCTGAACCTGGACGTGCCTGTGGCGGTGCCAGGCGTCGATTCAAGCCTGCTTGATCCCCGCGATACCTGGGAAGACCGCACGGCCTACGATCGCCACTTGCAAGATCTGGTGACAAAGTTTGTTGATAATTTCAAGAAATTTGAAGGTGTCAACCCAGCGATTATCCAGTCAGGTCCGCAGTTGACTTGATTCTGAGGTTCAGCCTGTAAGGTTTAGAACGCAAGTACCACTAAAGTGTCCGAAGGGGTAGCGCCATGGCGTTACCCCTTTTTGGTGTGCGCCAGGCATGGCGCGTAGCGCCTTGACAGGTGCTGTTCCTAGGGGTGGTGCCTTAGGATGACTTGGGGGTGAAAGTCCCCTACGGACCCTGATAGCGGGAACCGTTAGCTGAACAG
>JAIVHM010000052.1 GCA_020201095.1 Halomonas sp. | reverse complement strand
CCGACCTACAGCAACAGTGCCAACAGGCGCCTGGGCGAGTGATCGTCGCTCACCCCTTCAACCCGGTGTATTTACTGCCGCTGGTGGAGCTTGTTGGGGGTGAAGCCACCCAGCCCGCGCAGCTTGCCACTGCCCAGGAGTTGTATCAGTCTCTCGCCATGCGCCCGCTGGTAGTTCGCCGGGAAATAGAGGGCCACATCGCCGACCGTTTGATGGAAGCGCTGTGGCGGGAGGCCCTGCACCTGGTCAACGATGGCGTGGCCACCACCGAAGAGATCGATGCGGCCGTGGTTTACGGCTGTGGGCTTCGCTGGCCGTTGATGGGCACCTTTTTAACCTTCCACCTCGCCGGTGGCGAGCCAGGCATGCGCCATATGCTGGAGCAGTTCGGCCCAGCTTTAAAACTGCCCTGGACCAAGCTGGAAGCCCCGGAACTTACCGACGAATTGATTGATAAAGTGGTCGAAGGCTGTGAACATCAGGCCGCGGGACGCTCGGTGGCTACATTGGACAAGCGTCGCGATGACTTCCTGGTCGAGCTGCTTGAGGTCGTGCACAAGTACTGGCCAGAAGCCGAAGGTTTAAAAGGACGCATTTAGTCAACTACCTCCGGCTAAAGCCGGAGGCTTGTGAAAACAAGCCCGGTTGACCAGGGAGAGCGGTAGCCAACCCGCTACGTTCGCAACAGGTCGTTAAGACTCACCGCCGAATGCTTCACCCAGTTCGGCGCTCTGAAAGGTCAGGATCATGCTGGCGCAAGGTAAAACGCCGAAGGTCTTGATCGCTGCGGCAACGCAGGAGCCGGGGGCGGACATTCCCGAGGGGAGACAGGGCTTAAGCCCTGCGACACTAGGCCCGTAAGGGCATTAACACGGAGAAAAACGCATGGCGGTTTTCGTATTGGATAAACATAAGCGGCCTTTTATGCCTTGCAGCGAAAAGCGGGCGCGGTTGCTATTGGAACGGGGTCGTGCCGTGGTGCATAAGCGCTACCCGTTCACCCTCCGCTTGAAAGACCGGACAGGTGGCGACACGCAACCGATGCGCTTAAAGCTCGATCCAGGCAGCAAAACCACCGGCTTGGCGGTGGTGCGGGAGGCGAATGACGGCCAGCATGTCTTATGCTTGTTCGATCTGGTACATCGTGGCTTACAGATCAAAAAAGCCCTGCAACGACGCGCCGCCTTTCGGCGTCGCCGCCGCAGTAAAAATCTGCGCCACAGGGCGCCACGCTTTAATAACCGCACCAAGCCTAAAGGATGGTTGGCACCTTCCTTGCAGCATCGCGTTGATATGGTGATGGCCTGGGTGCAGCGGCTCAATAAGCTGGCACCGATGACCGCACTGGATCAGGAGCTAGTACGCTTTGACACGCAAAAGCTGGTAACCCCTGACATAAGCGGCGTCGAATACCAGCAAGGCACGTTACTCGGCTACGAGGTACGCGAATACTTGCTGGAAAAATGGGGCCGTGAGTGTGCCTACTGCGGCGCTACCTACACACCGCTGGAAGTCGAACATATTCAACCGCGCAGCCGAGGCGGCTCCAACCGGATCAGCAATTTAACCTTGAGCTGTCACAACTGCAATCAGGAGAAAGATCGGCAATCGCTAGCGGACTTTTTCGCTACCAGTAAAGGGCTTAAAAAGCGCCTGAAAAAGCACGGCCACAACGCTGAAACGCGGCTTGAGCGCGTCCAGCGCGAGCAACAACGCCCGCTGCGGGACGCCAGTGCGGTCAATGCCACGCGTTGGGCACTCTTTAACACACTCAACGCCACTGGTCTGCCGGTGGCTGTGAGCACGGGCAGTCGCACCAAATACAACCGCCAACAACTGGGTATCCCGAAGACTCACGCGCTGGATGCAGCCTGTGTCGGTGTGTTTGACACGCTACGCAATTGGGCAGTGCCGACGCTGACCGTAAAGGCCATGGGACGCGGCAGCTACCAGCGTACCCTGTTGAGTCAGCATGGGTTTCCTCGTGGTGTCTTGATGCGGAAAAAGCAGGTATATGGTTTCCAGACCGGCGACATGGTGAAAGCTATCGTGCCCACCGGCAAGAAAGCAGGGACACATACCGGCCGTGTTGCGGTGCGTAAAACAGGCAGTTTTAACATTCAGACCACACAAGGTGCCGTACAAGGCATTTCGTACAAACACTGCACCGTGACCCAGCGCGGTGATGGCTATGGCTATTACCTGACACCATTCACTAACCTAAAAGGAGGCGCGGGACAGGCGTTGGCGTAACCCAAGTCGTGCTTCGCACGATGCGTTATCCCTCCCGGCACTAGAAATACCGGGTATCTCGCGCAAAATCTGATGATCATTCATGAAACCCATGTCGACCCTGAATCAACGGGCATATGAACGACGCGGCTTACGCGCGCGTCTTCTCCCAAGCTTGTGACGCGCTGATCGACCAAATAGGCCTCGATGAAGCGGGTCGGGAGCTTTACGGCTACACAGTCTATACGCTGGAAAACCATCTCTGCTATCGCCGCGAAGCGCACCAAGACCAGCCGTTAAGTGTTGACCTGACGCTATTGGATAGCGATGCCAAACGCCTACACGTGTTTTTCGCCATGTTCGATGACGAAGACAACCTGCTCGCCTCCAGCGAACAGATGCTGATGGGCATGGACCAAGTGTCTGGACGAGCCAGTGCGTTTCCCGAGCCGGTAGCAAGCTGCGTGGCAAAGCTTCCCCAGGCTAATAAAGGCCTGTGGCCCGAGCTTGCAGGGCGCACCATCGGTATACGGCGCTAGGCTATACAAGGCACGTTATTCAAGATGGGTTAGTCAAGACAGATCAGGCAAAAAGGCAAACGCTATACGCATAGATGCCTTTATTCAACGCTTTAGCTCAGAACTGGCGGCAATGGAAGAACTGCCATTACCCCAGGCGCGACGCGCCTATGACACGCTTTGCCGAACCTTCGCCCCACCCGACCCACTCGATATGCGGATTGAAAATGGCACTATTGATAGTGTCGATATTCGCCGTTATATACCGAAGCATTCTCTGCCAGGCAATGTTCTTTTTGTTCACGGCGGTGGCTTCACCATCGGCTCGGTCGAAAGCCACCATGGCCCCGCCACCAGCCTTGCCCAAGCGCTTGGTCATGAAGTGGTAAGCGTCAACTACCGGCTTGCGCCAGAGGTAACTTACCCCGCCATGCTTGCAGACTGCCAAATGGCGCTGGAAGCGATACAGCCGATTGCGCTTGCCGGTGACAGCGCAGGCGGGCGGCTGGCTATCGAACTTGCCCACCCGTTGATCGAGGCCCCGCCGCTGGGTTTGATCTACCCAACCGTTGGCGATCTCTCCCCTGAGTGTCTCGGGGAGGATGCGCCGCTGCTCTCACGCGACGATATACTAGGCGTTCGCCAACGATGCCCAAAAATCAGCGCCGCCGAGCGAGATCGTACACCACCTGCCACGGGCATCGAAGTACTGACGGTGGAGCACGATCCTCTGACTCAGCCCATTGAAACCGCAGTCGCTAACTGGCAGGAAGCGGGTGCCTCAATAGGCTATAGCTGTGCGCCGCAGATGGTCCACGCCGCTCTGCACGCCCAATCACAGCTGCCCAACATGGGCAGCGCATGGCAGGCGTTTTGCCATGCGCTCAAGCATCGCCTGGTTGGTTAAGAGCCGAACTGGGCCCGCACCTGCTCAATAGCGGATTTGCCATCGCGGGTTTCAACGCCGTCCAGCCACTCGGCTACAGTATCCAGGTTGTTGCCGATCCACTCGTTCGCCACTTTCTCTGCCGGGCACTCTTCGTAGCTGTACTCATGCACCCACTCGTTCTGGTCTTCAATATCGATCACGTACTGCGACAGGAAACGGTGAACCTCGGGAGCCTCTTCCGCCAAGCTGGCAGGCGTAATCGTCCATACGGTGCTTTCAATGGAGGCCACGCCCGCATCATCGCTATCGGCTAAGTAGGCCAAATCGAAGCTCACGTTCATCCAGTGAGGCTCCCAGCCGACAAACGTCACCCACTCCTCGTCAGCCATTTTTTGCTCAGCCTGGGCAAGCATGGCCGAGGTCGAGCTTTCGCGGAGCTCCCAATCGCCCAAGCCTGCGAGGTCATTATCGATAGCGTTGAAAATGGCGTCGTTGATGCCGGTACCTGCTTCAATTCCTTGGATTTCACCGTCGAATCGGTCATGGTGCTCAGCCAGCTCAGCGACCGTCGTAACGCCAGCATCGTAAACGTACTGGGGAACCACCAGCCCAGAATTGGCACCGCTGATGTTCGAAACCACTTTCTCTACTTTGCCGTCAGCTACCAGCGGCTCGACCATATCCGTCTGTACGGGATACCAACCGCCTAAATAGACCTCCAGGTCGTTATTCGATATACCTTCCAGAATGACGCTCACGGCTAAATCCTGCTGCCCCGTCTCGTGACCCATCGTTTCGAGTAGCTGGGCAGCCACTTCTGATTTCACGGTAACACCTGGTCAAGGCGGTACACCAAAGTGCAGCTCGTCGATTTCCGCCATGGCGGGTGTCGTGGTCAACGCCGTGAGCAAGAATCCCGCTTTTAACGACATCGATTTGATTGTGGTTGGCATCTGGCTAAACCCTCTTATTGATTAGGTTCAACCAGTATGCGCGGCTTCTAACCCACTACTAACCACCAGACGACGCTTATTACCCATTAAACGACTTTTAGGCCACAAGCGCCCTTATCCCTTGTCCGGGTAACGTATCTGCCGTGGCGAGACGCCATAGTGAGCACGGAACGCACGTGCAAAGCTCGACGAGGAACTAAAGCCGCAGGCCACGGCCACTGCCAAGATAGCCAAGTCGGTCTCTGTCAGCAGTCGTCGGGCACGTTTAATGCGTAGCTGCAAATACCACTGCCGCGGGGTAATATTCAGCTCCTGCTCAAACAGTCGCTGTAGCTGCCGCACCGAGACTTCTACTCGGCTCGCCACGTCTTCAAGCGTGAGCGGCTCTTCAAGATTCTGCTCCATTAGTGCCACCGCCTCGACCACGCGCCGGTTGTGGGTGCCTAAGCGCTTAACAAGTGCCATACGCTGCTGGTCGCTTCGGGTGCGAATCCGGTCATGAATAAGCTGCTCCGAGACATCAATGGCAAGCTTCGCGCCATGCCGCCGCGCGATCATCTCCAGCGCCATATCCATCGCCGCCGCCCCGCCCGCGCAGGAAAAACGTCGCTCGCCCAACTCATAAAGCTCATCGGTGGTATCAATACCCGGAAAGCGTTCGCGAAAAGCAGGCAGGCTCTCCCAATGCAGCGCCACCCGCTCGTGCTTTAACAACCCGGTGGCGGCGAGCAGAAATGCCCCCGTATCAATTCCCCCCAAACAGCAGCCCGTCTGATCCAGCTGATGAAGCCACGCCATTAATGGCCGGGTAAGGTGTGCCTCGGGGGCAAAGCCGCTACATACCGCTAAGGATGGCAAGTGATGCACCTCTCGGGTGGCTTGGTCTGCCATCAGCGTCATGCCATTGGACGCCGTTACCGGCCCGCCATCGGCACTAATCAAGGTCCAGTCAAACAGCGGGCGGCTGGCAATGCGGTTGGCAATTCGCAGCGGCTCAATGGCCGCAAAAAAGGCCATCATGGAAAACTGCGGCAACAATAAAAACCCAACCATTTCGGGTGACGGGCCCTGATAACAAAGACGCATAGCAATGCTCACAAATAGTATATTTAAACGCAGAAGCTAAAAACGGCCTCTCAATCGACTGGGGGTTCTTCCGCAACACATGGCAAAGTAGTCAATACCACCGCCATGCTGGCTTTCGCGCATATCCGATGGTCGGCTATCGGCGTATACTCTACTAATAAAAGACAATACTTAGTTAAAGCAATTATAGGGATTTGAGTTGACTCAGCAGCGCCTGTACGTGCGCCTACTTTTGGCAGTGGTTTTACCATCGATACTGGTCACCATGACGCTGTGGCCGGTACTTCATGTGCACCTGGAAACCCGCCAGGAAAGCATTCGTGCAGAAACCCGTACTATCTTGCAAGTCGGCGAAAATACCCTATTACGCGATATTAACGAGACGCTCAGCTACGCGCTTGCTGTCGCCGAGATGCCGATCATCAAGGCCCACATGACAGGTGAGAATAATGGAGACGTCAATGGCTCAACGTCAGCGCAATTGACCGATTTTTTATCGACCTTGGTCAAGCATTATCCGCGCTACACCAAACTTATCCTGATCGACAACCAAGGGGATGAAGTTTTGCGAGCCCCTGCTGGGCTCGCTTCTGACCCTCGCTTTACTGACAATCGTCATGCTAATACTGACTATTTCAAAGCCGCCAGTTCACTCTTGGCCCGCGATCTTTACATCTCCCCACCGGGTCGCAACCTCCGATACGAGCTATTCAGCGGTGAAGTGGTCCCGGTCGTCAATGTCGCCACCCCTATTTTTGACGACCACGGCGAACGCCGTGGGATGGCACTACTGAGCCTTAACTGGCAACATTTGACCAAGGCTGTCCAACAGGCAATGCTCATTGACCCTGACGCGAGCGTTCTTTTGGCCAATGCCCAGGGCGACTGGCTACTAACGGAGGGCAGCCAACGACTGCCGCAGATTGGCTTTGGCGACAATTACGCCAAGCTTGCCACCGAACCATGGCAACCAGTTACCGAGCAAGACAAAGGGGCGTTCACTCTTGGCAACCATTTACTGCGTTTTCAGCGTTTGGATATTCGCAGCCAGGGTTATGAGGGACTTACGGGCCGCATTTTCAGTCAGGACGACACCCTTCCCTGGGTATTGGGGGTTAGTCTACCCACCTCCACTTGGAAGTCACTACTTCAAGATGAAGCCCTCGTTATCTGGTTTGTCTTGCTCACCTACTCCACGGCAGTTGCGCTTGGCGTCTATTGGGCATTCAGCACTCATCAACAGCGCAAGCTGCGTTATCAGGCACTACAGCAAGCTAATGAAGTCAGTAATCTGTATGACAGTGCCCCCTGTGGTTATCATTCACTGAACGACGATGGCGTGATCCTTAAAATGAACCAGACCGAGCTTGACTGGTTGGGTCTAACTATTGATGTCGTTGGCAAGCGCTACTATCGCGACTTTATTTCGCCAGGCTCACTACCCGATTTTGATGCCGCTTTTGAAGATGTCAAAGCAGGTCGCCAAGGCGAGGCAGAGTGCACGCTGGTCGCCGCTGATGGCAAAGAGCGGCAGGTGGTTCTTCAAGCCGTCGGGTATCTGGAAAAAAATCGCTTTATGTACTCTAATGCCACGGTCTTTGACATCACTGAGCGCAAGCAACTGGAAGAAAAACTGCGCGCCCAGGCCATGACCGACCCGTTGACTGGAGTGTTCAATCGGCGCTATTTGCAAGCTCAGGCCAGCGTTGAAATATCTCGCGCCTCAAGGCACCAAACGCCTATCTCTCTTATTGCTATTGATATTGACCATTTCAAGCGTATCAACGATGAATACGGCCACGATGCAGGCGACGAAGTCATACGGGTTGCAGTAGAACAGACTCAAGTGCTCATTGAACACGACAATACGCCTATCACCATTGCCATCACCGCCTCATTCGGCGTGACGCACATCGCCAGCGGCGAGAAAACGTTAAAAGCCGCTATCAAGCGGGCCGACAACGGCCTCTATGAAGCCAAAGACACTGGGCGAAATCGCATTGTCATTCAAGGGACGTAACAGCTTAATTTTAATGGTTGTTCACCCTTGATCAACATTTCTCAATCAGCTATCAATTCTTCCTGAAGTGCATCGAGCGCTTATCTACTCCATGGAAACCTTCGATGAATCAGCCGCTACAAAGCGTTGAACAACTGCTAGACCGAGTCGGCGAATTGACGCATGAAAACGATCAGGTCTCATTCGGAATGGTCGTCGAGTCGATTGGCAGTCGTTCTTTCGGGCCACTGTTGATGCTTATCGGTATTACGCTTTTTTCGCCACTGAGCGGCGTACCAGGCATGTCAATCTTCATGGGGTCGTTCGTGCTGCTGATCGCCGTTCAGATGCTTATCGGACGAAAACAGTTCTGGTTACCAGGCTATATCCTCAACCGTTCAATAGAACGCGGAAAGCTTAATAAGGCACTCAGTTGGCTCAATAAGCCGGCAAGAGGCATCGATCGCATTCTAAAACCAAGGTTGACATTTCTCGTCAATAACGGGGGTAGCTACGGCATTGCCACGCTGTGTATCGTGATTGGGCTATGCATGCCGTTCATGGAGGTAGTGCCCTTTTCATCTTCAGCCGCCGGTCTGGCGTTATTAGCGCTGGGAATGGCACTCGTCGTGCATGACGGATTATTAGTGCTACTAGCAATTGCGCTATTCAGCACGACTTTCACACTTATTCTTGCCAATATTCTGTGATGGTTCGCCAAACTGACCAGACTGTTGCAAAAAGCAAAGCCGTCGATTTTCGAGATGCCCAATACAGGGCAAAATCAAAAAAAGTGCAACTTAGCGAACGACAATCTATCTCAGGAAACATGGAAAATGAGATGATTCAGTCGCTATTAGCAAAGCGGCAATTGATACCCGCTGGATATTTTCCATCAGGATTATCCAGACGCAAACGAACGCCAAAAGTTCCGCTGGAAGGGTCAATGACACTGTCAATACGCTCGACCTCAGCACTAACGGTTTCATCAACGGGAGCCTCTAAGTCAAGTTCAAGAACGTCACCGATCTCATATTGACCAAAAGCTTCCAAAGGCATGACTAGATCGATACGTAACGGGTCGAGTTGAACAAGCTCAAGAATGGGGGTGTTGTCAATAAACTCACCTTCTTCGCTTTCTACACTGGCGATGACGCCATCGAATGGAGCTTCGCCGACCATTTCGCCGAGCTGGGCTTCGGCTTGATTGGCTTGCAAGCGGGCGAGAGACAGCTCAGTGTCAATTTCGTCCTGTTCGCTATCGCTAAGCATACCTTTTTCAATCATTCTTTGATTGCGCTGGAGAGTGCGTAGGGCATATTGCGCTCGAGTATTTTCGAGTTCAAGGCTAGCTTCTTCCACATCGCGCTTAAGCGAAAATAGAGTGTCGCCTTTTTCCACCTGGTCACCGCTATCGACCCGGATTTCATCAATCATGCCGGGAACTTCGCTGGACATAGTGGAGCTTCGGCCAGGGTCGACCAGGCAACTGGTAGCATCGATATCGTTGTTTTCCTGAGCTACACCTAGGCTAGGAAGGCCGATGAAGGCCAATGTGGTTAGCAGATACTGCGTGCGATGAAACATAAATGATGGCCTTTCTAAAAGAAGTGAATGTTCCTGACCTGAGCCAGTGCCGCACTTGGCATTATTTGATCTATTCGCTTCGTCCGCTGAAACCCAGACGGTCAGCTTCGCTCCAGTCAGCATCGAGCAGTCGAGCGCGTTCACGCGCATGTCGTTTTTCGCGTTGACTCTGGGCGTGTTTCAGACGCTTATGCAAGGGGCCAAGTTGGCGTTGCCAACCGTGTAGTTCGTTGAGTAAGGTATCCTGTTCACAGACGACCCATTCCATGCTGCCGGGATCGCCCTGTCGGGCACAACGACCAGCGATTTGACGGTCAACACGGGATGAATCGTGCAGCCCGGCGATGATGACATGCAAGCCGCCGGCATTACGGGCAGCAGGCTCCAGTGCGATATCGGTACCGCGCCCGGCCATGCTGGTAGCCACCGTGATGGCACCACTTTGGCCAGCGGCAGCGATGACATCAGCTTCCTCCGCGTCCTGTCGGGCGTTGAGCAACGTATGGTTGAGACCAGACTGAGTAAGCGCTGAGGATAAGGCTTCGGAATCCGCCAAGCTGATGGTGACAACGAGTACCGGCCGCCCCATAACGATAAAGTCTTGAGCCCGCCGAGTGATCCATTCCCAGCGCTGGGGGGCGGTTGTGAACATAGTGACACCCAGATCGTGACGCTGTGAAGGCTTGTGAGGCGGGATCCTAACCACTCTTAGATGGTAGGTACGCC
>JAIVHM010000051.1 GCA_020201095.1 Halomonas sp. | reverse complement strand
CGGGGTTGAGCTCGAAGGGCTGCCAGTGGAGCTCAACGTCGATCTGGCCATCAAGGGTTTCTAACGCCTGTTCCAAGCGCCGGTAGCCGATTGCACACCACGGGCATGCCACATCAGACACTAGGTCGATTCTTACCTTCTGCATGGTTAATATCCTCGTCGGCTTTGGTCATCAGGACTCAAACAGCGCCAAGCACTGGTTCCTACCACAAAATACATCAATGCCAACAGCCCAGTGCGTCCCGCACGTTTGGGTTGATGATGCGGCCGACAGTATTCGGTATAGCCATCGTCATCACCTCACTCAGTGGTAGTCACACACTTCGACAACAGCGCCTTGTCGCAACTTGCCTCAATTGTGGCATAACGCTACAATTCAAAAGAAGACTTTAGAAGGACATTAGCATGGCCACTAACAGCATACGTTTAGACCAGAATCTTATTGAAAAGGCAACAATTATAGCGAAAGCGCTCAACCGAACTCCGCCTAAGCAAATAGAGCATTGGGCAAAAATCGGCGAGATAATGGAAGACAACCCCGATTTACCCTACGAGTTTGTAAGGCAGGCCATCATCGCGCAGGCAGAGCGTGATGCAGGAAAGCTGGAGCCCTACGATTTTGGTTAAACCAACCAGTGTATTACAGACGCCCACATTCAAAAAAGCAGTAAAGAAACTTAAGCCCAATCAGAAAAAAGACCTTGATTTGGCCATTAAAGAGCTAATGGCCAATCCCAACATTGGCGAACAGAAGAAAGGAGATCTGGGCTTTCTGCGCGTGCACAAGTTCACAATGAACAAGCAAATGACTCTGCTGGGTTATAGCTTTGATGATGGTGCGCTTGTCCTTGAACTGATGGCGCTGGGCTCACACGAAAACTTCTACCGAGATATCAAACAGCGAAAATGACGTTGTAACGTCATGGCTTTGCGGAGCGCCAGCACAGGCGCGTCCGACAACAGCCATTGGTTAAACTGCGTCGAAGTCCAGAGGATGGATTCCAACCAGGTTGACCGTGTTGCGGGCCACCCAAAGGTTTTACATATCCTGCATCGCCAACCAGCTCTCTGGAGTACGCCCGAGAACCTTGGATAGCCGAAGAGACATTTCCGGGCTAATACCACTATCTCCTTTGAGCAGCCGAGACAACGTAGAGGGCGAGACCCCAGACTGGACGCAAGCGTAATCATGCCTATGAAGGCCACAAGGCGACCGATACCGGCACAGCAAGCAGTTCTGACGCCGTACCGCTTCGCGTTAGCGTTAGCCATTGACAGAAGATTATTGGGCCCAGGCGCCATATTCAGAGCAAAGCACGCTGGTATGAACAACAAAATAGTCATTAGCGACACAACTGGCTCTACTTTTGAACTAACGCCGAAGCGCACCGGTGACTTTGACGTAGCAAAGCGGAGACAAAGGCACCCGAGTAACGCGCCTGGTCAGCTGTTCCCGAGCATGTACGCACGAAGCTGTCGCTCCTCTCGCATGACATAGAGGACGAGAACCTGCTTCTCCGCCTCACGATAAAAAATACGACACGGTGGAACCACTAGCTCCCTGTATACCGAATTAGAGAACTCTGGAGGAATCCTTCCGGAATGGGGAAAATCTTCCAAGCGGTCGGTTTTAACGATAACCTCTTCTACCAGGCGGCTTGCAGCGGCTGGATTATCCAGAGCAATGTACTCTGCGATTGCGTCTAATTCTTGAAGGGCCGGCTCCGTCCAGATTATTTCAGCCATTTACTCATTTTCTCCCTGGCCTCACTTTGGCTGTACGTTCTTCCCTCAAGTACAGCACGCTCCCCCCGGGAGAGCCCCTCAAGCAGCTCAAGCCGACGCTGCATGAACTCGTAATCCTGCACATCAACAAGATAAGCGGATGGCTGGCCATGTTCAGTGATCAGTACCGGCTCTTTGGACAGATGCAGGTCTGCCAAGATTTTTGTGGCTTGGCGCTTAAGGTTTGTAACAAGCTCAACTTTCATGGGCTCACCCTGATCCAGATTAATAGTGACACTATAGTATCACTCTGCGGATGAGGCAATCACAGCTAGTCGACGTGTGCGATATCTATAAGGCCGTGTGATGACAGTGAAAGCAGCATGAGACTTCGACGTCACCCCTTTTTCAGTCGCCGCGTTTTCGCAAGGATGGTCGAAAAGCGGCCGGCTTATTCGCCCACCACTTCAGAAAAGAGACCCGACTTGCTCAGGGTGAGTTCGAGAAAATCCCACGCCAAATAAAGCGAACCCGAATAGACGCTCTGAGCTTCTTTGCGGAGATCCTCAATAGATGGCGACGCATGGGGGTTAGGCTGGTAACGGGGGCTGAAGTGCGTCAGCACCAAATTGGGGAGCTGCACCGATTCGGCAAAATCGGCGACCTGCTTGGCGTAGCTGTGCCCTACGTCACCGGCCTTCTCAGCCATGGCTTCGGTGTAAGTGGCTTCATGCACCAGCACCTGTGCGCTCGCACACGCCTCCCTCAACAAGTCAGGCTGGTCATTGTCCCCGGCGATCACCACTTTTCTTGGCTGGTGTTTGAAAATCAAGAAGTCACGGCTTTTTAGCTGCTCACCCGCGAACTCAATATCAATCCCTTGCTTCAACTGCCCCCACAACGGCCCTCTCAGAATCCCCTTTTGCGCCAACTTATCGACGTCTAGAGCAGCGTCCACCTTTCTTTCCGTAAACCCATAGGCATAGGACGGCGCCCGGTGTGAAAGCCTGTAGGTGGCAACCGCAATGTTCTCAAACTCGACGCTTGGCAGATCATCGGAACAGATAAATTCTAAATCGAAGGGTAACGATAGCTGGGTCGCCTCACAGGTAGCGTCCAGCCATGCCTTGATGCCTGCGGGCGCCACAATGGTCAGCGATGCTGTCCGGCCGTTCATGGCCGCACTCGCCAGTAGGCCCGGCAGCCCATAGCAGTGGTCTCCGTGCACATGGGTAATCAGGATGGCTTTCAATGCATTCAGCGACAGCTTCGTGTGCAAGACCTGATGCTGTGTGCCCTCACCACAATCGATCAGATACCAGCCCTTCCCCGTGCCCTCTCGCAACGCAACCCCAGAGACGTTTCTTTGCTTGGTAGGTACACCGGCGGAGGTGCCGAGGAAGAGTAAGTTCATAGCTTGCTCGTGATCTCTCCAGAGCTCGGGAGTAGCTTTCGTTAAGCGGCTTCAAAATCCAAAGGGTGAAGGTCGTCCAAATTAAGCGTGCCGCGCCTGGTTAAATTGCTATCGTTCACCTTCAAGGCCATGCCATACCCGGAGAATGATGATGGCACTGGTATGAAGTGAATATCGAACGACGTATTTCCCGAAAACCATATCCCGAACAGAGTCAGGGACTGGTGCCATTTCAACCGGCGTACCCAGTTTTGGAAAATCAGGAAGCAATTCGATTTTGCTAACCAGTTCGGTGGCGGTCCTGGCGGCCGCCGATGGATGGTGGACTGCAATGAATTCCCTAAGGCGCTTCAGATCTTCGATGGCTTCGTCCGTGTAAACCAGTTTCACTTACCTGACCTCGGTGCATCCTGCTCGTTGTCAGCTCCCCAACTATTAAGCCAACTGTGAACCTCGCTGGCATCAACAACCTTACCTTGGGCAGCAGACTCCATTGCCTCTAACGTTTGTTTCCACCGCTCTTGCTCAAGCTGCTGCTTTTCTATGTATTCCGACAATGCCTGGTTGATGACCCAGCCTTTGCTCCGGTGCAGCCTCCCGGCGATTGCTTCCAGGTGCTGTTCAACGTCTGCTTGAAGGCGAACTGTGGTGACGCTCATGACGGTACCCTCGAATTTGGCGACTACAATGTATTACAACATAGTCGGCGAGGGGCGGCAAAAAATTTAACGCTGATCAAAGCGGCGACCCTAGAGTAGCGACGAAGGTGACACGGAAAGGGCATCCGGCGGCTATCGGTCGCGAACTGCTGCGCCTTGTTAAATGGTTCTGAGCACACGGTCTGCTTGAGCCACCGCTTGGTTGAGTTGCCGTAGTTTGTTGAGAGAGACTTGAAACTGACCATTACTTGGTAGTCTTTTACCTTCGAATTGCTCCCAAACAAGGGCTCCTGGCCCGTTATATATTTCCTCGAATGTGCCGTCACGCAGGATCTTGATGATGATCGTATGCTGCGGCTGACTCCGAAATCCAACAGACCTGGATTGCGTGGCCTTAATCTCAACTTCCAAACCGGTCTCGCTGACAGCGTCATAGCCTTTGTTGGATGCTGTCTTCAACTCAAGATTGTATGCGTCAGCCACGAGGCACTCACCCAAGCTGCCAACCATATGACCGTCCGGGGTGAAGTGCCTACCCGGAAACATGGCCTCCAGTTCGTTAACCGTGGCGTAGAGCTGCTTGACTAAGGCCTGGAATTTATCGTGATCAATCATAGACATTTAACGCTTTCAACATGCGCGCCTACGCAATGGAGCCTGAGGCGAAATATAGTAGGCGTAGCCGTGCCTGCACTTGTTAGGCCTGAACTAAAGCGAGCCCAAGAACTCTTGAATTTTTGGTGCTCTTTGCGCTGCATAACGGTAGCCGCCGATAACCTTTTCAAGTTCTTGAGCAGAGCTAATAGGCATGTGATATGACTGGATGCATACGCCTTGAGCAAAATTCCCAATGCGTATTGTCATTCCTTGCTTTCCTGGTTTTGAGAAGTCTCCGCCTTTTGGTATGGACTCTTTTAATTGTTCAAACTCCGCCCAGTTCTCAGCGAAGGCTGAAATGTACTTTTCAATTGAGGCTCCTGGCACTGTGACAAAGGTACCGTTGTATCTCATATCCGGCCCAGAAAAGTAGTAGGAAATTTCCCACGATGTCTTAGTGACTTTCAGTTTCCCCCCGCAAGGAAGAGGCTCTTCGTACGTACCTGCGCTCATTTTATACACTCGGTGATGTTTCGGCATTAGGCCTAACAGTGATTCTACGCCCCTCAGCAAAACCTCAATGAACGCGACGACTCATTAATTGAGGTTTTGCAGCCCACCATTTGACTCTACCCCACCGACTCTTCTCATAGCAAAGCCAAGTTTGGCAGCATAGGAAAAGCTCGCATGCTGCCGCTTGTTACCACGCCGCTGGAAAGCGCGATGCTGAGGCCTCTGACATCGAAGTCGCCTGCGTAGATGTGCGGCTTTTGGGTGGCGTTCCAGGCACTGGCGAGCTGCTTGAAGCCACCGCCGTAGTGGCTGTCGCCGCGGTACACCACCAGCGGCTTCGCATAGTCGTTTAGCGCGGCTATTTGCGGTGAAAAGGCGTAAAAGCTGTCCAGGTTTTCGACCTGGATAAGCACGTCGCACTGCTCAAGGTTTATATCTCGCCAGTCGACATCGTGCATTGAGCGCGGCTCGGCCGACAGCCAAACGGGTGGGCTGTCAGGCGTGTTCACCAACACCCGCTGGGCACGCGGGCCTTCGCGGTTGGTTTTATCTTCATCGACGCCCTGTTCCGCTTGTTCAGCACTGGTCAAGCCGCTTTGCCATTGCTCAATAGTGGTCAGTCGTTGGCTTTCGAGCGCAGCGTTCACCTGCTGAAGAAGAGCACGGTCAAAGCGCAGTGATTGGTGGCTAATCCTTGGGCCAAGCTCAATATGCTGCGCATCACACCAGTGGATGAAGGTTTCCACCCACTGTTGGCTGCGCTTCTTGTCGACCCACGTCTGCTTACGCAGTTGGCGGTCCACGTCGCTTAGCTTGCTGTAGACCTTGGCGGTGAGCGTCTGGTCATCCATCGTTACACCGCCAGGCCTAACGAAACGTCGCGAATCAATTTCACATCGTTGTAGGCGCTTGCCCGCTCTTCCTGCTGATGAAGGCTAAACGCGCGCTGCTCGCTATGCGGTAGGCCCTGGTGCTCGGCGATAACCTGGAACAGCCAGATTTCTGGAGGCCACTCCAGCTCGCTTTGATTCAGGTAGTCCAGTGCGCTGATGGGGTCTTGCTCGGCGCGGTCTACCACGTTGAGGTAAAAGGTTTCGACGTCATCCTTGAGGGCCTGCTGGCGGGCGGCGATGAGCGTGTCTTCGACGTGTTCCGCCGGGCGTGCCGCGGTGGCCGACTGGGCGGCACGTAACGGCGTGGGCACGTTTTGCAGCAGCGCGCTGATGGTGGGCATGTCCTGGGCGCGGTCCAGCGCCACGGCCCCGGCAGCGGTGAGGGGTGCTGCGTGGTTAAACAGCGCCGGCACCTCGCTGCGGCGGGCGTAGTTGCCGGGGGTGAAGCCGGGGTGCTCGCGCAGAAAGGCGGCCATGCCTGAGACCAGGCGGCTGCGTGCCTGCATGCGGCGAAACCTCGCCATCAGCTCGATCAGGCGGTGCTGCACTTCGCGCAAGCTGGTGTAGTGCTGGCTGAGCTGCTGTTGCAGCTGGCTGATCAACACCTTGCGCAGCGTGCCGTCGCTGCCCACCAGTTCGATCAACTCGTCAAAGTCGATCAGCGCCAGCCCGTCGAGCAGGCGGACCACCTGCTTTTGCGCGCGGTCGTTTTCGCGCACCTTGTCATTGAGCTGGCTGACAAACCCAAAACCGCTGTTGAGCCGCTGCCACAGGCTGTCGATGGCGTCGGCAAAGCGGCCGTTCATGTCGTCCACCGCCTGGCGCAGGCGCAACAGTTGCTGCTCCTGCTGCCAGTAGTCGCCGCGGCTGCTGGAGTCGCGATAGCTCTCGATCAGGCTGCGGATCAGCTCCAGCGCTTCGGCCACATCGGCGTTGACGTGGCGCCGGGCTTCATCGGCGACCATTTCGGCGATCAATTCGCGCACCTTGGGCGTCAGCTTGAGGCCGCCCTGCTCGTCGGGCCGCCAGACAATCCGCGCGCTCAGCAGCTTGCGCAGCGCGGTATGGCTTAGCCCTTCCAGCGGGACTTGATCGTTGGCATAGCCTTGCATCAGCGCTTCGGCGTGGCGGCCCAGCAGGGCCAGGCGCTCCACCCCGGTGGTGATCAGGCGGCTTTCCAGCCCTGGCGTTTCCGCGTCGTTCACAGCAGCGCCTCCTGGGTGTCCTCGCCCTCGTCGTCCACCGGCAGGTGCTCTTCATCGCGAATAAAGCGCACCAGTTCGAGCAGATAGTCGACTTTGCCGGTCACCAGGAACACCTGGCGGTCCGAGTGGGGCTGCAGCAGGTAGCCGTGCTCCCTCAACCGCTTGAATACCTGCTTGACCTGGGCGTCCAGCTGGTCGCTTTGGGAGCCGAAGAAGCTGTCGGTGGCAAGGCGCTCAATGCGCTCGCGCAGGCTGGGGTTATCTTCGCTTTTGGCCTGTAGCTCGCCGGGTTTGAGCACATCGCCGGGGGACAGCACGCTGTCGCGACCCAGGGCTTCCTGCACCAGCTGTAGCCATTCCAGCAGCGGCAGCAGGCTGTTGACGGTGTCGCCCAGTTGGCGGGCGAGCTGGTCCCGCGCGCTGTCATCCAGCTGTCGCCAGGCAAGAAAATACACGCCTTCATCCTGGCTGCTGGCCACGCGGCGGTTGAGCGGGCGCAGGTAGTCATCGATGGCCTCGCGCGTGGCGTCATCCTGCAGGCGCTTGAAGGCGCTTTCGTCGCTCACCGCGCAGATAAATTCGCCCGCC
>JAIVHM010000214.1 GCA_020201095.1 Halomonas sp. | reverse complement strand
GAGCAGGCTCTCCCAGCCAGGTCGCAGCTTGCCCTGGCGGTCGAGCATGGCATCGAAAACGCCGGGCTGTCCCTGGCCTAGCTGATTCAGGTAATCCTCAATGAGCCCGGCAGCGCCAAGCTCAAGCAGTGAGGTAGAGACAGGGGCCGTCATGAGGCTGATTGTCCTGGGCAGATAAGGGGCGGATTATCCTGCAGCGCGCGCCGATAAGGAAGCATTTAAGGGGGCCTTAGCGCGGACACCAGCGCAGATCCAGTGTACAGGGGAGCTCAAGGCTTGGCATTTCAGCCGCCGCGACCTGTCTGCCATGGTGATGGCCGCTATCGCTGAACCTGCCCAGGCGCCTGGCCTCAGCTTCAAAGGCATTGACCGGCAAGGTATCAAAGCTGCGCCCGGTGGGGTGAACCACATGATACGTACAGCCTGCGACCGAGCGTTGGTTCCAGGTATCGATGACGTCAAACACCAGCGGCGCGTGAACGGGAATCTGCGGGTGCAGGGCAGACGGTGGCTGCCAGGCGCGATAGCGCACGCCGGCGACGGCCTCGCCGTTGCGCCCGGTAGCGGCAAGCGGCACCCGTCGGCCGTTACAGGTCACTAGATACCGATCACCGCTCATGCCGCTGACTTTGACTTCCAGGCGTTCCACCGAGGAATCGACGTAACGGGCAGTGCCCCCTGCGCTGGTTTCTTCTCCCAGCACGTGCCATGGCTCGATCGCCTGACGCAGCTCAATATTGAGCATTGGCGTGTTCAGCCGGCCATGAACCGGAAAGCGGAACGCCAGAAACGGGGCAAACCATTCGAGGTTAAACGCAAAACCGTGCTGGCGCAGGTCGCCAAGCACTTCGTTGAGGTCTTCCCACAGGTAGTGAGGCAGCATCCAGCGATCCTGTAGGGCGCTGCCCCAACGGACGGGCTTGGCCCGATAAGGAGTTTTCCAGCAGCGGGCGACCAGCGCCCGAATCAGCAGCATCTGCATCAGGCCCATGCGCGCATGGGGCGGCATTTCGAAACCGCGCAGCTCGAGCAGCCCCAGGCGACCGCTGTCGCTATCCGGCGAGTAAAGCTTGTCGATACAGAATTCGGCGCGGTGAGTGTTGCCAGTCAGATCGGTCAGCAGGTGACGCAGCAGGCGATCCACCAGCCAGGGTTGAACCACTTCGCCTTCGGGCATTTGCTGCAGAGCAATCTCCAGCTCGTATAACGCCTCGTGACGTGCTTCGTCGACTCGGGGGGCCTGGCTGGTGGGGCCAATAAACAAGCCTGAAAACAGGTAGGAAAGACTGGGATGGTGCTGCCAGTAGGTCACCAGGCTGGCGAGCAAATCGGGACGGCGCAGGAACGGCGAATCCTCCGGTGTGATGCCACCCAGCGTCACGTGATTGCCCCCGCCAGTGCCGGTGTGGCGGCCATCCAGCATGAATTTTTCGGTGCCCAAGCGGGCCAGGCGCGCCTCGTCGTATAGGCGTTCGGTTTGCGCCACCAGGGTTTGCCAGCTGGCGGCAGGCATGATGTTGACCTCGATCACGCCTGGGTCAGGGGTGACCTGGAAGCTCTCAAGCCGCGGGTCGCGGGGCGGTGCATAACCTTCGATCATCACCGGACAGGCCAGCGTGCGGGCGCAGGCTTCAATGCTGCTGAGCAGGTCCAGATAATGCTCGAGCTGGGTCAACGGCGGGAGAAAAATATGTAAGCGGCCGTCCCGGGGCTCAATACATAGGCTTGTGTGGATCACTTTGTGTTCGCGGTCGTTCACGGCGCTTGGCTGGCGCTGCACGGTTTCGCCTTCAGGGTGGCTGAGGCTCGGGTGAAGGCTCTTGCCATGGCGTTCCGTGCTGCTGAACGGGTGCTGCTCTGCGTTGCGCCTGGCCACTTCGCCGTGGATGTCGCCCAGTGCGGGGCGCGGGGCAAATAGCGATTGCGGCTGGGGCTGTTCGTCAGGATCGGCCCAGGGCAGTGCCGAGAGCGGCAGGCGCAGGCCCATGGGAGAGTCGCCGGGCACCAAGAACAGCTGGTCGCGCTTGAGCGGCCAGCGGCCGCTTTCCCAGCGGTGCGATTGAGCCACCGAATGGCGCAGTGGCAGAGCGTAACCGACCACGGCGCTTAAATCCTGCTCCAGCAGCCGGGCGAGACGATGGCGCTCGGCGTCATCCTTAAGGTCTGCCTTGAGCGGGTCAACGTCGACCGGCAGTGTCTGCTCTTTCCAGAGATAATAGTAGGCATCTTCGTAAGCGGCGATCCAGTGACGCTCGGCGACACCCAGGTGCTCGCTCAGGGCGCGGGTAAAACGCTGCGCCATGGCATCGTCGACGGTCACGTCAGGCGCGCCGTCCATGCAGGCAAGCCATTGAGGGTCGCGCCATAGCGGCACGCCATCCTTGCGCCAGTAGCAGGCCAGCGCCCAGCGGGGGAGCGGTTCACCGGGGTACCATTTGCCTTGCTGTTGCTGGATTACGCTGCCGGGCGCGAAGGCCGTTTGCAGACGGGATAGCAGCACTTCGGCACGCTCGCGCTTGTGGTCGCCCAGGGCATCGGTGTTCCATTCAGGGCTTTCCATGTCATCCACGGACACAAAGGTCGGCTCTCCGCCCATGGTCAGGCGAACGTCCTGTTGATTGAGGACGGTATCCACTTGATCGCCCAACTCAAGTATATGCTGCCACTGGTCATCGCTGTAGGGCTTGGTCACGCGGGGGTCTTCATGGATGCGCTCCACGCGCATTTCTACCTCAAACTCGACCTCACATTTTTCGGAAAAGCCGGTAATGGCAGCGGCGCTCCCGGTGGTGGGTGTGGCGGCAAGGGGGATATGCCCTTCACCCGCAAACAGGCCCGAGGTGGGGTCAAGGCCAACCCAGCCCGCGCCAGGCAGAAACAGTTCTGTCCAGGCGTGCAAATCGGTGAAATCGGTCTCGCTGCCGCTGGGGCCATCAAGCGCTTTGACATCTGGCTTGAGCTGGATCAGGTAGCCCGACACAAAGCGGGCGGCCAAACCTAAATGGCGCAGTATCTGCACCAACAGCCAGGCACTATCTCGGCAGGAGCCACAGCCCAGGGTGAGAGTCTCCTCACAGCTTTGCACGCCGGGCTCCATGCGCACCAGATAGCTAATGTCGTTCTGAAGGCGCTGGTTGAGGGCAACCAGGAAGTCGACGGTGGTGGTCGGCTCCATGGGCACGTCTTGGAGCCACGCCATTAAGCGCGGCCCTGACTCCGTTACTTCAAGGTAGGGGCTGAGTTCCTGGCGCAGGCCTTGCGGGTAGGCAAAGGGAATCGTTTGCGCAATGTCGTCCAGAAAAAAATCAAACGGGTTGATCACCGTCATTGGCGCAATCAGCTCCACGCCAATGGTGAGTTCTTTGCGCGGTTCGGGAAACACGATGCGCGCATTAAAGTTGCCGAATGGGTCCTGCTGCCAATTTAAAAAATGGTCGTCACCGGAGATGTTTAGTGAATAAGCATCGATCTGGGTACGGCAGTGGGGCGCAGGCCGAAGTCTGACCACATGGGGCGATAAATGCACCGGTCGGTCAAAGTGGTAGGTCGTACAGTGGTGCAAGGCAACGCGAATGGTCATGAGCGACCCTCTGAAAAAGCCAATATCAACCCAAAAGCCGATGAAAGAGAAAGCATTACTCGCAAGTATCGTTCCAGTTTTATTTTTTTGCAGCTTTCATTGTGGTTACGTCTTTTTTATTAGTGTTTAGCGCTTTTTTTGCACCAAAAAAGAATGCTATCCGCACCTTTAAGACGCATTTCTGGTTTCTGTGGTTAATTATTAGTTGGTTTTGTTTCGATGGGGTTTCTAGCGTTTAAAAACCGCAAAAGATGGTATGTATTTTGCTCGATTTAGTTATCCGCTTTATGCACGGTCTGGCTAAACTAGCTATCAGGGCCGGTTCCAGACGCCCAGACCAATGCCGTCTTCCCCTGCGCCAGGAGAGCGCCCATGAACCAAGTGAATTGGAACAATTATGCGTGCCGCGATTTTTACGATGAACTGTTGGCGGCGCCGGGCAAGCCGCGTGAGTCTGCAGGTGAGCTTTGCAATATGCTGGCCCGGTTTAGCGCTGAAGAGTTAGCCGAGCGTAAAACTGCAGCAGACATTGCCATTCGTACCATGGGTATCACCTTTACCGTGTATTCCGAAGGCGCCATGATTGATCGGGCTTGGCCCTTTGATATTGTGCCCAGAATCATTTCCGCAAACGAATGGCGCAAAACCGAGGCCGGTTTAAAGCAGCGAGTCCAGGCGGAGATGGCACCCTGTATGTGCTGGAAGACAATCTGCGCATTCCTTCCGGCGTTTCCTACATGCTTGAAAACCGCAACGTGACCAAGCGGGTGCTCCCCGAGCTGTTTGCCACTGGCAAGATCCTGCCTGTCGATGATTACGTCGCCCAGCTTTACGACATGCTGGCGGCCATGTCGCCCCGACCCGGCGATGACCCGCAGATTGTGGTGCTCACCCCGGGTATCTATAACTCAGCGTATTTTGAACACGCTTATCTGGCTCAGCAGATGGGCGTTGAACTGGTTCAGGGCAGTGATCTTCATGTTGATGACGACAACGTCGTGTACATGCGCACCGTTGAAGGACGCCAGCGGGTGGATGTGATCTACCGGCGGGTGGATGACGAATTTCTCGATCCCGAAGCCTTTAATCGCAGTTCAATGCTCGGGGTGGCGGGCCTGATGCGCGCCTGGCGGTCGGGCAATGTGGCCCTGGCGAATGCGCCGGGAGCCGGGGTCGCCGACGATAAAGTGGTCTACGCCTTTGTACCCGAGATCATTCGTTACTACCTGGACGAAGAACCCCTGCTGCCCAATGTGCCCAGCTACCTGTGCATGTTTGAAGATGATCGCAAGTATGTGCTTGAGCACCTCGATGAGCTGGTCGTTAAACCGGCCAACGAATCAGGCGGCTACGGCATGCTGATTGGGCCGCGTTCAACCAAGGAGACGCGCGACCAGTTTGCTCAATTGATCATGGACAATCCGCGTAACTACATGGCTCAGCCCACGCTTGCGCTTTCAACCACGCCGACGCTTTCAAATGGCCTGCCCCAACCGCGCCATGTCGATCTTCGTCCGTTTATTCTGTCTGGTCCTGAAACCCATGTGACGACCGGCGGCCTGACCAGGGTGGCGTTGGTCGAGGGGTCGCTGGTGGTGAATTCCTCCCAGGGCGGTGGCAGCAAGGATACCTGGATTGTCGAAACCGATGAGCACGCAGCAACCACTGCTGCGCAGGCAGGAGTCTAGCCCATGCTGTCACGCGTAGCCGAAAACCTGTACTGGATGGCGCGTTATATCGAGCGGGCCGAGGACACCGCGCGGTTGTTGAGCGTCAACAGTCACCTGATGCTGGATCTGCCGCGGCATTTGCCGCTTGGCTGGGGGCCGCTGATTGAAATGACCGGTACCCTTGAGGCGTTCAAGGCCCGTCACGACGACTTCGATGAGCGCAGTGTGGTGTACTTTCTATGCGCTGATGCGCAAAACGGCAGCTCGATTCTGGCGGCTCTAGCCAGCGCTCGTGAAAACCTGCGCACCACGCGAGACGTGGTTCCCCGAGAAATCTGGGAAGAGGTCAACCAGCTCTACCTGAGCGTGGCCGACCACGCGGAAAACGGCGTCAGCCCACGGCGCCGCGACGCCTTTTTGAAAAGTGTCATTCGTGGCTGCCAGGCGTTGGCGGGCTTGATCGAGGGCACGCTGAGTCACGGCCCGGCCCGCACCTTCATTGAACTGGGGCGGCAGCTGGAGCGTGCTGATATGACCACACGGATTGTCGATGTGCGCTCGGCAAGCCTGTTGCCGAAAAACCCTGAAGAGCTATTGCCGTTTGAAAATCTGCAGTGGATGAGCGTGCTTAAATCGCTCACGGCGTATCAGATGTACCGCCAACAGGTTCGCTTGCGCGTTCGCGGCCCCGATGTGCTTCGCTTTCTGCTGCAGGACCCCAACCTGCCGCGCTCCATTGCCTGCAGTCTGGAAACCCTGATCCACGAACTACAGCTATTGCCTCGGCAAGACCGCGCAGCGGCCACGGTGTCGCTGGTGCGGGCCGATGTCGTCGATGCCGATATCCAACTGCTGGCACACTCGCCGAGCAAGCTGCATGCGTTTGTCGATGAACTGCAGATCGGCTTCGCGGCGATTCATGACACCTTGAGCGCGACCTATTTTGTCAGCGGTGACCAAGTTCCCCATGTGGCCCAGCGGCAAACGCAGAGTCGTGCAGGGGATCAGGATAACGACGACTAGCGCGTCTCCTGATGGGTGCCGGCGTGGCGAACCAGTCGATGCACATAGGCAAGCTTATCCCGCACCGCCGGGGCCACCGCTCCCGGCGCCAGGTCGAGAAGCCCCATGTCGCGATTCAGTTCGTTGACCGCCATGCCGACCTGATGAAATGCCAGCAGCATACTGTCCAGGGTGCCGTCATACTCGGTGCGGTATAGCCCCATATGCATGGCGGTATCCAGCACGGCAACCATGTCCAGATAAAACGCAAAACTTTCGGCGAAGTCTTCCCAGGGATGCATGGCGGCGTAGGCGGAAATAAACCGGGTTGGCCAATCTCCAGGCGCGCCCTGTTGGTAATATTGCTCCAATGCGTCTGCGTAGGTGGGCTGGTCATGGTGGCCAAACACTTGGCGGCAGGCGTCTTCATCGCGTTGCTTGACCAATAAATCCCAGTAATAGTGACCAATTTCATGGCGGAAATGACCGATCAGGGTGCGGTGAGACTCGTTCATGTCGACCCGTAAACGTTCACGTTCAACGGCGTCGGCTTCTTTGACGTTAATGGTGATATGCCCGCTGGCATGGCCGGTGTATACCTTTTCCTGGTTCGCGGTAGAGCGCCACAAGCCTTGGTCGGGCAGGGCGTCGGCCATAAACGAGAAACTCAGCGGCACATCGATCGCATCGCCGACGGTGCCGTGGGGTAGCGCCAATAAGTCCAGGGTGTGAAAAAGTCGCCGCTTGGCGGCCTCCAGCGCTGCCCAGCGTTCGCGATTACCCTCAATCGACAGATCGGGAATGACGGCGTTGTAGCGGCAGCAGTCGCACAGGGTGTCGGCGTAACCTTGGTTGATGACCACCGTGCGGTTGCAGACATTTTCCAGGGCGTAGTTATGGCACTTCATCAATGCGGTTTGGCAACCAGGCTGCGTGCAGCGATAACCGCCGCCAGGCAGCGGTTCCAGCGCCACGATATGGCGGCATGCCGGGCACCAGCCGACGTCTGCCTGGCAGGCAAGGCAGTGTGTGTTTTCAAAAAATAACGGGTTGCCGCAGCGGCAGCTGAATGTCCGCATGAAGGCCTCCTTGGGGTGGGGCACGTCGCCATTCTGCGGCCCGATAAATTTGAGGGTTTAGGTCTATCAGCATAGCGACTAATTGACGGCGCACGATAGATTCTGTTTACTCTTGCGATGGTTTATTTACGTTTACGTCAACTTTCTAATACAACCACAATAGGAGCAACGCCATGCCCATTCGCGATATCCCCATGTTCATTGACGGTCAGCCGGTCACGTCCCAGAGCCAGGAGTGGCGTGATGTGGTGAACCCTGCCACCCAGGAAGTCGTCGCCCGGGTGCCTTTCTGCACCGCCGATGAAGTCGAGCGCGCCATTGCCAGCGCCGAAACGGCCTTCAAGGAGTGGCGCAAGGTGCCGCTGGGTAAACGGATGCGCATCATGCTCAAGCTACAGGCGCTGATTCGTGAGCATACCCCCGAACTGGCGGCGCTGATCACTGAAGAGCACGGCAAAACCCTGCCGGATGCTGAAGGCGAGGTCGGGCGCGGGCTGGAGGTGGTTGAGCACGCTTGCTCGATTACCTCACTGCAGCTGGGGGAGCTTGCCAACAATGCCGCCAACGAAGTCGATGTCTACACCATGCACCATCCGCTGGGCGTCGGGGCGGGCATTACGGCCTTCAACTTCCCGATCATGCTGCCTTGCTTCATGTTCCCGCTGGCCATTGCGACCGGCAATACCTTTGTGCTGAAACCCTCGGAGCAGGACCCCAGCTCGACCATGCGGCTGGTCGAGCTGGCCCACGAAGCGGGCATTCCAGCGGGCGTATTGAATGTTGTTCACGGCGGTCCTGAGGTGGCAAACCAGATCGCCGATCATCAGTCGATCAAGGCGCTGTCGTTCATTGGCTCATCCCATGTGGGCTCGCTGCTGTACAACCGCGCTGCCGCGGCGGGTAAACGCATGCAGGCGATGATGGGCGCCAAAAACCATTGTGTGGTGATGCCCGATGCCAATCGCAGTCAGGCGATTGACAGCCTGCTGGGCTCTGCCTTTGGGGCGGCCGGGCAACGCTGTATGGCTAACTCGGTGGTGGTTCTGGTGGGCGAAGCCCGTACATGGCTTGACGATATTGTGGAAGGTGCGCGTGGCATGAAGGTCGGGCCTGGTACCCAACGCGATGCTGACCTGGGCCCGCTGGTATCCCCCCAGGCCAAAGAACGCGTCGAACGCTTGATTGGCGCTGGCGAAAAAGAGGGCGCCAAATTGATGGTCGATGGACGAGGCTGCTCGGTTGATGGTTATCCGGACGGTAATTTTGTCGGTCCGACGCTGTTTGCCGACGTCACGGCCGACATGACCATCTACCGTGAAGAGGTTTTTGGCCCGGTCCTCTGCGTGGTCAGTGTGGCAACCCTGGATGACGCCATTGCGTTTATCAATGCCAACCCCAACGGCAACGGCACCTCGATTTTTACCAACTCCGGCTGGGTTGCACGGCGCTTTGAAAACGATATCGATGTAGGTCAGATCGGCATCAACGTACCGATTCCGGTGCCCGTTGCCTACTTCAGCTTTACCGGCTCGCGAGGATCGAAGCTTGGCGACCTGGGTCCCAATGGTAAACAGGCGATTGCCTTCTGGACACAGACCAAGACCGTGACCGCACGCTGGTTTGAACCGGAAAATGTCTCCAGCGGTATTAACAGCACTATATCGCTAGGCTAACGCCAATCGCAAAGGTGTCAGCTGTTCAATCGGATCAAGCTGACTCTCGTGCAGCACCAGCATGGCAGGCTCGCTATCAAAGTGCTTGCCGGTTGGAACCAGCAGCGCAAACTCGCCCTCTTCAAGATGAAATTCATGAATCTCGCGAAGCCCTTGGGGGGTATAGCACTGCGTACAACGATAAGCTTCGTCCTCACCGTAGACTAGGCGGTGGTACATCTTGAACAGTGTATAGAGTGCTAAACCGCCTTCAAAAGCGGGCCAGCGGGCCGGGATGGTACGCGTCTCCTCATTAAGCGTCTGCCCGTCCGCCTCGGCATTGGCGATCGCATCGTCAAGCGGGGCGGCCAGTAAGGCATCAAGGGCGGCAGGAAAGGCGATGTTGTCTTTTGAGGCCTGGGTGAAGTCGCTTACCGCGCGCTTGAAATCCACCACGCTATGAATGGCGTAGTCGGCATGCTGCAAATCAGCCGGCTCGAAGCCGCCGTTTTCCCAGCCATGGATGACTCTTAGTGTCATCAAGCCGCGCTCCATGGGGCGTGCCAGCAGTAAATACAGCGCGATATGCAGGTGTAGCTGGCGCTCGTCGGTATCGTTTTCAAACGCGTTATAAGGGTCAGCAAACAGCGCGTGTAGTCTGCCCGGCGTATGTTCCTTGGCTTCTGTGTAGCGCATTAGAGGTTTCCCATTGAGCTATCCGTGTCGGTCTGGGCGCACGGTTTTATTTAAATTCCCCGCTGAGTATGGCGAGCGGCTGACCGTATTGGAAGACCTGAGCACGTTTAACCTCGAGCGACTGCGCGTTTTGGTATAGGCAGGTTACTTTACGCTGGCACGTTTCTGGTTGAAAATAATATCTGTTCATAACATTCATTCACATACTGTCGCCAGGGGAGCCCTCAGGGGCTGAGAGTGCGCTTGCGCTAACCCTGGAACCTGATCCGGATCATACCGGCGGAGGAAGTGCGACATGACCTACCTGACTTCAGCGGCGCTGGCCGCAGCGCTTGGCGTTTTCATCATTCTTGGTCTGCGTGCTCGCTGGGCGGGTGGCACGGTTGATGATTACATTACCGCTCGCAATTCTCAGTCCGGGGCGACTCTTGGGCTGTCGTTTCTTGCCTCCGGGATGGGGGCATGGATTCTGTTTGCGCCGCCGGAGATAGGCGCCTTTGTTGGCCCCGTGGCGCTTGCCGGTTATGCCATCGGTTCTGCACTGCCATTTATCGTATTAGGTCTTTACGGGCCTGCTATTCGTCGCGCGCTGCCCGAAGGCAGAAGCATCGCTGAATTTGCCCAAGCATGCTACGGCACCAGCGTGCGGCGCTGGGTGTCACTGGTATCGGTAGCGTACATGGCCTGTTTTCTAGCTGCAGAGCTGACCGCCATCGGCGCGATTACTGCGCTACTTTCCGATGTGCCGCCCGCTTTGGTGGTTATGGGTGTTGCCTTGAGTACGCTTGCCTATACCGTGCTCGGTGGGCTGAGGGCGAGCCTTGCCACCGACCGCTGGCAGGCATGGTTGTTAATTGCCCTGCTGCTTATCGTCACAAGCGTCGCCTTCACTTATTTGCCTGCCATGCCAGACGTATCGTCAATGCCGAGCGCTCCGGTGGGCGACGCGCTGAGCGTGGCGCTAACGCTGGTCATCGCCGTCACGGCGGCGAACCTTTTCCATCAAGGGTATTGGCAACGGGTTTGGGCCGCGCGGGATTCACGCAGCTTGGGCCGAGGTGCCTGGCTGGGGGGTGGGTTGACCGTCGCCGTGGTGATGGTGATCGGCGGCCTGGGGATGCTTGCCGCGATGAGTGGCGTGGCGCTGGGCGAGCCGCCCATTCCATTTTTTGCCCTCCTTGGCAATGCGCCGTCGTGGCTCGCCGTGCTGGCCCTGGTGCTGGCGGTGACGCTGGTAGCATCGAGTGTCGATACGCTACAAAACGCGATTGCCTCGCTGACGGTCTCCCAGCATGAGCAGCAGGGCCGGTCGTTGACCACGGCGCGTTGGTGGACCGTTGCGCTGATGGTACCGGTCGTGATTGTTGCTCTGCAGGGCCTCTCGGTGCTGCGGCTTTTTCTGATCGCTGACTTGCTGTGTGCCGCAATTGTCGTACCGGTATTGCTTGGGTTGTGGAAGCGAATGTCTACCGCGGCTGCGATTAGCGGTGGCATCGCTGGGCTTTTAGGCGCCGTTTTACCTGGCTGGATTGCCAGCGGCAGCCTTGCAGCGGGTCTCGTGGCAGCGACCTTCCCCGCTGGCATCCCCACGCTTGGCCCTTTTCTGGGGGCATTGTTCGCGTCCTCCCTGGTAAGCATTAGCTGGGCTAAGGTGGCCGGTTACCGGGCGTCTTGGGCAAAGCATGGCTGATCACGTTATGATAGTGGATTACCGTCTATCATCATGGCTGACAGACAATGAATTATCCCATCCCGCCCGACGAAGAGGCTCGGCTGGCAGCGCTTTACGAATTGGCGCTGCTGGATACGCCGGAGGAACCCGCTTTCGATCGGGTAACGCGTCTGGTCACCCAATTGCTGAATGTGCCCACGTCGACCGTCACGCTGATTGACGCCAAGCGTCAATGGATAAAATCTCGTGTGGGAACAGAACTCCGTGAAACGTCACGGAGCGTGGCATTCTGCGCCTATACCATTGCAGAAACCGCGCCGCTGATTGTTGAAGACACCCAAGAAGACCCCCGCTTTGCCGATAATCCGCTGGTGACCGAGCCAGGTGGGGTGCGTTTTTACGCGGGTATTCCGCTACGCACGTCCAAGGGTTTGGCGTTGGGGTCACTGTGTGCCGTGGACACCCAGCCACGACGGCTTAGCGCCGGCGAGCTTGACGCACTTAAAGACCTTGGCTCAATTGTCACCGATGAGATCCACCTGAGAGAACGGTTTCTGTTTGAAAAGCAGCGCCGGGAAGCGTCCCAGGCATCGCTCGAAGCGCTGCACCTGGATCTCGAAAATCAGATTGAGCGTCGCACCAGAGAGCTTAATCTGGTGATCGAGTCGGCCTACGATGCCT
Organism: Halomonas sp.; assembly: GCA_020201095.1. Classification (GTDB taxonomy): domain Bacteria; phylum Pseudomonadota; class Gammaproteobacteria; order Pseudomonadales; family Halomonadaceae; genus Vreelandella. The sequence continues at coordinate 3,684 of JAIVHM010000214.1, read as the reverse complement.
ACGTCAGCATTGACGATAACAACATTGTGCTGGACTGGAACCGCGCCGCGACGACGATGTTTGGCTGGACACGTAAAGAAGCGCTGACGCGTTCCATTCAGCAACTGATCTTTCCTGATGGCATGCCGGAAGGTGGCCAGCAGACGCCCGTTACCTATTACGCCGCGCGTCGTGACGGTCGGCAATTACCTGTGGAAATACGTATCAAATCGCTCGATATAGAAGGGCGAAGTCAGCGCAGTCTTTTCCTCCACGATGTTACCGAGCGTATACAGCTCGAGCGCCTGCGCGACCTGGAAGCGCGTGAAGACGCACTGACCCAATTGCCCAACAGGCGCGCTTTGGATGAGCGGTTGCCGGAGGCGATGGCGCGCACCCGGCGCCAGCAAACCGCGCTTGCCGTGCTGTTCATGGACCTGGATGGCTTCAAGGCCGTCAACGATCTGCACGGCCATGCTGCCGGTGACGAGTTGCTGCGTGAAATCGCCAAACGCCTCAGTGCCGCCGTGCGTGAAACCGACTATGTTGCCCGGTGGGCGGGGGATGAATTTGTCGTGCTGCTGGAAAACATCGCGCCTGATGCCGCCGAGCGGCTTGCCCAACAGCTGATTGATACTATTGAGAAGCCTGTGGAGCTACAGGAGGCGGAGGTACTTGTCAGCGCCAGCATTGGCGTTGCGCTCTACAAGCCAGACGTAAACGAAACGGCTCAGGAGCTGCTTAAACGTGCTGACGTCGCCATGTATAACGCTAAACACGCCGGCAAAGCACAAGTCTGTATGGCTGACTCACCTGCGTAAGCGTGTCTGCGAAAACGTCATCGGTTAACCATCAAGGACGATCATGATTCGAACCCTGTTAACGACCCCCGAAGGGGATTTTCACGAAGGCGACGAACAGCTCATCAATGTGTGGCGACAAACGCCGGGCAGTCATATCTGGGTGGATATGCAGGGCGAAAGCCAGGCCCGCGAGCAGCGTCTCTTGGAAGACTTCGAATGTCATCCAATGTCGATTCAGGATGCCCACAAAGAGCGCCACCCGCCTAAAATTGAAGAGTTTGAGCATCACACGCTGATCATTTATCGCGGTATCTCCTCGTTCGATGCTCAGTTGAACTTTGTCCCCCAGCAAGTGTGCTTTTTTATTGGCGAGCGCTTCCTGGTCACCTTGCACCCTGGTGAGGCGTTAAGCATCCAGCGCCTGTTCAACGAGCAGGGTCGTGCACTGCTGGCACACTCTCCAGAGCATGTGGCTCTGCGGGTGATGTACCTGTCGGCTGGGTATTACATCGACAGCCTGCTGGAATTCGAGGGTGCGCTTAGCGATCTGGAAGACGAGCTGCTGGATAACGGCAATGATGTCTTGATGCGGCGTATCACCGCCTACCGCTCGCGGCTGGTGAAAATGCGCCGAATCTTCAGCTACCACAAGGGCATTACTCAGGAACTGACCGCCTACGATTACGCGCATCTGCCTCGTGAAGAAAGCGAAACGCGGCACGCGATTACCGATGTGGAAGAGCGCTTTGAACGGCTCTACACTCTGACGCAAATGTATTACGACATCTGCGGGGATCTGGTCGATGGCTATATTTCGATTTCATCGCACCAGCTCAATATCACCATGCGCGTGCTGACGGTGATTACCGCTATCTTTGTGCCACTCACCTTCATTGCTGGTATCTATGGGATGAATTTCGAGTATATGCCCGAGCTTGGCTATCGCTACGGTTATTTCTTTGTCTGGGGCGTAATGCTGGGCATCGGTGGAATGCTGATCTGGCTATTCAGGCGCAAGCACTGGTTTTAAAGCCGCTTTGCAATGCTGACGTTAACGTTGAGATATTTTGATAATTCGAGGAGACCGCAAATGGCTAAATCAGTTGCTGAAGTAGCGCCACCCGCTACCATGGCTGCCATGGTGTTAACCGGCCATGGCGGTATCGAAAAACTTGAATACCATCAGGATGTGGCAACCCCCAAACCTCAGGCAGGCCAGGTGCTGGTGCAGGTAACGGCGACGGCAAAAAACAATTGTGGCGGTGGGCGAGGGCATTGATCCCTCGCGGATCGGTGAGCGGGGGCTTCTGGATTTCAACCTGTATGCCGATGAGCGTCGCGATATCAACCTGACCCCGGACTACTATGGTCACGGGGCGGATGGCGGCTATGCCGAGTATATCGCTGTGCCGTCGGATCAGTTTCACCACGTCGCTAATCCAAAACTGCATGACGCAGAACTTGCCGCCATGGGGATGTGTTCCTATCAGACGGCTTACCACATGATGACATCCGCCGGCATCGGCGCCGGAGAGCGGGTGCTGGTCACCGGCGCCAGCGGCGGCGTAGGCACAGCGCTGATCCAGCTTTGCCGCGTAGTAGGCGCGATTCCTTACGCCGTTAGTCAGCCCGATAAGGCCGATGCGCTGATCGCGTTGGGGGCCGAGGCCGTGATCGACCGCGGCGACTTGCCGACCTTTGTCGAGCGCGTACTGGCTACCACTGGCGGTCAGCCCATCGATGCGGTGATGGACTTAGTCGGCGGGGAGATGACCAACCTGTTCATCGACACCATGATTATCGATATGCAGCACCGGAAACGCTATCCCAGGCTGTCCATCGCCGGGGCAAGCGGTGGCAACTTAAGCGAGATAATGTGGACGCGCATCTACCTCTATCAGGTACAGATATTCGGGGTTTCCCACGGCACTCGGGAAGAGGCCGAGCAGCTCATTGCGTGGATTCGCAGCGGCGATCTGAAGCCCGTCTTGCACGCGGCCTTCAAACTCTCCGAACTCCATGAAGCCGAGCGCTATTTCGTCAATCGGGGCAGTAACTATCTCGGCAAGATCGTGATTGTCCCGGATAGCCAGTGGCAATCCCATGGCGCTCCGTTTGCCCTTAACACTTCCTAACCGTAAAGAGTCCGGCGAATGAATACTCAGCATACCCTCCAGTTAATGGACACCCACGCGGGCGGCGATGTCAGCCGTATTGTCACGGGCGGCATTGATCATCTGCCGGGTAACAGCGTCCGCGAGCAGATGGAATACCTGCGCGATGACGCCGACGGCTTGCGTCGGCTATTGCTTGAAGAGCCCTACGGCATCCCCGAGATGTCGGTAGATTTGCTGGTGCCGCCCTGTGACCCGGAAGCCGTCGCCGGCTACATCATCATGGAAGTCATGGGCTATCCCATTTATTCGGGTTCCAATACCTTGTGCACCGCTACCGCCGTGCTGGAAAGCGGCATCGTGCCCAAGCAGGAAGGCATCCAGCGCTTCAAGCTTGAAGCGCCTGCGGGCCTGGTGCAGGTCGAAGCCAAGGTACATAACGGGGTGGTAGAGTCGGTCACCTGTGGTGGTTTGCCGAGCTACATCGATACCTATCGCGAGACGATCGACGTGCCCGGCATCGGCCCCGTGACCTACTCGGTTGCCTATAGCGGCGGCTTTTATGCGCTGGTGGATGCCGCTGAGCTAGGCTTCAAGTTAACCCTGGAGGAAGAGTCGGCGCTGGCGCAGTGCGCGCATAAAATCGTTGAAGCCATCAAGGCTGAGCGCGGCTTTTCCCATTACACCCTGGGTGATGTTGGCCCGCTGCCGTTTCTGCACTTTATGGGGCCGGAGGAGCAGGTCGCGGAAGGTTATGTGCGCTCCCGCTCAACGACCTACGTGCATCC
>JAIVHM010000213.1 GCA_020201095.1 Halomonas sp. | reverse complement strand
GGCGGTTGGGGTTTTCGCCGTAGCGGCCATCTGTAGGACGTCGAGACGGCTGGACATAGGCGGCATTCCAGGTCTCTGGGCCAATGGCGCGCAGGAAGGTGGCGGGGTGAAAAGTGCCTGCGCCGACCTCCATATCGAGCGGCTGGAGAATGACACAGCCTTGCTCTGCCCAATACTGTTGCAGCGCAAGGATCAAGCCTTGAAAGGTCGACACATCAGGCGTCGATTGGTTTGTCGAGACACTCATCGCGGAAAGCACCGTTGGCCATGAATTCATAAGCCGTCAAGTATACAATCCCAAGCAGATAGGTTATAGGCACGAGAGCCAACAGAGCCGTTTTTGGTAAGGAGAATGAAATGATTGTCGTAACAGGCGGTGCCGGTTTTATTGGGGCCAACTTGGTCAAAGCACTGAACGCCCGCGGCCAAAACGATGTGATGGTCGTTGATGATCTTCGCGATGGCACCAAATTCGTCAATTTGGCTGACTGCACGCTGGCGGATTATCTCGATAAAGACGACTTCCTCGCGAGAGTAAAAGCGGCATTGCGGGGTGAGTATGTCGATCTACCCAAGATCGATGCTATTTTCCATGAGGGTGCCTGTTCCGATACGACGGAGTGGGACGGTCACTACATGATGGAAAATAACTTCGAGTATTCCAAAGTGCTGCTAAATTACTGCGAGCAGCAGGGAATCCCCTTCTTGTACGCCTCGTCAGCCGCCACCTACGGTGGCAGTGAGGTGTTTAAAGAAGTTCCCGAGTGCGAAAAACCTCTCAACGTGTATGGCTACTCAAAGCTTCTGTTTGATCAACATGTGCGTGCTCGTTGGCATGAGCTGACGACCCAGGTTGTAGGTTTCCGCTACTTCAACGTGTATGGCCCCAGAGAGCAGCATAAAGGCAAGATGGCCAGCGTGGCCTATCACAACCACCTGCAAATCCGTAACGGCGAAACCCTGAAACTGTTTGGCGCCTACGACGGCTATGATGCCGGAATGCAGAGCCGCGACTTTGTGTATGTGGGCGATGTGGTCGACGTGAACCTGTGGTTTCTGGATAACCCAAGTGCCTCGGGCATTTTCAACTTGGGTACCGGCCGCGCGGAGCCATTTAAGGCGATTGGCGAAGCGGTCATCGACTTTTACGCCAGAGGGCAAATTGATTACATCGATTTCCCTGAAGAACTGAAAGGGCGTTACCAAAGCTACACCCGCGCCGATATCAGCAATCTGCGAGAAGTCGGTTGCGATGTTGAATTCAAAACGGTTGCCCAGGGTGTCAAAGCGTATCTGGAGTGGCTCAATGGCTAAATCCGCAATGCGGCTGCTGGTCATCGGGCCTTCTTGGGTAGGCGATATGGTGATGGCCCAAAGCCTGTTCATGACCCTTAAAGCACGTTATCCCAATGCTACTATCGGCGTGGTTGCACCGGCATGGTCACAGCCCATTCTGGAGCGCATGCCCGAGGTGGATGAGGTGCTGCCCCTGGCAGTAGGCCACGGCGAATTTGGCCTTGCCAGCCGGCGCGAACTTGCCAATCGTTTGAAAGGACGTTTTGATCGGGCGATTGTGTTACCCCGGTCCTGGAAAGCCGCATTGGTGCCCTTTATGGCACGTATTCCCGAGCGTATCGGCTTTCTCGGAGAGCATCGCTATGGTCTGTTAAAAGAGCGCCGCAAACTTGATAAGCAAGTACTGGATCAAACCGTGAAACGGTTCGTCTCGTTAGGTTTGCCGCTTGATGAGGCGTCAACAGGGGATTTTGCGATTCCCAAGCCGCGCTTGACCATTGACCGGGACAATCTGGTTAATTTACGTCTGGCCAACATGCTGTCTTCCCGCCCAGCGATAGGCATGATGCCAGGCGCTGAATATGGACCGGCGAAACAGTGGCCACTCGACTACTTTCATCAATTAGCCAAAAAGCTCATTGCCGATGGCTATGAGATACGCGTTTTCGGCGGACCCAAAGACCATGATGGAGCCAATACGATTGTGGAAGGGCTTCCCCAGGCTCACAACCTATGCGGTAAAACGGCCCTGGTGGACGCGGTAGACCTGCTTGCCGACTGTCGCCAAGTCGTGACCAATGACTCGGGTCTTATGCACGTAGCGGCCGCCGTCGGCGTGCGGATACACGCGCTCTATGGCTCTTCTTCACCTGCTTATACGCCACCGCTTAGCGATAACGCCGTCATTCATTATCTTGGGCTTTCCTGCTCACCGTGTTTTGAGCGCACCTGCCCGCTGGGTCACACCAACTGTCTCAACGAGTTACATGTTGAATCCGTTTACCAGGCAATTTTGGCCGATCGGCAGCGTGAAAAAGTGATCATCAACGCATAATATCGACTTCGTCTGTCTGGTCTGCCGGCGTTTCAATGACCTGTTCCTGTGGGGGGCTGCTGGTTTCCTGTCGCTGTGGCCCGAGTCCCTCCCAAAGGCGGTGCTGCAGGGCGGACTCCTCTCTTAAGCGTTCGTTCAAGGTGTCCAAACCATGGCGTTCCACCAGGGTTTCCTGATCGCTCAATAGAGAGACTCCTAGCCCCGCGCGATGCTCATCCAATGTGAAGCCGAGCGCCTCAAGAATCGTGGGGAAGGCATCTAACATGGTGGCATCTCGCTGAATTCGCTGGGGAGGTAAGTGATCGCCCAGTAGAATAAAGGTGTTTTCACGGTCCATTGTGGTTAGTTCGTCCCATACCGATACGCGCATGGTGAGGTGATCACTCATGATCGCGACGATGGTGTTATCAAGTAACCCTTCATCGTCTAGGCGATCAATCAAGTCGCGTGCCAGCCAGGCAGAACATTCAACCGAATAAAGAATGTCTTGCTCATCAAAAGGACCCTGGCGCTCGAGACAGCGCCGAGCGGGAAATCCGTTGGGCGCATGGCCTGCAATACTCAGCGTTACAACACCCCAGGGGCCGTCATCTGCTTCGTCAAGGCGGCGAATTTCATCAGCTGTCATGTCATAAAGACTGTCGTCGTAGATTCCCCAACTGTTGACGTAGTCCGGATTATCGAGCTGTTGTGCGAGCTCATCTTTGCCTTGAACGCTTTGAAACTGATGCCCGCGATAAAATAAACCTTTACCGGCAAATTCCGTACTGGCTCCACCCAAGTAGCTAAGTCGGTATCCTTGGCCGGCTAGAATATCACCCATACAGTCAATGCCCGGAACGACGCTTTCCAAGGGTTCAAACTGGCTATCATGTAGAAGCCCTGCTGGCATCAGCGGAACGCCGCATTGGCTGGCAATCTTGCCGGCCATGGTCCAGCCAGTATTTTCCATTTGCTGGAGGCCCTCAAAGACGACGCCACGTTCACCTAAGCGGCTTAGGTCATCGTAAGCGTCGCCGAACTGAGGATTATCGTAGGTACGCTCGATACTTTCTAAATAAAGCACGAGCAGGTTAGGGGCTTCTTTTTGATCTGATGAAGGTGGCGCCACGTAGCGATGATCCAGCCAATCGGCATCGTCGGCCACCACCGCCGCGCTGCGCTGACCCAGGCCGTAAAGCATCGGATTACTGGCGAGCAATCCAATCGCCAAGAAGCGCTCCATCACTCGCCATCGCTGATCATGACGTGACAACCAGGTGACAGAAGCCAGGACGGCAAGCACGCCTAAGGTATACACGATGGCGATGAGCATTTTTCCTGCACCGCCGTGCTCTGCCATGCCCGCTTGGAGATGGAAAAAAACAGCCCCTAAGTCAACGTCACCAAAGCTGGCTGCCAGGTAGATATAAACGCCCCATATACATATTGGCGCAAGTGACCACGGCCATACTTTACGATAACGTGCATTGAGAGGGCGCCCCCAGCGTAACTTTATACCGACACCTACCCAGACAATGGCAAACAGGAACAGCGTCCACCAAGGTAGGCGGGTCATCACGGTAATAGCATACCCAAGGGCGAGGCCAATCAGGGTAACAGCAATGACAGTGAGCCTGGCAGTATTTAGCTTAGCAAAAGAGAGATAATGTATGATGACATTTACCTAATATATACAGTGAAGAATGGACTACACAAAAGCCGACTGACATCAATAATAGCGCTCACAAGGCACCAGTTGATGGGTGCGCTCGAAATATTTTTGCATGATCAATAGACCTATTAAACGTTCTTTTTCGGCATTCATAAACTGAGAAACATAGCGATTAGCATTACTGATAATCACTTTTGCCTCGTGGGGATTTTCATGATAGTAAGTGATTTTATTCTCAAGGTCGGCTCTTGACTATAGTAGGAGCATCGGGAACTGTAGTGATATCACCAAAGCGGTGAAAAAATCGTGGATGAGTCGGAAAGTAGCGTAATACGTTGAGTAAATCCAGGTAATAAGTACCACTTCTTTCGCGCTTAAAATTAGTCAAACAGCTTGCCTTCTGAGGTAGGTCAACGCCTTCCTCAATCTGGTTGCAGTAATTAACACGTTGACATATTTGTTTTTTTTCGTCTTCAGAAAAACGCTTTAAGGATCTAAGCAAACTTTTTCTTTTTCGCTGCAGAAAAGATTTGGGGATGAGGCGGTGAATAGTATGTTGCGTATAAAATTTTAATTTGTGAAAATTTTTATGTGCTTTTGAAGAAGTAGCAAGCATAATATTAATTCACTATCGTTTGATAAAGCTGCCAGTAAGACGCAGCCATAGACTGTGGACTGTATTGATCTAAACGCTCAGTGGCTCCTTCAGCCAACCGTTGACGGAGAGCCGCACTATCTTTCAAGCGCATAATACCATTTGCCAACGCATTAGCATCTCCAGAGGCTATCAGTAATCCTGTCTGCTCATGTTTGACAATATCGGATATACCACCAACATCGGTAGCGATAACAGGAACGCCTAACTGCATGACATCCAATATAACGGATCCTAAACCTTCGTTACGTGACGGAAATGCAAATACATCCAGGCCAGCAATATAATCGGCAATATTGTTTTTAAATCCTAGCCAGGAAATGTTGCTGAGTGATGAATACTCTATTTTTAACGTCTCTGCGTCTTTGCCATCGCCTAGGAAAATAAACTGTATATCCGGTGCTTGATGCTCAAGTTTTTGTGCAGCCTGTAATAGAACGCGTTGTCCTTTGTGGCGATCAACCACGGCGCCTGCGTGGCCTACCAAAAATTTATTCGCAAAATCCTCGCGAAAATTATTGGTAGCCTCAGGTGAGGGCGTTAAATGAGCGTAGGCGCTCGGTATTAAAGTAACATGACCACACTGATTGTCTTCAAGTAGGTGCTTTATAACTTGGGAAATGGCAACTCTGGCTGACGCATTTGAATAACACTGTTGGTTAAACCATTTCCTCTTAACAGGTGCATCAACACGACGAGTAATTAAATAGGGTGTGCCTTTTAAACGATAGTGTAAATA
>JAIVHM010000050.1 GCA_020201095.1 Halomonas sp. | reverse complement strand
GCTTTGAAAACCTCTGCAGGTAAAACATTCATGCCTGATTCATGGTTATCAAAAGCCACGGTCAAATGATAGTACTGATTGATGCCTGGTGGCGCGTATCAAAAGGCTGTCTGAGCTGTTTTGATAGGCTTTTATCAAAAGGTTGTAGAGCTTGTGAATGACTGGTGTTCGCTCCACACCCCGCATCAAACGCCACTTGTCAGCCTTCGGCTGCCGAGGCGTTGCGGGTCCCCAGTCGCCGGCCTGTGCCGCCCCAGTCAAACCACCGTTACCGCTATTTGCCCGGATGCAAAAACCCTGTGATCAAGATAGGTGGTTCTCCTCGGCAGGTGCTGACCCGACCCGGTCCGGATACTCTCCAAAGCTGAATCCATCGCATTTCGATATGATTTTCTTTTCCGCGTACCCGACTAAAACGGTATGGTATAGATTAAAATTAGCTTAATCTAAAAACACTATAAGTAATTATAATGTAATAAATATAAATAAGTATAATATAACCTTATACATTCAACTATACATATATATTCCATAAATGACTAAAAAAGCACAAAAACAGCCTATTTTAAGCTTTTTTGCTTATTTTCAGGCTTGTTTTGCCTTATTTTAGGTATATGTATCATTCCTGTATTAGCTTGAATTGCTACCATTTCACCTTGTATTAACTTAAATATCCTTAATATAAATAAAATACTGGAATATTACAACTTAAGCTATTCTTAACAATATAAATATAACCGAGTAAATATGTAAGATATGTGGCAATTAAGAATTAGACAATCATACAAAAAGTATGGAAGATTTCACGTCTAACCCCGGTGGTCAGAGAAAAATCTAAATCCGGCGCAACCCGTAGCGCTCAAAATTGACCTCTAAGCGTCTGCTTGCTGTCGGGTGGTACAATGGCGTGACTTTTAGCGCGTAAATCGCTCACAAGCTAAATTTGAGTGCCGTGCCGTACCTGGTTGCGCCTGCGTCTGTCGGTTTTGAGGTTTTGACTGATGCCGAAGGCATGACCACGCCTTTGACTTTGATTTTCCGCGAAGTTTCCACGAAGTAAAAGTATCTAATTTAGCTGCTCGCCTGATTTGTTATGTACACTTATCTGATCACAATGCCTTTGACTTTGAACTTGAGCAGTAAGGGTGTTTAAAAGCACTGCCGTTTTAAATATCGCAGCAAGGCATTGACTAGGACGGTTTTATCAATGTTGCGCGTAGCGCACTTGATGGTCTTGACCTTCGGGGTACACGGCGCGATTCTCAGTCGTGTACATCCCCTGTCTGGTATCTCGGGTTGAGATACCAGATTGGCCTTTTCCGTTCTTGACCTGCGCGCCTCGCGCGCGTGCGCGTACGTGTGCGCGTAGTTCTCTTTTCCAAGTTCTCTTTTCATGCACGTTATTTCGCAATGATTCCCGATATTTACAACCCTAACTGTGGGAAAATTTACGTCTAACTGTGGGAAAATTTACGTCTAACTGTGGGAAAATTTACGTCTAACTGTGGGAAAATTTACGTCTAACCAACTATGGGAAACATTTGACCTTCCCATACTTCCTGTGTATAATATCCGTAACTACTTAAAAAAGGGGAAAAATATGGAAGGTTCAGTGGTCAAGAAAAGTAATGTTTTGGCGCGTTGCAGAATGTCTATCGATTCAAAATACCAGCACCAGCTCATTGCGCTTACGGCATGTCGAATCAGATGCGACGATAAGGATTTCCACGAATACGAAATACCACTCACCGACTTTAAGATCGACGAATCAAAAGCCGCAGGCTCTACCCAAGTCATCATAAAAAATGCCGCAAAAGCGTTGATGCAAAAGACACTGGAAATCAAGGATGGCAAAAGCTGGTCAATGTACAACGTATTTTCAAAAGTACGCTATGACGATGATAAAAAGAGCATCATTGTTCGTTTCGATCCAGACCTCAAACCTCACTACCTGGATCTCAACAAATATTTTACGCAATACCCGTTAATCGAATATATGTCGCTGCCTTCTGTGTATTCACAGAAAATATATGAACTGCTCCGCAGCTACGACGATCAGCAAGAAATTACGCTCGGCGTAAAAGAGCTGCACGAAATGCTGCAGACAAATAAGAGTGCTCAAAAATCTTACGCAGAATTTAACCGCTACATTCTCAAACCAGCGCACAAAAACATAACTGGATTGACCAGCTTGCTGTACGAATACGAACCCATCAAACGAGGCAGAAAATATGCGGAAATCCGCTTTACTTTTGGATACAAAAAACGTGAAGAAACCAAGAAGAAAAACAACAAAAATCAAGCAAAAAAGAACAACGCTTTTGGGAAACGGGTGATTAAATGTTGGGAGGCAAACAACAAAAGCTGTGACAAGGATCTGGATACAGCGATGTGTAAATGGTGTCGCGATAACCTGCAAAACCAGTAAGCCCCCCCCCCGGATAAGAGGGAAGATACTAAATCGAGTCGTCAAACAGCTCGGGTCCAGATGTTTCTTCCGACTTCTTCCTGCGCGATCTTTTAAGCCCATGCTTGCGCATTGCTGACTTCAATTCGTCCCATCTATCAAATGCTGTATCACACCATTCCTGACTTACTGTAATATCCCCATCTTCTATATATGTAGTTGCTTTTCGCATATTACTGTCATACTCATATATAAATGACTGTATCTTGCTTATTTCTACTTCATGTAAGTAATGTTCTTTCCATTGCTGGAACTCTGTACGCTCACCCACTGCTATATACTGTCATTATTTGCATAGCTATTACAGTATGCCATAAATTACCCCACTATAGTACCGCCGCAAACCATTTATATCTGTGACACACAATAGCGTAAATTGTGGCGATCATCGGTCTTGATTGACTCTTTTCGGAAGTGTGGTATTATACTTCCGAAAAGATGGAGCCACACCTTGTTTTAGTGCGTGATAACGCGCTATAACGAGGTGAGTGAAGGCGAAGACGGAACGTTGGCTCTGTGTCCAGAGGACACACGGCCTTTGTCGATGGGGAGCGCGAGAGATGGAATATAAGGTAGACATAAAAAAACCGATGACACAAGATCAGATCGAAAATCGCGAACAAAAAAGGGAAGAACATCGCGAAAGATCGCGCAAACATGAACAAGAAATGAAAGAGATCCAGCGCGAAAATAGACGCTTAAATCAGCTGCAAGAAAAGAACCGGCTGGCTGACAGGATAGACAGTCTGCTGCAAAGCAGTACGTACAAAGACTTCGACAGAGGTCGACTGTCGGCATCCTCATCACAACTATACAAGTCAAAAGAAAAGAGGATACAGCGTTCAGACCAGTTTCCTCTTCAATATTGTTCGGAGAGGAATTTATCGAAAGCAACATACCATACATATAAAAGTGCGATGAAATACTGGATAACTGACGCTCTAAAAGCCACCCGAAAAGACCTTATTTTTGGCGAAGGCAAATCGGAGAGGTTGCAAAACCAGTATATAAAAGACGCAAAGCAAGCTATAAATTCGGCGCTTTTCTTCGTCAAAGAGTTCGATAAGCCTTACAGTCAAAAGAAGGACCAGACGCAAGATCGGCGCATGCGCGAGTCAGGTAAGATCAGCAAGCGCCGCACTCTTCGTGGCTTGCCTGGTGACTGGAGAGATCAAATCCAGGCACAGTTGACCAGGAGCAAGTACAGTGATGCAGCTAATGTGCTACATCTGAGCGGTTGCCGCCCCTCTGAACTCAAGAAAGGTGTGCGACTGTACGAAGAAAACGGCGCATACTGTCTGCAAATTAAAGGCAGTAAGCAGAGCGATATTAGCGAATCCGGGCAGTTTAGGAGGGTGATAAAATACGAAAAAGAAACGCCGCAGGCACAGGAAATAAGAACCATGCTTGAGCAAAAAGGCGGCGAACACACCGTCAAAATCGAATCACCAGAGAGCTTTCAGAAGACCTACAAGACCGCCGCAGTCAAGGCGTTAGGAAAGAAAGGTAGTAGAATTTCGCCCTATTCAGCAAGGCATCAATTTAGCGCAGATCTGAAGGCCCACGGCTACGATAAGGCCACAATAGCGGCGGCTATGGGGCACCAGAGCGACCGCAGTCAAGGGCAGTATGGTACTGGTAGTCAAGGTACAGGCAGTAACGGAATGTCTGCGACTGCATCGCAAGAAATACGAACGCCGGACCGCACACCGTCACACCGAAAAAATACCACACTGCAAATGTAAAATGTAACTTACTGTATAATACTAAATGTAATTTATACGTATATTGCATATTGTATACTATAGGTAGCATACTAAGTGTATAGTACTGTACATTATTTAAAGTAACATATAGAGACAACCTCAAAAACCACAGATTTTGAGGTTGTCGATCAAAAAACTGGCGACTGATCTGAAGGGGATAAAAATGGGCAATAAAACTGTTTCCAGCAAGTAGATTTACCACCTGAACCAACATCGCTTGACTATGTGAGAAAGCTTGAAGCCCGCTTGGAGTGGGAAGAAGAAGGCCGCCTTCGGCTTGAGCAATGGGAGCATCTTAATGGTCGAGTTCGCGCCCTTGAAGAATGGCTTATAGATAATGACCGCTGGTAGCTGACTCCAAACGGAGTCAGACCCCATTTCGGTGCCGAGCCTGGACATATTGCCATCCATGCTAGGGCCACTCCTGAGCGGAGATCCTTCTTCTATGATTTACGTGTCACAATCCAGGCTAGGGATGGTAACACTCAAATTTTAACCGATTTTCTATGGCCTATTGAGACCGCTCGTGAGACCTTATTTATTTTTTCCCTCTATTTATTTACTTTTTCGCTACTTCCCTAGCAGGAGAGCCAAAAGCAGTTACATTATCTTTAATATCAGAAACCACTACAGATCCAGCACCAATCATAACATTAGAACCTATATTTATGTTCTGTCTAACAGCTGACCCTACACCTATCCAAGTATTTGATCCTATTGAAACAGTACCAGCCACATTTGCACCAGGTGAGATATGTGAATAATCTCCAACCACGCAGTCATGACCAACTGTAGCACCGGTATTTACTATGCAACCATCTCCAATTATGGAAAATGGATTAACTATAGATCCTGCTACAAAAACACATCCAATTCCTATTGTAGATAATGGACTTATAATAGATTTAGGATGAATTATGTTTGGTAGATTTGCGCCAGCATCTTTTAATAAATTATTTTTTTCACTCCTTATTTTACTATTCCCAATGGCGACAAAAACGCCAATATATTTTTCTTTTTTTATTTCTAATACAAGTTTTTTTAGATCTCCCTTTAAGAACCAATCCGCTCCTACATGGTAGCCCTCTGGATTAATATCATCATAAAAATCTACGCTATCCCATCCCGACAAAATAGCTATATCAGCAACAACCTTTGCGTGGCCTCCAGCACCTAGAATAGCAAGCTTCTTGTTTTCCATTTATATTTACCTTCAACCTTAATTATTTAATGAATTGTTACCGTAATTTTTAACTAATTTTCAGCAATATCAATCTCCTGTTTGTTTTTCACTTCCGGTGAACCTAGACATCGTAACCTCACCTTCCCCACTGATTCCATCCCGAACCAAAACCGTCTTTACAGTCAGGAACAGAATCTTCAAATCCAACCAAAGCGATTGATTGTCCACATACCAAACATCCCGCCGGAATTTGTCTTCCCAGGAAATTGCATTACGTCCATTCACCTGGGCCCAACCGGTCACTCCCGGGCGAACTTCGTGACGGCGATATTGCTCTTTCGAATAGAGCAGAAGGTACTCCATCAAAAGCGGCCGTGGGCCTACTAGACTCATATCGCCTTTGAGCACATTCCAAAGCTCCGGCAGCTCATCTAGGCTTGTAGAACGCAGAAAAATGCCAAACGGGCTCATTCGCTGGTCATTCGGTAGTGGTTTACCGTGTTTGTCAGTGGTATCCAGCATGGTGCGGAACTTCACCATCTGAAAAGGTTTACCATGCAAGCCGGGACGAGTCTGTCGGAAGAATACCGGGGAGCCTAGTTTGCGTTTTACCTGCCAGGCAACGATAAGAATCACCGGAGACAAAATCAACAGGCAGAGCGAGCTAACAAGTATATCGAAAAGTCGTTTAAACATTGGTGTTTTAAGCATCCATAGCTATGAATTTATGAATTAAGGTCAGTATAGAAAGCCAATGCGTTCCCGAATTTCTCTCACGCTGATACTTCAGGTACAGAGCAATATAAAATAAACGGCAAGACCGGATATCCCGAATCGGGAGTGCAGTCTCAAAATTTCACTATCAAAAAGTAACGAAAAAAGGGGTTCGTTCAAAGCGGTTATAATCCATTATCTTCAAATGCGTTACTGGATTCTTTCACCTGTTTTTCCGCGTCACTTAGCCAATTTTCTAGAGCCTCAATTATTATTGAAGCGTTAGATCTTTCATGATTTAAAGCCGCGAATTTAAGGCGGTCACGCAGAACTTTAGGTACGCGAGAATTGAGCATTACTAGGTTATCACTAGGTTTTGCTTTATGTTCACTAGCCCGATCTTCCGCACCCTGAACAAAATCATCTGATAAATCATAATTTGGTTTTGTCATAGTCTTACTCCGGTTTTCCTTTTCGGAGCAATGCTTTCAGAACACGCTCCATTTCATCAATAGCTTTTTGGTCAGTTTTATCGTCGAAAACTGTTCCGCCTTGATATTGCGTATCGTCATAGCTGACTCTCTCAACAATCGGATACGGACAAACTTGCAAACCTAAAGCCTCGACCGCTTCTTTCGCCCCCTCGATGCGGGTCCAAAAATTAGGCAAGGCTCGCGTCATATTAAAAACCACCCGAGCGATAAGCTGGCTCTCTCGTTTTTCATTTGCAGTATGGACGAGAGTCGATACATGCTTAAGTGTTTCCAGGTCTCGGCGTGCCACCTTTGACGGTATCAGCAATCGGTGAGCGATCATTATTCCGCTTCGCAATGCCACTGAATCAGCACCACCACAATCGATCACGATATGCCCGTATAACGCCGCAAGGTCTTTTATCCCTGGTCGTATGTCGCCGGTCATTTTCGTCGTCTCGACCTTCGGCGCGTCCGGCTTATACTTGCTTCGAGCTTGGGCCCAGCTCCAGGAAGTAGCTTGAGGATCTGCATCGACCAGTATCGTTGGTTTATCTGTCATAGACAGCCTAACGGCTGTATGAGCAGCTATAGTGCTCTTACCTACGCCTCCTTTTTCACTACCCACGAGAACGATCACAATTACCCTTCCATCACTATTTAAAACAATAATACTTGCTTTCATGTTTTAATACTAGCAAAATACCATGAAAGATATAAAGGAAGTTTTATAGCAATCAACATACTAGACGCTTTTCAAAAAAAACCACCACAGCTGGACTTTATCTGGCCTGGCTTTTTAACCGGCACCGTTGGTGCCCTGGTTGCACCTGGAGCAACCGGCAAAAGCTTTTGGGGATTAGAAGCAGCAATGGCTGTAGCCTGCACTGTGGCCGGTGGTGACTTAGTAAGACTTAATCCGTTAAAAACCGGCCCTGTCGTTTACTTTGCCGGTGAAGATCCGGAGCCAGCTCTGGTTAATCGTTTGCACGCCATTGGCGGCCATCTTGACGGGCCTGCAAGGCCGGGCGATGTCAAGGAAATTGTCGCTTTTTTAGTTCGCTATAACCCCTGTTTTTTCTTCGTTCTGCCTGGGTTTTTGCGGGTTAAGAATAACGCCCTGCGGTCTCTCCCAGTTGCGGCTTTTGCCTGACCAGCGTTCCGGTCTCTTTGCTTTGGCTGACGTGTATTTAGGCGATAAGCGCACAACAGTCAGTGTAGACGACATGCTGGCCGACTACCTGGCAATCAAGCTGCAATGCTGGGGTGATAATAATGAACATGGAAGGGTTCGGTCAAAGCTGCAACAGTGACTTGATGAAGTTGGAGGTCCAAGCCAGGTGCGCGTAAGTCAACATTTACACAGGAAGATATTTGAGTACTTATCGGATAATAAAATATCCGACAGGTACAACGAAGCCGTGATAGAGCAAGAGAATCAGGATAATTAATTCGGCAGCGCTTCAGCTTGTGGCCAGATTGAAATATTTATAGCAAGGATGCCCAATAAAGCTTTGAAAACCTCTGCAGGTAAAACATTCATGCCTGATTCATGGTTATCAAA
>JAIVHM010000049.1:9388-16764 GCA_020201095.1 Halomonas sp. | reverse complement strand
GTCGACATACAGTTTGGTAACAACGCCTGCTTCATGGGCGGTAATTTCCACCAGCGCCTTGTCGGTCATGACCTCGACAATAGGCTGATCTTCTTCAATCCGGTCGCCTTCAGCGACACGCCATTCGACCACTTCACACTCGACGATGCCCTCGCCGATATCCGGCAGCATAAAATCGCTCATTGTTGTTCTCCTCTGGCGTCAAAAATTAACGCTTTCACGAATCGCTTCAAAGATTTTCAGATGGTCGGGTAGATACTCTTTTTCCAGCACCAGCGGGAAAGGCGTATCCAGCCCGGTCACCCGTGCAATGGGCGATTCCAGGTAGAGAAAACAACGCGCCTGAATCGTCGCGGCAATTTCACCCGCGAAGCCACCTGTCAACGGCGCTTCATGGCTGACCACCAGCCGGCCGGTCTTGAGAACGGACTCGGCGACCGTATCCGCATCCCAGGGCAATAGCGAGCGCAGGTCGATGACCTCGCAGTTAATGCCCTGCTCTTCTGCCAGCTCCACGGCTTTGCCAATCACTTCCATCTGCGCGCCCCAACCGACCAGGGTAATGTCACTGCCTTCTTTGGTGATCTCGGCCTCGCCAATGGGAAGCTGGTAATCATCTTCCGGCACCTCGCCAACTGCCGCGCGGTAAAGCCGCTTGGGCTCTAAAAACAACACTGGGTCCGGGTCACGGATGGAGGCCAGCAATAGCCCTTTGGCCTGATAAGGATTGCGGGGCACCACGACCTTTAGCCCAGGGGTATGGGTGAAATAGGCCTCGGGCGACTGCGAGTGGTAAAGCCCCCCGGCAATGCCGCCGCCGTAGGGGGTCCGAATGGTCAGGCCACCGACGTTGAACAGATCTCCCGAGCGATAGCGGAATTTGGCGGTTTCATTAACGATTTGATCGAAGGCGGGAAAGATATAATCGGCAAACTGGATTTCAGCGACCGGCACCGATCCCTGAGCGGCCAAGCCGTTGGCAAAGCCAATGATACCCTGCTCAACCAAGGGGGTATTAAAACAGCGGGCCTTGCCGTACTTTTCCTGCAAGTGGCTGGTCGCGCGAAAAACACCGCCAAAAATGCCCACATCTTCGCCAAAACAGATAACTTTTTCGTCTTCCGCCATGGCAATGTCGAGGGCGTTATTGATCGCCTGAAGCATATTCATTGTCGGCATCTTATTCGCCTCCCTGGGAGTCGGCATCCGTACCCACACTCAGGTCCAACGACTTGGCTCCACGCGGGTAGGCCTCCGGGTAACGACGAATATGCTGCTTGAGTTGGTCGAACTGTTGCTGCAACGCCGGTGTAATATCCGCATAAACATCGCTGATCAGGGAGTCCAGGGGCGGTGGCGAGCGCTTTTCAGCGCGCTTCATGGTGTCCAGCACTTCACGGCGCAGGCTTTCCTGCTCGCTGGCTTCTTCGTCTTCGCTCCACCAGCCTTTGGTCAGCAGCCACTTCTGCATGCGCAGCAACGGGTCTTTGACACGCCAGGCTTCTTCCTCGTTTTTAGAGCGATAGCCCGATGGGTCATCGGAGGAGGAATGCGCGGCCAGCCGATAGGTCATCGCTTCAATCAACACCGGTTGGTTGCGCTCAACAGCGATTTTGCGCGCTTGGCGCGTGGCTTCATAGACCGCCAGTATGTCGTTGCCATCCACGCGGATCACATGCATGTGATAGCCAAAAGCCCGGGGGGCGATACCATCGGCTGCAAACTGCTCGACCGCCGGTGTCGAAATCGCGTAGCCATTGTTGCGGCAGAAAAAAATCACCGGCACCTGGTGGACCGAAGCCATGTTGAGCGCCGCATGAAAGTCACCTTCAGACGCGGCCCCCTCACCAAAGAACGTCAGGGTACAGTGCCCATCGCCCGCCATTTTCTGACCATACGCATAGCCTGCCGCCTGGGGGATCTGGGTGGCAAGGGGCGATGAAATGGTCATGTACTGGAGCTTTCGCGACCCATAGTGAATCGGCATCTGACGGCCTTTGCCGTAGTCAAGCTCATTGCCGAACAGCTGATTCATAAATTCATCAATGGAGAAGCCGCGGTACATCAAGGCACCCTGCTCGCGGTACTGCGCCATGATCATGTCGGCATCGTCGAGCGCCGCCGTGGCGCCTACCACGGCGGCTTCTTCGCCCGTGCATTGCATGTAGAAAGACAACCGCCCCTGACGCTGGGCCGCCAACATACGCTCGTCGAGAATACGCGTTGCCAGCATCGCGTGGTAGATACGCCGCGCATGGTCTTTTTCAAGGGTGGGGGCATCACCTTCGCTGTAGAGTTCGCCCTCGGGGTTCAGCAAACTGAAGGTAGGAATCGAGAATTCATCGCCTGTCAGGAAAACAGGCTGGTGTGCATACTGTGTCATCATTATTGTCCTTGTCGTACCCCTTTTGAGGGCAGTGTTGTCGGTGATGAACTTTTATGCCAGTGGATTTATCTGGCATTGGTCAACGCAACACCTGCGACAGTAACGCAGCTGAGACACTTTAGGGATTCGACTTAAGCGGTATAGAGGCGTGAACGCAGCCGTTCCTGAAGGCGCTCGAACAGGCTATCGACCGTCAGCGCCAGCAACGCGATGGTCAGCGCTCCCTGAACGATATAAGCCATATTTCCGTTCACAATACCGGCAATGATGGTGTCACCCAAGTTGCTCGCGCCGACGGTGGCGCCGATCGCGGCTGTCGAAATATTGATAGTGATGGAGGTCCGTATGCCTGCCAGTATCACCGGCGCCGCTAGCGGCAACTCAACCTGATGTAGGGTTTGCCAGCCCGTCATGCCCATTGCGACCGAGGCGCTCTTAATCTCTTTATCAACGTCCTGCAAGCCACCTAGCGTATTTCGAACGATAGGCAGCATGCCATACAGCACCAGAGCAACAATAATCGGCAGCGTGCCAAAACCTAATGCCGGTATCGCCAGCGCGAGTACAGCAACCGGTGGAAAGGTCTGCCCCAGTGAGGCGACCTGCGAGACCAAAGGCAAAAAATCACGCCCCCACTCCCGCGTCACAGCAATCGCCGCCAACACGCCACCCGCAACGGTAATCACCGCAGCCGCGCTGACCACGAAGAGGTGCTGCACCAACAGTGAGGCAAGACTCGCACGTTGATAGACAACCTGATTGGCATCTGGCTCTATCACGCGCAGGACGCCATCGGCGTAAGGAAATCCCCAAACACACATCATCAAAAGTACCAGCCAGATAACCGGCCACATCGCCTGGTTAGCGCCACGCGCCTTCAGCAAACGACCTGAGACATTATCACTCACGTACTTTTCCTTGTTCTGGCTGGGCTTCCTTAACGATTTTACGCAGCGTCAGCTCGCCTATCGGCACGTCGTGTTGATCAACGACAGTAAGGCGGTCTGTATGGTCACGCAGCATCATGGAAAGCCCCTGACGCAAGGAATACGTCGCGGGAATTCGCGATTGTGCAGGTAGCGTTGGCCCCATTGAGGCCATGTGGTCTTTAATCCTGGTTAAAGCCGCTTGCTTTAGACCGCGTTCAAGCCCACCGAGCAGCGATTCCACGAACGGGTCCTGCGGATGCTGAAGCAGAGCCAGTGGCGTGCCCTGCTGAACAATCTGGCCTTCACGCATCACGACCAGATGATCCGCCAGCTTTAGCGCTTCATCCATGTCATGGGTGACAAACACCACCGTCTTGTGCATCTTTGCCTGTAGCCTGGCAAGCTCGTCCTGAAGCTTCTCACGGGTAATCGGATCCAGTGCGCCAAAGGGTTCGTCCATCAGTAAAATATCAGGATCAGCGGCCAGCGCCCGTGCCACGCCTACACGCTGCGCCTGGCCGCCCGATAGCTGGTGGGGGTATTTATGAGCAAATTCAGCAATCGGCAAACCCAGTAGGGTCATCAGTTCTTCAATTTTTGCCTGAACCTCGGCGGCGGGCCACTTTAGCAAGCGGGGGACAAGACCGATATTGCGCGCCACCGTCCAATGCGGAAATAACCCCGTATGCTGAATCACATAACCAATGCGACGCCGTAACTTGACCGGGTCCCCCAGTCCAGCGTCTACCATCAGCGCCAGTATCAGAATGGGCAGCGCGCCCAGTAACACCATATCCATCGCCGCCTGCCCCAACCCCTGAAAGATAAAAGCCCCCAAGCCACCCGCACCAATCAACGCGGCAACCGCCGTTAAACCAATAGCTTGAACCGACGTAATTCTTATACCCTCAAGCAGCACCGGCAAGGCAAGCGGCAAGCGTACCTGCCAAAAACGCTGGCTATTGCGCATGCCCATTCCGCGTGCCGCTTCCAAGGTTTCAGGACTGACTTGCTCAAGGGCAATATAGGTATTTCGCACCATGGGTAACAGGCTGTAGGCAACCAGCGCCAGCAACGCGGGTGCCCAGCCGATACCGCTCACCCCAAGCGTTGACAGCAAAGGCCATTGAGCCGCCAGCCAAGCCAAGGGACCGAGCATTAAACCGAACAGGGCGATGCTTGGAATGGTCTGCAGTAAATTGAGCAGTCCGAAGGCGATTTTCTGAAAGTTTGCGTAGCGACGCATCAGCATGGCAAGCGAGAGGCCCAGCACGATGCTGATGGCAACAGAAATCGTCACCAGTGTGATGTGCTGCCGCAAGGCACGCCAGAATTGATCCTCACGAGCACGAAACTCCTGGCTGAGCGCCAGTGCCTCAAGCGCCCACATGGCGCACAGCCACCAGACAATCGCGACGCCAAGGAGCATTACGATGGACCAGCGCCGCGGCAGCGTTAACCGCAGGCGCAGCTCGATCCAGCACAAAAGTAATAGAGACAGCAACAGCCAATAGGCCATCCCCATATTCATCCGCGCCTGAGGCGTGTCCCCACTGATCAAGCGGTCACTGGCCACCATCAGCCCAAAGGGCATCAGCAAAAACAACAGACTAACGCCTACCAGGGCAACCTGATAGCTCTGTCGACTAGGCTGAAGGGATAGCAGCACGAGGGTGAGGATGACACCGCTAACCAGCAGGGCACCCAACCAGCCAACGGCCTCAACCAGACCCACTCCCTGGCCGCTGACGATCCTGTTGGGGGAAACGCTGACAACATCGAATAGCCAAACTGACGCCAGCATGACACTGAAGAGAACAACGAGAACGCGATTGGGCCGCCACTGCCGCCAAGGCACTCGCGGAGTGGGCAACGCATCCAACAATGCCATAATCAGTCGTTTTCCAGTCTATCGAGGTAATCGCCAGCCACATTACTGGGTGACATGCCATTTACCGCCACGTCGGCATTAAGTTTTTGCAGCGTTTCAAGATCCAGAGTGTCAAATACCTCACCCAGCACAGCCTCGATATCCGGGTAGCTTTCCAGTACGCTTTCACGCACTACGGGCGCCGGTTGATAAACAGGCTGAACGCCTCTTGAGTCCTCCAGCACCACCAGCCCCAGCGCATTTAAACCACCGTCGGTACCGTACGTCATCGCAGCGTTAACGCCATTGGTTTGTTCGGCTGCCGCGCGCATAGTGGCTGCTGTGTTACCGCCAGAAAGGACCAGCAATTGATCCTCGCTGAGTTCAAACCCATAGGCTTGCTGAAAAGCGGGGAGTGCCTGCTCGGATTCAACAAATTCGGCACTTGCCGCAAACTTGAATTCGCCACCCTCTTCAAGGTAAGCCGCCAAATCGTCGAGCGTTGCTAGACCATTCGCCTCTGCGACATCTTCTCGAACGCTCATTGCCCAGGTATTGTTGGCACTCGCCGGGCTCAGCCATACAAGGCCCTCCTCAGCGTCGCGCTCGCGAACAGTTTCATAGGCTTTTTCAGCGTCATTCCAGACGTCGCTTTCGGCCATATCAAAGAAGAAGGCACCGTTACCGGTATATTCGGGGTAAAGGTCTATTTCTCCCGCCTGCAGGGCGCTGCGTACCACGCTGGTGCCACCTAACTGCAGACGATCTTCCGTCGGGATGTCGTGGCGCTCAAGCGTCTGTATGATCAGTTCTCCGAGTACCGACCCTTCCGTATCGATTTTTGACGAGACAACCACCGGGTCGTTAGCGCCAACCGATGAAAGCGGCAACAGGGTAAAACAGCCGATGGCGAGGGCCGATTTAGTCGCAAAACGCATTGTAATCATCCTTATAAGAGTCTTGTAGAAGTATATGCCCGTCGTGCGTTGACGTCAGATACCCTTCAAATTCCACAGCGCTATCTGACCCATCCTAATCATTCCTACTGACTAGTTCATACTCGCCATCGCTTAGCCCTGCTCACGATGCAGACTCAACGACCCAAGTCGTGCCTTCTCTGGAGTCTTTAAGAACAATGCCCAGGGCCGCCAGTTCGTCGCGGATGGCATCAGCTTGAGCAAAATCCTTGTTAGCCTTGGCAGCTTGACGCTGGGCAATCTTTTCATTGATGGCCGACTCGCTCAGCGCGAGATTTTGTTGCTGAGAGCCTTTTAGAAACGCTTCGGGCGATTGCTGAAGAAGCCCCAGCACACCGCCCAGCTGTTTCAATTCAACGGCCAGCCCCTGGGCTTTTTCAGGCGCATCAGGTTTAGCGCGATTGACTTCACGTGCCAAGTCAAACAGCACAGCCAACGCCTCGGGGGTATTAAAGTCATCGTCCATCGCTTTAGTAAAGCGCTCACGATAGGTTGCGCCCAACGGGTGATCACTGGGCGCTGGGGAATCGACATCCACGCCTTCCAGCGCCGTGTAAAACCGCGTTAATGACTTTCTGGCTTCATGAAGCGAATCCAGGGAATAGTTAATCGCACTGCGATAGTGGCTGGCGACCAGTAAATAGCGAACCACTTCCGGGTCGTGCTCAGCCAACACTTCACGAATCGTGAAGAAGTTACCCAGGGACTTTGACATCTTTTCCTGGTCAACGCGCACAGCACCCGCGTGCATCCAGGTATTCACATAGGTTTTGCCAGTGGCCGCTTCAGACTGCGCGATTTCATTTTCGTGGTGAGGGAACGTCAGGTCCGGGCCACCACCATGAATATCAAAAGTGTCACCCAGACAGCAGGTCGACATTGCCGAGCATTCAATATGCCAACCGGGGCGCCCCTCTCCCCAGGGAGATGGCCAGCTCGCTTCGCCGGGTTTGGCCGCTTTCCAAAGCACAAAATCCAGCGGGTCTTCTTTATGAACGTCGACGTCAACGCGACTGCCTGCACGCATGTCATCCAACTGGCGATTATTCAACTTTCCGTAATCCGCAAATCGGCGAACACGGTAATACACATCACCGTTGTCAGCCGGATACGCAAAGCCTTTCTCAATCAGCGTCTCGATCATGGCAATAATATCGCCAACGTGCCCGGTTGCCCTGGGTTCATGGCTGGGCGGCAAAACATTGAGGCGGGCC
>JAIVHM010000049.1:0-9354 GCA_020201095.1 Halomonas sp. | reverse complement strand
ATGACATCGAACGCCACCATGACGCGTGCATGGCCAAGGTGGCAATAGTCATACACCGTCATGCCGCAGACATACATACTCACCTTACCCGCCACCAGCGGAGTAAAAGGCTCTTTGCGACGCGTCAGCGTATTGTAGATATGCATGTGCCGATTCCTTAACCTTTCTGTTTAATTTTCGCCCAGCTGTCCTTGAGACCCACGGTACGATTGAACACCAGGTGGCTTGGCGTCGATACATGCCGATCCGCACAGAAGTAACCCACCCGCTCGAACTGGAAGCGCGCTTCAGGCCCTGCATCCGCCAGGCTGGGTTCGCCAATAGCGTGGCAAACCGTCAGTGACTCGGGGTTTAGATGATCCAAAAAGTCGACATCTTTATCCCGATCAGGCTGCTCGACCATGAATAAATTATCATAGAGACGCACTTCCAACGGGATACCATGAGCGACGCTGACCCAATGAATGACCCCTTTCACCTTACGGCCTTCGGGATTTTTACCCAGGGTGTCAAAATCAACCGAGCAGCGCAGTTCAGTCACCTCCCCAGCGTCATCTTTGATGACTTCATCGCAGCAGATAACATAGCTATTGCGCAGACGGACTTCCTTGCCCGGTGCCAGGCGGAAGAATTTTTTTGGCGCATCTTCCATGAAATCATTCTGATCGATGTAGATATCACGGGTTAGCGGCACTTTCCGCGTCGGCATATCGTCTCGCGCCGGGTGGCCTGCCACTTCATATACTTCTTCGTGATCGTCCGGGACGTTGGTCAGCACCACTTTCAGCGGCTTCAATACGCACATCGCGCGCGGCGCATTATCTTCAAGGTCTGAACGAATTGCATGGGTCAACATAGCGATATCCACCAGGCCGCCATCAGCACGGGTGACGCCAATCATCTCGCAGAACTTGCGAATGGCAGCAGGTGTATAGCCGCGGCGTCGCATGCCCGAGATGGTCGGCATGCGCGGGTCATCCCAGCCGTCGACGATCTGCTCGTCGACCAGCATTTTAAGCTTACGCTTCGAGGTCAGCGTGTAGTTCAGGTTTAAGCGGGCAAACTCAATCTGACGGGGTTTAGCCGGCACCGGCAACTGGTTCAAGAACCATTCGTAAAGCGGCCGATGATCCTCGAACTCTAACGTACAAATCGAGTGGGTAACGCCTTCAATGGCGTCAGACTGGCCGTGGGTAAAATCGTAAGACGGATAGATTTTCCACTTATCGCCGGTTTGATGGTGGCTGGCATGACGGATTCGATACAGGATCGGGTCACGCAGGTTGATGTTGGGCGATGCCATATCAATTTTGGCACGCAAAACCTTTTCGCCTTCAGCAAACTCACCCGCACGCATGCGTTCAAGAAGGTCAAGGTTTTCGTCTGCGCTTCGCTCACGGTAAGGACTTGGCTGGCCCGGCTCAGTTAGCGTGCCACGATATTCGCGAATCTGGTCAGGTGTCAGGTCATCGACATACGCTTTGTCTTCGCGAATCAGGTGTTGTGCCCAAGTATACAGCTGGTCGAAATAGTCAGAAGCAAAACGCACCGACCCAGCCCACTGGAAGCCCAACCAACTGACGTCTTCTTTTATGGCGTCAATATAAGCCTGCTCTTCTTTCGCCGGGTTGGTATCGTCAAAGCGTAAGTGACACTCACCACCCATCTGTTCCGCCAACCCAAAGTTCAGGCAGATCGACTTTGCATGGCCAATGTGCAGGAAACCATTGGGCTCCGGAGGAAAGCGCGTCACAATGTTAGTGACCTGGCCGCCCTCGATTTCGTCGCGTACTTGGTTGCGAATGAAGTTCGCCGCTGGGGTGGTCTCGTTGGTCATGGTGGTGTTGATTACCTCATGGTGGATAGCGGGCTTGGCTTCGTCTGCCTACTCTAACGGTATAGCGCTTCGCGGTGCCAAGCAAAACCGTTATTATAACGTGACGCCGATGCACAGCGCCAAGGCGAACGCCTTTATTGAACAGGAATTTATCTATGATCGTATTACAGACAAACCACGGTGACATCACGATTGCGCTTAATCATGAAAAAGCCCCTGTCACTACCGCTAATTTCGAGCAATACGTTCGCGATGGCTTTTATGACGGTACCCTTTTTCACCGTGTGATTGATGGCTTTATGGTCCAGGGCGGCGGTTTTGATCAAGATTTCAATCAAAAACCCACTCTTGATCCGATCGAGAACGAAGCGGATAACGGATTGAAGAACACTCATGGCACCCTGGCGATGGCACGCACTCAGGATCCTCACTCGGCCACCGCACAGTTTTTCATTAATGTCGGCGATAACAGCTTTCTGAATCATAGCGGCAAAAACCTGCAAGGTTGGGGTTATGCCGTTTTTGGTGAAGTGGTCGACGGCATGGATGTCGTCAACGCAATTAAAAACGTCAGCACCACACGCCGTGGTATGCACGCTGACGTTCCCGCCGAGGACGTTATCATTGAGCGCGCCTACATCAAGGAAGCGGAATAATCCCCGGGAGCTGTATGCGTACCCTGCTAGTCGCTGATATGCACTTGAGTCATGATACCCCTGAGATCAATCAGGGATTCTATGATTATTTAGCCCATACCGCTCAAGGAGCGGACGCCCTTTACATTTTGGGTGATCTTTTTGACGCCTGGATCGGCGATGACCTCCTTGATACTCCCCACCCGCTAGGGGATGTCGCTCGCGAGGTCATTCAGCAGTTACATCGGCTTGGCAGCCACGGAACAGCGATATATTTTATTCACGGCAACCGTGATTTTTTGCTGGGCCAACGCTTTATCGACGCCTGCCAAGCGACGCTGCTTTCCGAGGTAGAACAAACCCGCCGTTATTCTTCACGGCGACAGCCTGTGCACCCAAGATGAGGCGTATATGGCCTTTCGCCAGCAATCGCGGGATCCGGAATGGCAGGCTCAGATACTTGCCATGCCGCTGGATCAACGGTTGGAATTGGCCAGCAGCTTACGCATGCAGTCGGGAGATGCCAATGCCAAAAAGGCGGATGCCATCATGGATGTTACCCATGATGAGGTGGTGGCGATGATGGAAAAGCATGGCGTCACAACCATGATTCATGGTCACACCCATCGCCCTAAAGTGCACGATTTAACTGTGGAAGATGTCCCTGCCAAACGCTTCGTGCTGGGCGATTGGGATACCAGGCACGGCTGGGACATCGTGGTCGAGAAAACCGATCATACCGTTCCTCGATTGCGCCAGTTTCCCCTTAATAACCCACCGTCTCCCTAGCGGGCATTTACAAAAAAGCCGATCGCGAAGATCGGCTTTTTTTATGCTGCAAGCGTAACGACTAAGGGTTATCGCTCAATCTCAGCGTCGTCGCGCAAGTCTTCAATAAGCCCCTGGATAATCGATTGGGACCGCAGTTGCTCCGCCATTTGCGCCACAAACTGCTCGCGTTCCTCATCGATATCACCGACGCTCACCTCATCAAGCGCAATGAGTGCTACGCCAGTCGGTAATACTGCCGTTTTATAAGTGCTCTCTCCGTCTTCGGGATGCGGCATCCGGAAAGCGGCTTGCAAGATCAACTGCGAGGCCGTCACGTCGTCCTGGCGACGAACGTTATTGGCTTCCAGCCATTGTTCATCAATTGACTCACCCTCTTGCAGGCGTGCCGCCATCTCTTCGGCTTGCTCCTGAAGGCGCTCTTGCTGCTGCTCGGCACGTACCGCTGTTTCGACCTCATCGCGCACGTCGTCTAGCGGTAACTGAGTTTGCTCGCGGTGTTCAGCGACACGAACGACCAAGCGACGATCTTCATCGAGCTCAATCACTTCGCTGTTATAGCCTTCCTCCAGCACGTCATTACTGAACGCCTGCTCCATGACACCCGGCTCGAACAGGACGCTATCACCCTCGTCGTCACGGGCTAGTCTTCACGCAATGAGTCCTGCTGATCTTCAAATGCTGGGCGGTCAATATCGGTGACCTGAACAATATGCAAGGCGTTGTCCATCTCGACAATCGATGAGGTTTCCCCTTCATCAAGAGAAAACGCCGCTTCATCAAAGGCATCACCGAAAAAACCACGGCTAATCGTACCCAAGTCACCGCCGTCTTCCGCACTGGCTGTATCATCAGAGTAGCGCAACGCCGTATCGGCGAATGACTCACCGTCTTCTAGGGCTTCTAGCGCTTCATCCGCCCGTTGCTGGGCTTCTTCACGATCGCGCTCATCACCGAAAGTAATCATGATGTGCGAAACGCGGCGGTCTGCATCTTCGGTTTGCTCTAGCCAAGCTTCGCGTAGTGCATCTTCATCCACATCGGCGTCGCTTGCCATTTCACGACGATCGACCAGCACATACTCAAGTCGCACCTGCTCTGGCCGCTCAAAACGATCGGCATTGGCTTCGTAGTAGGTTTCCAGTTCGTCTTCGCTGATCTCGACATCCCCTTCAAGATCATCTTCATCCAACATCACATAGCGAAAGCTACGCTGCTGACGTTGAAGCTCTGCCAACCGCTGACGCTCGTTATCCAACGTAAAATCACTGAACGCAAGGCCTTGCTGAAGCTGTTGGCGCTTGACGTCCACTTCCAACTCTTCACGAAATGAAACAGGCGTATAGCCAGCGCCAGATAAACGATTGCGAAACACGTCAGGCGAGAATCGACCGTCGTCATCCTGAAATTCAGGGATGCCTACAATGAGTTGGTCGACTTGGCCATCAGATACGTGCAGGCCGCCTTCTTCAGCGTATTGAGTCACCAACGTTTGCGTTACTAACTCATCGCGTATGTCATTTTCCAGTTCGCGCTCTTGCTCAGGGGGCACTTGGCCTGAACGCATAGCACGCTGAACTTCCATTTCAATCTGCTGGCGCATAATGGGCTCGCCATTCACGCTGATTTCTTGATCCGGGTCGTCACCAAACAGACCAAACAACGATTCCACACCAAAGAGCGCCATGGCAGCCACCATGACCCCGATAATAATCTTGGCTCCCCAGCTTCTGGATCCATTTCGAATACTTTGCAGCATGTTGCCCTCAGGTAGTCACAGCTAAACGGGTCGCCCCTAACAAGTGGGCTAGAAAATAACATGGGCGCATCGCGGTTGCGATGCGCCCATAGATGACTACAAACGCGTACAAGTTAGTTAACGGCGTCTTTCAATGCTTTACCGGCTTTAAAACTGGGCACTTTTGCAGCACTGATCTGGATCGGCTGACCTGTCTGTGGGTTTCGGCCAGTTCGCGCAGCACGTTCTTTAATCGCGAAGGTACCAAAGCCCACCAGTGAAACACTGTCGCCTTTCTTGAGGCTATCGGTGACAGACTCCACCATGGCATCCAATGCGCGGGTTGCCGCTGCTTTTGGAATATCAGCAGATGCGGCAATGGCTTCAATCAGCTCAGACTTATTCACACTTCACCCCTTGACTGTTTCAAAAAATGGTTCTAAAGACATGGTCACCGATAATATCGACGAACAAGACATAGCTGAGTTTTATAGCAATGCCCTGAAACGCCTGTCAAGCAACCTAGCCTGGATGTGCCCGCCATATAGGCTTTGGGCAATGATACAAACAAACTACTAGCAGTTGGCCGACGTTGCTAATGTGTATTGGCGACGGCAGTGTTACCCAACGCTTTATCCGCTTTAGGCAGCGGCGAACCCTCAAGAGGTTCGTCCGCCAACGCCACGGCAAGTACATCGTCAATCCAGCGTACCGGACGGATATCCAATGCATCCTTGATATTGTCCGGTACCTCTTTGAGATCACGACGATTTTCTTCCGGAATCAGAACTATCTTTATACCACCACGACGGGCTGCCAGCAATTTCTCCTTTAGCCCACCAATCGGCAATACTTCACCACGCAAATTGACTTCGCCCGTCATCGCCACCTGACACTTCACCGGGCGCTGGGTATAGGCAGAGACAATCGCCGTCACCATGGCCACCCCCGCACTTGGCCCATCTTTAGGCGTCGCGCCCTCTGGGACGTGAATATGCAGATCTTCTTTCTCGAATCGCTCGGTGTCGATACCATATGCCTGCGCTCTAGCACGTACGACGGTATGCGCCGCACTGACGGACTCTTTCATCACATCGCCCAACGAACCGGTTTTATTGATTCGTCCTTTGCCTGGCGTTACGACTGATTCAATATTCAGCAATTCGCCACCTACGGAAGTCCAAGCAAGTCCGGTCACACGACCTACCTGATCGTCTTCCTCGGCAAGACCGTAGCTGTAACGCCGAACACCTGCATAGTGCTCGATATGCTTAGCCATAAGAAGGTCTGGCGGCAATTCGCTATCATTTTCAGCAGCCGGTTCTATCCGCTCGCGCAACACTTTACGGCAGACCTTGGCAATCTGGCGTTCCAGCTCACGCACGCCCGCTTCGCGGGTGTAGTAACGAATAAGCTCAAGCAAAGCGTCATTTTCAACCGCCAGCTCGTCTTTTTTCAAGCCATTGGCTTTCAACTGCTTGGGTAACAGGTAACGCTTTGCGATCGCCAGCTTTTCATCCTCGGTATAACCAGGCAGACGAATAATTTCCATACGGTCCAGCAAAGGACCTGGAATATTCATCGAATTTGCCGTGCAGATGAACAACGTTTCGGACAGATCGTAATCAAGCTCAAGATAATGGTCGCTAAAGCTATTGTTCTGCTCAGGATCCAGAACCTCCAATAGCGCAGACGCCGGGTCACCACGGTGATCCATGCCTAACTTATCGACTTCATCAAACAGGAACAGAGGGTTTTTAACACCTGCCCGACTCATGCGCTGCATCAGTTTGCCCGGCAGCGAACCAATATAGGTGCGGCGATGCCCCCGAATCTCTGATTCATCACGCACTCCACCCAGCGCAAGGCGCACGTATTTGCGATTCGTTGCCCGTGCGATCGATTGGCCTAACGACGTTTTACCTACTCCTGGGGGGCCAACCAGGCACAAAACGGGCCCTTTCATCTTGCGTACTCGCTTCTGTACCGCAAGATATTCAAGGATGCGCGCTTTGACCTCTTCTAGACCATAGTGGTCTTCATCAAGTACCTGCTGGGCTTTCTGCAAGTCGTGCTTGACGCGGGTGCGTTTTTTCCACGGAACTGCCACCAACCAGTCCAGATAGGACCGAACGACGCTGGCCTCAGCAGAGTTGGCTGCCATCATTTTGAGCTTATTCAGCTCTTGGGTGGCTTTATCTGCCGCCTCTTTAGGCATGCCAGAAGAGGCAATCGCCTGCTCATATTTTTCTACTTCGTTGGGTACATCATCGAGCTCACCCATCTCTTTCTGGATGGCTTTCATTTGCTCGTTTAGATAGTACTCACGCTGTGTCTTTTCCATCTGTTCTTTGACGCGCGTACGAATCCGCTTCTCTACCTGCAGCAGGTCAATTTCAGATTCGATGAGCGCCATCAAATGCTCGATGCGATCGCGTACGCGATCCATCTCAAGGAGCTCTTGTTTATCGCCGATTTTCAGCGATAAATGCGCACAGATGGTATCCACCAAACGACTCGGGTCCTCAATGCCGGACAGCGAGTTAAGCACTTCATTGGGGACTTTTTTGGATAGCTTGACGTACTGCTCGAACTGATTGAGCAGTACACGTACCAATGCTTCTTGCTCGCGAGCCGTCAGAGGCTGACTTTCACGGGCTGTGAGATAGGCCTGAGTGTAGCCATCAGCATGCTCTTCGATGCGACCCACATCCGCACGGTAGTTGCCCTCGATCAGCACCTTAACCGTTCCATCAGGCAGCTTTAAAAGCTGCATAATGTCGGCTACCGTCCCCATGGCATAGAGGTCGGCGTTATCAGGCTCATCCTGAGATGCCTCGCGTTGAGCCACTAGCAGGACGCGCTTGTCTGCCTCCATGGCAGCCTCAAGGGCTTGGATTGACTTTTCACGCCCCACAAAGAGGGGAATCACCATTTGCGGATAAACCACCACATCGCGCAAAGGTAACAGGGGTAGACATTGTGTCTGTTCGGCGCTCTGCTGCATCGCAGACGTTCCTCGATAAATCAGATGAGTTCTGGGAAGAGAACTGACTACGTTTAAAGCACGGCCTAGGCACCATGTAGCACTGAGCTACTAATGACAAGGGGCCGCCTAGGCGACCCCTTGACTGGCGCTAACCGCGAAAGCGATAGAAAGCTATGCAATCGTAGGCACAGGTGGCCTTAACCATCAGTGCCGTCGACGCGTGCCTCTTCTTGCTGGGAGTAAATCAACAGCGGCTCACTTTCACCGGCAATCACCGAAGCTTCGATCACCACTTTGCTGACACCATCCAGCGAAGGAATTTCATACATGGTATCAAGCAGCACAGATTCCAGGATCGATCTCAAGCCACGCGCACCGGTTTTACGCTCCATCGCTTTCTCAGCAACGGCGCGAAGCGCATCATCACGAAACTCGAGCGTCACGTTCTCCATTTCAAACAGCTTGGCGTACTGCTTGACCAAGGAATTCTTGGGCTCAGTAAGTATTTCAATCAGCGCTTCTTCAGTCAGCTCAGTAAGCGTGGCGATAACCGGCAGTCGACCGACGAACTCTGGAATAAGACCGAACTTGACCAGATCATCCGGTTCAACATCCGCAAGCATTTCACCGACGCCACGAGAGGATTCTTTGCTCTTCACCGTTGCGTTAAAACCGATACCACCCTTTTCAACACGATCGCGAATGACTTTATCCAATCCGGCAAAGGCCCCACCGACAATAAACAGCATGTTGGCGGTATTGACCTGAACGAACTCCTGCTGGGGGTGCTTACGACCACCTTGCGGCGGCACAGACGCCGTCGTGCCTTCAATTAGCTTGAGCAGCGCCTGCTGCACGCCCTCACCAGATACGTCACGCGTGATTGACGGGTTGTCAGACTTGCGCGATATCTTGTCAATTTCGTCGATGTAAACAATGCCACGCTCTGCTTTTTCGACGTCATAATCACACTTCTGCAGCAGCTTCTGGATGATGTTTTCAACATCTTCACCCACATAGCCCGCTTCCGTCAGTGTGGTCGCATCGGCAATTGTAAACGGTACGTTCAACAATCTTGCCATGGTTTCGGCAAGCAGCGTCTTACCGCTACCCGTCGGCCCAATCAGCAGGATGTTGGATTTTCCGAGTTCGACGTCGCTTTCACGAACTTCGGATTTTAGTCGCTTGTAATGGTTATACACAGCAACCGACAGGACCATTTTAGCTCGGTCCTGCCCGATAACGTAGTCGTCAAGCGTGTAACGTATTTCGCGAGGCGTAGGTAAACGCTCCTCATCGCTCTCGGCATCGGCTTCGAGAACTTCTTCGCGAATGATGTCGTTACACAAGTCGACACACTCATCGC
>JAIVHM010000048.1 GCA_020201095.1 Halomonas sp. | reverse complement strand
GGCCAATACCGCGCGCCTCGTTTAACTACCGTTCGCCAGGATAGCGTAGGCAAGGGACGGGTAGCGGCGCAGATGATTCTCGGCCTATTACCTGCCGAGCAACAGCTGTTGAAAACGGAGCTATTGCTCGGCGATACCTGCCCTTAACCGATTGGATTACTTGGCAGCAGCCTGCATGGCTTCGGCGGTATCCAGCATGCGGTTGGAGAAGCCCCACTCGTTGTCGTACCAAGCCATGATTTTCACCAGGCGACCATTCACCCGGGTATGGTTGGTATCGAAAGTGGACGAGTTGGCGTCATGGTTGAAATCGATAGACACCAGGGGCTGGGCGTTGACCGCCATGACCGGTGAATTGACGGCCGCTTTTTCAACAACCGCGTTGATCTCTTCTGCGCTGGTGTCACGGCCAGCGGTGAAGGTCAGATCCACCAGCGAGACGTTGATCACCGGCACGCGAACCGCCAGACCATCGAATTTACCTTCCAGCTCGGGCAACACCTTGCCAACGGCAGCCGCAGCGCCGGTCTTGGTCGGAATCATGGAGTGTGTCGCACTGCGCGCCCGGTAGGGGTCGGTGTGATAGACATCCGACAGATTCTGGTCATTGGTATAGGCATGCACCGTCGTCATCAGACCGTTCTCAATACCCACTGCATCATTCAACGCTTTGGCGAGCGGCGCCAGGCAGTTTGTTGTGCAAGAGGCATTCGAAACCACTTTATGCTCAGCGGTGAGTGTTTCTTCATTGACGCCGTATACAATCATGGCGTCGGCATCGGGGCTCGGCGCCGAGATCAATACCCGCTTGGCACCCGCTTCGATATGCTTGGCCGCGGCTTCTCGCTTGGTAAACAAGCCAGTGCATTCCATCACGATATCGATATCCATCGACGCCCACGGCAATTTTGCAGGGTCTCGCTCGGATGAGATCGCGATGCGGTCGCCGTCGACGCTGATGCTTTCCGCATCATGATCGACCGAGTACGGAAAGTGACCGTGGACGGTGTCATGGCGAAGTAGGTGAGAATTAAGCGATGGATCACCCAGATCGTTGATGGCAACCACCTGCATACGATCCCGATAGCCGTTTTCGTAGAGGGCACGAAGTACGTTGCGGCCAATGCGACCGAAACCGTTGATAGCGACTCTTATTGTCATGGAGCACCTCACCTTTGCAAAGAACGTTTGTAGCAAAAAAACATGGCAGCGTTTTTTACTACACGATTGATTAGATCGTCGCCAAAAATTACTAAAAAAACGTATTTAAGCACCTTAATAGGACAACTGGCGTGTCTTTAGTCCTAAAATAAGGTGCCGATCTATCAATATGTAGTAAAATTACTATATAAACGCTATCGTAGTCCACAAATTAATAGCCTGCAATTTCAATATCCAGTGCAGCGCTAACAATAATCAATGGCCGACCCAGGAGAATGTGCAATGACCAGCCAAACCCTCTCGCTTCCCTTACGCCGCACCAAGATTGTGGCCACTTTAGGCCCTGCCAGCGACCGCCCCGGCGTACTGGAAGCCATGCTTAAAGCGGGTGTCGATGTTGTCCGCCTGAACTTTTCCCACGGCGCTGCCGATGACCACCGGCGGCGTCTGCAAGAGGTTCGCGAAATCGCTCAACGCCTAGGGCGCAGCGTGGCGGCATTGGGCGACCTCCAGGGGCCTAAAATTCGTATTTCCCGCTTCAAAGATGAAGCCATTCACCTCACCCAAGGCCAGCCGTTTATTCTCGACATGGCAATGGAAGCCGATCAGGGCAACCAGGAGCGGGTCGGCTGTGACTACAAATCGCTGATTGATGACGTCAACACCGGTGACCGCCTGCTGCTCGACGACGGCCGCGTGGTTCTGGATGTCACTCAGGTGATTGACCAGCAAGTTCACACCCGGGTTTACGTGGGCGGCAAACTGTCCAACAACAAAGGCATCAATAAACAAGGTGGTGGCCTCTCTGCGCCAGCGCTTACTGAAAAAGACAAGGCCGACCTGATCACCGCGCTGGATATCGGCGTGGATTATCTGGCGGTCTCCTTCCCGCGCAGCGCTGCCGATATGCACGAGGCCCGCGACCTGCTGGGCGAAGCTGGTAAAGAGATCGGCCTGATCGCCAAACTCGAGCGCGCCGAGGCCGTGGCCAATGACGACACCCTGGATGGGATTATTCAGGCCTCGGAAGCCGTGATGGTCGCCCGCGGCGACCTGGGCGTTGAAATTGGCGACGAAGCGCTGATCGGCACGCAAAAACGCATCATCAAGCACGCCCGCACCCTGAACCGTGCGGTGATCACCGCCACACAAATGATGGAATCGATGATCGAATCACCGCTGCCCACACGCGCCGAGGTGTTCGATGTCGCCAACGCGGTGCTGGATGCCACCGATGCGGTCATGCTTTCGGCCGAAACCGCCGCGGGCGATTATCCGGTTGAAACCATCGAGGCGATGAACCGCGTCTGCCTTGGCGCCGAGCGCGAACGCATTGCCCAGGAGTCAGGCCACCGCATCCACGAAGGTTTTGAGCGCGTTGACGAGACAATCGCGCTGTCCGCCATGTATGCGGCCAACCACCTTGAGGGCGTTAGCGTCATTGCCTGCATGACCGCTACCGGCTATACGCCGCTGATCGCGTCGCGCATTCGCTCCAAACTGCCGATTGTCGGCCTGGCCCATAGTCCCATCGCTCAGCGCCGCATGGCGTTGTATCGGGGCGTGGTCTCGATACCATTCGATACCACCCATATGCAGGCGGACGACGTCAACGGCGAGGCGCTAGCGCTATTAAAAGCCCACGGCTTGGCGGATCCCGGTGAGCATGTCATTCTCACTCGAGGCGACCACATGAACGCCCATGGTGGCACCAACACCATGAAGGTGTTAGCGGTGGCCGCCGAGTAACAATGATTCTGCTTTGGAGAGCCATACCATGAGTGATGCGCGCCCCCCACGCCAGGCGATTCGGACGCTTCAGGCCCGCAAGCGGATTGCGTTGATTGCCCACGACGGCAAAAAAACCGAAATGCTCGAGTGGGCAACGCGCTGGAAGGACACGCTTGGGCGCCACGAACTACTGGGTACTGGCACGACGGCAAAACGCCTGCATGACGCGCTGGGCCTGCCCATCGAAGGGTTGATGAGCGGTCCGCTTGGCGGTGACCAGCAGATTGGCGCACGTATCGCCGAGCAGGCGCTCGACGTGCTGATTTTCTTCTGGGACCCGTTCGCGCCTCAGCCCCACGACCCAGATGTCAAAGCCCTGCTGCGCCTTGCAGCATTATGGAATGTCCCGGTGGCATGCAATGCCGCCAGCGCCGACTTTGTGCTTTCCTCACCATTTCTGGATGAAAGCTACGACATGTCGATTCCCGATGCCAACGCCTGGGCCGCGGCACGCCAAGTGTAACGAAAAGCTAACCGGCTGCTCATTATTGAGCTCAAGCACTTGGCTCAAGCCATCATTTGCGCACCGATGTGGCGGGTGCGCAAATGACGGGCGACTACCTGCTGACCGCATTGAGGCTCGCCTTCTATCGCGGCCAGGGCGCAATGCAACGTCAGTTCGGCGATGCGGTCGTAATCTTGCAGAGCTGAGTTGATCGGCTGAGGCAAAAAGTCCAGCAGGCGATGATCACCAAAGGTTGCCAGCCGCATCCCCTCCGGCAAGCCTCCCCGCTCCAGGAAGACATCAAATACACCTTCCAGCAGCGTATAAGAGGCAGTGACCAACGCATCTGCTCCGCCCTCTTCATCAAGCAGCCTTATTGCCAGGCGTGCGCCTTCGCTGCGCTCATAGTGCGTACCGCTTAGATATAGCGGCGCAATGGACGTGCCCGCAAGCGCCTGCTCGAATCCGGCCCGGCGCTCTCGGCTGATGGAAAGGTCAGGCATCGCTTCCAGCCACGCAACGCGTTGAGTCGTAGGGTCGATCACTGAATGAGTCAACGCCAGGGACGCTTGACGGTCGTTACTGACCACGCTGGCAAAGTGCGCTGGGTCAAGCCCCCGGTCCATTCCCACGACGCTCCAGCCTTCTTTCACTAAATCCTCGTAAAACGGATCATCGCTTGCCAGGCAACTCGCCGTAATAAGCACTTCACAGCGCTGAGCGCGAAGTGCCAACGCCAACGCCCGCTCGCTTTCCGGGCAGTCGTCGGAACTCACCACCAGCAGTTGATAGCCGCGTTCGCGAGCGCCCCGCTCTATGCGCTTGGCAAGCCGCGCGTAACTGATGTTTTCCAGATCAGGGACGATTAACCCCAATAAACGGCTGGCCCCACGGCGCAGCGCGGCGGCCTGGGGGTCAATGTGGTAGCGGTGTTGGCGAACGACCGCCATCACCTTGTCGATGGTCGCTTGGCTAATGCGGCGCTTTTCAGCCTGACCATTAATCACATAGCTGGCGGTGGTACGTGATACCCCGGCAAGCCGGGCAATATCGGCAAGTGTCATGAATTTCCCCTCTGATTACCGCCAGTTTAACAGCCGACAGACACCCATCAGACCAAAGTCTAGGCGCGAAACCCTTGTGTCCTGAAGTGAATCGATTCAGCATAGCCAACTATACACAGATGACACGATTCATCCAGCTCACTTCGGTGCGCTACGACCATGGTTCTATACGGAGACACCTATGCTGACGCTCGGCTCTGATGACATATTGCTTGACTGCCACGCTGACGACTGGCAATCAGCACTCAACAGCGCAGCCGATGCGCTGGTGGCGGCAGGGTTTGTTGAGCCCGATTACCGTGACGGCTTGCACGACAGGGAAGCTCAGTCCTCGACGTTTTTGGGCAATGCCATTGCCATCCCCCACGGCACGCCGGAAAGCCGCCAATACGTCAAGCAAACCGGGGTGCGCGTTTTACAGTTTCCCCACGGCGTTCAGTGGCACGATGGCCAGCAGGTGCACGTGCTGGTCACCATCGCCGCGCAAAACGACGAGCACCTGGATATCCTGCGCCAGCTGACCCACGTACTCGACCGCGAGGGCGTCGCTGAGCAACTGGCTAACGCCACGTCAGCCGCCGACGTCGCTCGCCTGCTTTCCAAGCCAATGGTGATGCCGCGACTGGATAACGATACGCTGTGCGTTGGCTTCCCCGCCAAGGATCTGCAGGAATTAACCTTAGCCGCTGCCGCGCGACTGCGCCAAAGTGGCTGCGTCGACAATACGTTTATTAGTGCCATCGCCTCCATCGAACCCACCTGGCTGGGCAATGGCCTATGGCTGGCAAGCCACCCTCACGGTGTCGCCCAACCTGCGCTAGGAGTGGCGAAACCGCCAGTACGCAAACCCAACGTGCCCGCGTGCTGAACCCTCACGGCCTGCACGCCCGCCCGGCCAAGCAACTGGTACAAATTGCCCGCGCCCAGGCGGTGCCGATCAACGTTCGCCTTGAAGAAGGCAGCGCCACGCCGGTTTCTGCCGCCAGCTTGACCAAGGTGATCGGTATGGGCGCAAGACGCGGCCAATGGCTGGTGTTTTCTGCCGAGGGCGAGCAGGCAAGCCAGGCACTCGCGGCCGTCAGCGAGGCCGTCGAGTCGGGCCTGGGCGAGAAGGTTGCCCCGTTTGACGGCGGCCGGGAAAGCATTTCTCCGGCCGCCAACAGTGCCAAACCCGCCGTCGAGCCGCTGGCTAACGATATGCCACACACCGGCGTGGCTGCCTCACCGGGGCTTGCCATTGCACCGGTCTTTGTCATCCGCCCGGTAAGCTTTGACTACCCGCAACACGCCGACGACCCTAAGCAAGAAATTGCCCGACTTCAGGAGGCGCTGAAGGAAGGCGCCGCTCAGTTGGAAGCACTGGTGCATAACGCGCCGGGCGGAGAAGTCGCCGACATTCTTTCCATGCATGAAGAAATGCTCGACGACCCAGAGCTGCACCAAGCCGCCATTGACGCAATCCGCGAAGGGGCGTCGGCAGAAGCTGGCTGGTGGGACGCTATCGACACCGCCGCCCACGCTCAGGAAATGCTCTCCGACCGGCTACTGGCCGAACGCGCCGCCGACCTGCGCGATGTAGGCCGCCGAGTGCTGGGCATGCTGTGCGACGTTAAACTGCCCGCGCCGCCCGACCATCCCTATATTCTGGTGATGGATGATATCGGCCCGTCTGATGTCGCGCGGCTGGATACCTCGCGCGTGCGGGGCCTGCTGACCGTTCGCGGCGGTGCCACCGCGCACAGTGCAATTCTGGCCCGCGCATTAGGCATCCCAGCCGTTGTCGGTGCCGGTGAAGCCGTGATGGCGCTACCTGACGGCGGCATGATGATTCTCGATGGCGAACGTGGGCGGGTCACCCATAAGCCTTCGGAAGACCGTCTGCAACGCGCCGAGCAGCAGTTGCTTGACCAGCAGCAGCGCGAAGCTGATGCCTGGGAAACACGCTTTGAAACCGCTCAAACCCGCGACGGTCACCGGGTCGAAGTGGCCGCCAACCTGGGCAACACCGCCCACGCGGAAGACGCCGTTGAACGCGGCGCCGAAGGGGTTGGCCTGCTGCGCAC
>JAIVHM010000212.1 GCA_020201095.1 Halomonas sp. | reverse complement strand
GTACAGAGGCTCATGAGAAAACTCACCTCGTTGCGGGCCATCGCCTCTTGAACAGTTGAAGCACCATGATCCGTCAAAGGAGGCCCACATCGTACGCAGACTTTACCTCGCCCATTTGCGCCTCGGCGCTGCCCCGCTTACGGTAGAGCGCCAGGACGTCCTCCAGCGGCCAGTCGAACTTGCTGAGGTTGGTGACCAGGAAGAAAGCATGCAGCAATAGATCATCGGGACGTTCCTGGACCACCAATGAGCACCGGGCCGGCAAAACCATCTCCCTGTAACCAACGTGAACGCTGGCTACGAGCTAAAATTTAGCGTGTTTGAGAATATAACCTCGATGTCTACGTTATCCGTAAAGTCTGGCGTCAACTGCACCTATAGGGCGTCCAGTGGCTCGCTGTACCGTCTCTCGACTGATGCACCAAATGGAGCTGCGCGACTTGATACGTGGTAATAGTAGTAGTAGCGGCCCCTTATCGTTAAAAACCATTAAAAACAAGACATTATTAATTTGACATCCTTCCCACCCTTCAGCGTTGGCGCGATTCTGGATGAGGATTCCCAAGTCGTTACCTTCCTAGTTCCTGCTTCGTTGTCCGTTGCCTCAATGCCTTGGCATTGCCGGTCTTACACGAACTCCACAGGCGTTCATTCCCGAGTGCCCCTCGGTATGTTCTTCAACTCTCGGCACCGGCCAGTAGCGCGGTGCCTGCTTGTAGAATGTTGCGGGTCGCGTACACGTCCCGATCAATGCCTTCGGTGCCGCAGCCTGGGCAGTCCCAGGTGCGGGTGTTGAGCGGCAGCTGATCAAACTGCGCGTCAAACCTCGTACTTTTAGTGCGAGGAAGGATAGCGCGAGGCGCGAAGCGCCTCTTAGTTGACCTGCTATTTACAGCACGCTAAGTTAATGCCATGACAACCGTAAACCGCGCCTACCGTTATCGGTTTTATCCCACACCTGAGCAAGCTGACCAGCTTGCCCGGACCTTTGGCTGTGTGCGGTTTATCTAAAACCATTTCCTGCGTCAGCGTATCGATGCGTGGTTTGAACGCCAGGAACGGATGAACTACAACGCGACCGCTAAAGCGCTCACCACACTCAAGAAACAGCCCGATACGGCGTTTCTGGCCGAGGTGTCCAACGTCTGCTTACAGCAGTCGCTTCGTCATTTGGATCGAGCGTTTAGCAACTTCTTTAAAGGGCTGGCGCGGTATCCCACCTTCAAGAAGAAGCAGCGCAAGCAGTCAGCCACCTATATGGCCAACGGCTTCCGCTGGCGCGATGGCAAGCTATGGCTTGCCAAGCACACCGACCCTCTGGACATTAGGTGGAGTCGATCTTTTACCGGCACACCGAGCAGCGTCACGGTGAGCTGTGACACCGCTGGCCGTTACCACGTCAGCTTCTTGGTCGAAGAAGCGGTGACACCGCTGCCGGTCACACCGAAGATGGTCGGTGTCGACTTGGGACTGACGCATCGCGTCATCACAAGCGATGGTGACAAGATTCCCAATCCGCGCTTTCTGCGCCGGACAGAGCGCAAGCTGGCGCGGGCGCAACAGGGCCTGTCACGCAAACAGAAAGGCTCCAATAACCGCGCCAAGGCGCGGCTTCGGGTGGCGAAGGGTCATGCCAAGTTGGCCGATCAGCGCCGTGACGCCACCCATAAACTATCCACGCAGCTTATTCACGAGAACCAAGTCATTGCTGCCGAGAGTTTGCAGATCAAAAACCTGCTGAAAAACCGCTCGCTCGCCAAGGCCATCAGCGACGTGGGCTGGCACCAGCTCACACAACAACTGGCGTACAAGGCTGAGCGATACGGACGCGATTTCGTCCAGATCGACAAATGGTATCCCAGCTCGAAACGCTGCTTTCACTGTGGTCATATCACCGACAAAATGCCGCTGAACGTCCGCATCTGGGATTGCCCCGCCTGCGGCACCCAAGGCATTGACCGCGATGTGAATGCTGCTTGCAACATCTTGCAGTCGGGCAAGGCGATTCTGGCGGGGGCGGACAAGCTCCGCCAGCATGAAAAAACTACCGTGGGGCTCACGGGAAGTTAAGCCTGTGGAGCTTGTATAAGACCTAAGGTGCCATCACCAAGGGCAACGGGCTGCGAAGCAGGAACCTGGAAGGCAACAACCAGGAATCACCGTCCTTTTAGGGCTGTGAGGAGGTCAACCAAACAAGCTCGGCATTGATCTGCTTCTAAAGATTTTTCAGGCGACACTCAGCGAGGGTATCGAGCTGACGTCTACTTCGCGCTCGGCATGCCAGGCGTCGTGAGCCGCCTGGAGACGCAGCCACAGGCTGGGACCGTTGCCGAATAGCTTGCCGAGACGTGCAGCCATTTCTGGCGATACTGGCTTACGTGCTGCCAGGATGGCGTGCAGCTGTTGGCGTGAGATGCCCAGCATCTTCGCGATGGCGCTCTTGCTGAAGTCCAAATCCTCCAGCATGTCTTCGATCACCTCTCCGGGGTGCGGTGGGCAACGGTTGGGGTTCTGGTTTGCGGTAATAGCCATAGTGGTTCAATCTCATTCAGTGGTATTGCTCAAAATCAACCTGATAGGCGTTGCCTCCCTCGAATTCAAAGGTGAGGCACCAGGGGCCGTTCACATGCACGGTGTAACGTTTGGGGTTGAAGCCCTGCAGGTCATGGAAGTTATAGCCCGGTAAGTTGATGTCCATGACGCTTGCTGCCTCGTTGATCACGGCTAACCGGATCAGGATGCGCCTATGCATACGCTTGTCGATCTTGGATTTACCGGTTTCCCAAAGTGTCGCCAGCTCCTTGCTCTTGATCATTGTGTTAGTGTAACCTGATAGGTTACAACTGTAAAGCAATAGATTACAAAAAAGCGTCGTCTAATACCAACCTCGAAGGATGATACTTTATCTCTTGGAGACTCCATAGGGGCACGATGAATCAAGGGGTTATCAAAGCCAAGGGGGTGCATTTTCCATCCACACCGGCGGCCAGTCGAACTGGGCGCAACAAGAGTGCCAGGAAGCCGAACAGCATGCGTTGGAAAGCAAACGTAATGCCGCCTGCAAGCTGATTGCCTTGACTGAAATGAATGATCAACTGATCGCAGAGATTGAGGCGCTACCGGTAGAGGAAGTTGAACGGCTGCGGGCTGAAACTCAGCACTGACCATGCCTTTATTCCTCTTTATTCCCGTTTTACCCGCATACTAAGGGCAGCCTCGTTGGCTGCCCTTAGCGTTTCTATCTGATATAACCCCGGCCCGCTGTTCGACGAAGTGTGAGGTGATAATAAAGTCGTTAACAACACAAAAAGGTTGGTAACTCTCAAGATGGCCAAGCGAGCCCGACAGAACACAAGAAAAGATCCTGAGAGTGGAGATTGTCAGGTGCCGGTGAACAGGCGATCGTTGTAGATCGGCAGACGGGCATCGGTCAGCGAGAGGTACTGGATGTCCGAGTGATTCGGGTTTATTAGAACGCAGTAATCCAGATCGCCACCGGAAGGGACGGCGGCACTGGGTACCATCAGACCCACACTGCTCTGTTCGGTGAGCCAGTCAGTGCCGATCTCCTGAGTGCTAGTTGGGTAATCGAACTCCATCCAGTCATCCGGCAAGTCTTCGCGCTCCAGACGTTCAATGGCAACCTCTGTGGTGAATTCGTACACGCCGACTTTTGTGCTTTTGGGGCCGGATCGGGGTGAGGGTGAGTAATTGCCCATTTCCAGCATGGCGATGGAGGCGCTGATACCGAAATAAATGATCGGATAATCCGGCTTGTTCCAGCGCCCGCCTCTGTTGAAGGCACCGCCGCGACCATTCAGGTTGTTGATGTTTTCTTGCTTGACGATCCGGAAGAACTGACGGGGCGTTTCAATCAAGAAAAGTCTCCCGTCTC
This sequence comes from Halomonas sp., assembly GCA_020201095.1. Lineage (GTDB taxonomy): Bacteria > Pseudomonadota > Gammaproteobacteria > Pseudomonadales > Halomonadaceae > Vreelandella. The sequence continues at coordinate 2,415 of JAIVHM010000212.1, read as the reverse complement.
AATTCGTTCGAGCGTGTCCATGACCCAGCGGCGACCCTCGGCGGTGTCCATCAGGTCAATAGGGCGACCACGCAGCGCGGGAACGTCCGCTTGCAGCCAGTCGTTGGCCAGTTTCTCAGTCTCGAATACCTGGCAAGCACGGTTGTAGATATTAAAAGCATCGCTAATGACTTCTGATTGGTGTTCGTCCAAGTGTTTCCGGCGATACAGACGCGAGGCGTTGGACTGGTCAATCTGCAGGCCGTGGATAAACATTTTCCGGATCAATGGTTTGTCTGAAACGACTTTCTTGACCATTTCACCAGATAGTCCTTTGCGGATCGTGAGGATCCGGTCATTGATGCTGCCGGTTACCAGTTTTACTGCTCGCGGATCGGAGAAGACCACGGTGTATTCGCCATCTCTGCTGGCACTGTTGGTGGTGGTCTGACTGGCGTAGATCCGTTTGGGCTTGCGCCGGGTAATCCGGCCTTTGCCGTTGTCGTCGTGAATCATGGTGGCTGTCATGGCGGGTTACCTCTCGTCTTTTTTACGAGTATACGCCGTAAAAATAACGATTGCGATGCATGACAATAGCTTCTCGCCAAGACGAATTAACCCCGGTACCAAGATACTTTACGCATACTCTGATAAAAGGTGTAATCCCAATGACGGAATCTTTTGTCTTCCACCGGCGTGCCCTTTCGGAAGCGATAGTCTCAGGTTTGACAAGCGAAGAAAGCCTTGTTGACGATAGTGAAGGGTTATTCCTCGCAGCCCCGCGTGGAACCGGCAAGAGTACCTTTCTATGCCAAGACCTTATCCTCGCTTGTGAGGAGCAGGGGTGGGAAGTAGTGTATATTGACCTCTGGACGCATCAGCATGTTGACCTTAGCCTGCTTGTCAATCGCGCCATTATGGCAAAGCTGCGATCCTACGCGGCGCAAATCAAGACGTCACTGAACACTGCGAGTTTTGATGCTGCCAGTCTCTCTAAGGTTCTGACCTGGGACTTTTCGCATAGGATGGTTCTCGACGATGCAACGCTGACAGAGGCCCTCCAGGCGCTTCATGATACAACGGGTCGTATCATTATCCTGTTCATTGACGAGGCACAACTCGCGCTCACTACTGCGCCAGGTATGAATGCCATGTTTGCCCTTAAGGCTGCCCGAGATGCGATTAGTCAGGAGGCCGTGAAACCAGGACTGCGCCTGGTTTTCACCAGTAGCCGCCGCGACAAGCTTGCACAGCTCATGCTAGGCCAGGATCAAAATCACCATTGCCAAATCGACTGTGCCTTTGCCGATCCGCTGGAGCCGCCCACTGACCAACGAACCGTCCAGCATCACCATTTTACGCGACCGTGCTGGCCGCTATTTCATCAGTTGCCCGTGTGCCTTTGCTCCGAATGCTCTGCCGATCACGTCCCGAACGGTGGGGATTGATCTTGGGCTGGCGGAACTGTTCATCACCAGCGACGGTGAAAATCGGGCAACCCACGGCACCTAAAACGCTACGAAGCGAAGTAGGCCTATCTGTAACGCCGGTTGGCCAAGAAGCAGAAAGGCTCGAATAATCGGGCAAAGGCGAAGCAGAAAGTAGCACGGCTACATGCTAAGATCGCCGACTTTCGCCGCGATGCTATCCCTAAAGCAACCCGCACGCTCGTTAACGAAAACCAAATGCTGAGTGTCGAGTCGCTGAACATCGCGGGCATGGTTAAGAACCATCATCTATCCAAGGCCATCAGTGATGCGGGCTGGGGTGAGTTTGTCCGTCAGCTTGTGAATACAAGGCCGCCTGGGCGGGACGCCAAGTGTAAAGGTGAGCCAATGGTTCCCCAGCAGCAAGCTGTGTCACAGCTGTGGTCACAAGGTCGAAAAGCTACCGCTGTCGCAGCGCTATTGGCACTTTGGCAGTTGCGGCAACCCCATCGACCGCGACGTCAAAGCATCTAAGAATATTCAAACCGCCAAACTGGCGGGGTTAGCCTGTGGAGCGACTGGAGCGAGGATAGCGGCCTAGCCGCTATCTGGTGAAGGCGTGTTGAAGCAGGAAGGTACTCGGGGCGACCCAAGAACTCTCGCGCGAGGCGCGGGGAGTGTCAGTCTCCTGTTTTGGTGAGTATCCCAACTGAGTAGAATATTCCTCTGAAGCCTACATAAGATTCCGATTCGAGGTATCATCATAAAGGAGAAAGAGAATCAAAAACTCGAGAGTTGATGGTAGGTAATCTCACCTACTGACGGACAGTGATAAGAATCATTATCAAATTATTGGTGCTAGCTCAAATTCTTTATTTATCAACGTAAAAGGAGGCACGGGATAAAGGGTGGCGTAATCGATTGAGTAATATGCGACGTGCTTCCTCACTGTGCGATTCGTACGGTGCATCTCGAGCAACATCTGATGAAGCGGATAATACATATACAC
>JAIVHM010000211.1 GCA_020201095.1 Halomonas sp. | reverse complement strand
TTGAGCTGTCGTCGCGAGATGCGCAGTACTTCAGTCATCGGTTACGCGATTTTCATGCATGGGTGGAAACATTGGGGGTGGCAAGCCCTGATTGGCAAGAGTTATCCATTGAGGACGATCGACGCAGTGTCCGCCCCGGGATGTTGATACAGAGCGAGTATCTCGCGTGTCAGTCCGCTTTACAGGCGAAATGGAAAAACCAACACGACGAGAAGCATCTACTTTTAGGGTTTGTCCTGTTACTGACGTTTCGTTTTGGGCTACGTGCCCAAGAGGCGATCGGGTTGCAGCGCAATGACTGGTGCGAGCATCAAGGGTATCGTTGGGTGCTGGTGCGCGATAACGCGCAGCGCAAGCTTAAAAGCGTCGCCAGCCGCCGTGCAGTGCCACTACTTTTCGCACTAGATCCAGCCGAAGAGGAACTCATCGATCGTGTGTTAAGTCGCTACCACTCGCTGGCGGGTAACGATTCAAGGCGTCCTGTATTAGGAGAACTTTACGAGAGCCAACTGAAGCTTGTTCATTGGGCGGCGCAGATGAGCCCGGTTTTGATTCAGTTACTGCGACAAGCCACTTCTAGCGCAGGTATGACGCTGCATCATTGCAGGCACGCATTCTATAACACATTAGCGCCATCGTTATTGGGTATAGAGACACCGCTAACAGAATCGATAAGCGGTCACCTTGATTCACAGCTCATACGTCAGCATGTGTTGGGCCGCAACAATCATGTATCACGACGAAGCGGTATGGCGATGGCTCGATTAATGGGGCATCGTCACCCCCGTATTGGGCAGTTGAATTATGGTCACGTGTTAACCGATTGGGCGGATGAGTTAACGCCGGTTCATCATCAGCGGGCAAGACAGATTGACGGTGTGCTAAATACTCGGACATTAGCCAAAATCAAAGTGCCCGTTCTTGAAAAAGTGGATATCTCAATTCGTTATGATCGCTTAACCTTTATTTCGCTTTGGAAGGTGTTGCGATTTGTAGGACTCGGGATGAGCTATGAACGTGCAGGGCATCGAGTTAACATAAGTCCGGATGAAATAAGCCTTATTGCTAAGGTGATTCGAAAAGCGGAATCACATATGCGGTTTAAGCTAAAAGGTGAAAACGATTCTTGGGTAAGTGGCGCTGAGTATCCCGATATCTTATTGCGTCAGGTGGGAGAAAAGGCTTGGCGGCGATTTTTTGAACATATAGAAAAAACGAAAGTAAGCGATATAAATAACTTGGACTGCAATATTAGTCTGAGCGAGTTGCCTTTTATGGTAAGTAAAAATCGGCAGTTGCTCATGAGTCATGAGCATCACTGCACGTTTTTTATGCAAGTTTTTGCACTTTTTTGTGTACCTAGTGAATATATCCAGTTGGCATTGAAAAATGTATCGGTAGAACTGAATGAAATAATAAAGTCGGCGGGTCTTTCTCAACGAGAAAACGCCAACAATTTTCAGCTGGATCCCTTTCCAATTATCGTCGATAGTGTGCTTGATTATCGCCAAGAGTATGCGGGGATTCGCCTTAAAAGATCTTCTGAGGGCACTATACGAAATAGTCACGAGCTTGCTGTCGCAGTATTGGTTTGTGGCCTTTTTGTCACGCTAAAAACACCATGTATAGAAAATGCTTTCAGTTCTAGCTAATCAGCTCGTATGAGTCTGTGTCGTTTGGCGTGTTATCGATTTCTATGTGAGTCAGTGTATAAGACGGCTTTTGTTTCATTTTTTGTGTAATTTTATTGGCTCCAAAACGAACGGGGATTTCTTGAGAGCAGGCCTCTATAAATATTTTAAGGTGATTAGGGTGGGTGACAGTAAAATGCCTTATATCGCCAGTTTCTTTCATACTTTCTTCCGTCACATGAAGTTCTATCCAACTTTTGTTATTTGAAAAACCGTCAGGAATGCCAGCGCCTTCAATGAAGTCAGTTTTTTTGCTTTCGTCGTCGAGTGTTATAAAATCCGAATCAATAGAGAGCAGTGGTTCGCTTTTAATAGAGTCAATTAAGCTAAAGGTATCTAAAACTTTTGCGTTTTTCTTATTTGAAAGAAACATGCTGCGACGCTCTTCAAGGATTTGAAGGCTGTCTTTTTGCAACCAAGATAAATCAGGTTTTTGATAAAAAAGGTCGTCATTAGGGAGGAGTTGTTGGATGATGAATAATGCTAATGCGCGTGATTTTTTGATGATTTCTTGCTTTTCTTTTTTCCTGTCAGGAGCGTCTACGTAGAAAACAATGAAATAATTTTTTTGCGAATTTTCAGCCGCGAAAAGGATGAGTGAATGATTAATGGCGATACCATATCCATCTTCTATGATGCTGTTAAGACTGGCAGAAAGATATTTTGTAACATTTTCAAGCGTGGGGTTGTTGAGCTTTTCTTTGTCTAATTCAAAGAAACCTTTATGAGCATTTTTGATAGCGCCGGCATCGGAAGCGAGGATAATGACCTGGCCTTCTTTTAATTTTGACATGTTAACCCCACTGGCAGTTAATAGAGTAATGCCCTACCCATAGCGCAATCAGCTATGTATATATACAGTTCAACATATCAGCTGACCATTGGTTCTAAAGGATCGAAATGCCGCGCTTTTTAATGCTATTTATCTAATTTAAAAAATATGCACACATCTTCTTTGGAGGGTTCAGTGTGTAAGCATCGCATAGAAGCGTATCGGCAATTAGGAAATCAACACGCCGTTGTCTGCGCGTTAGGCTTAAACAAGCGACAACCCAACCGGGAGCACTATGTACGATCTTATCGGTGACATTCATGGCTACGCCACCCCGCTCAAGCATCTGTTGACCCGGCTGGGCTATACCGAGCGGGATGGTGTCTGGCAGCACCCCGAGCGGCAAGTCATCTTCCTGGGTGACTTCGTCGATCGCGGGCCAGAACAGGTGGAAACCGTGCGCCTTGCCCGAGCCATGGTCGAGGCAGGTCAGGCGCTGGCGGTGATGGGCAATCATGAATTCAATGCTGTGGCCTGGGGGACAAAAGATCCTGGAGCGCACGATGCATTCCTGCGCCCTCACAGTGAGGCAAACCGCAACCAGCATCAGGTGTTTCTGGACCAGGTTGGTGATAACTCGAAGCAACATCGCGACATGATCGATTGGTTTCGTACCTTGCCATTGTACCTGGACCTTGAGGGCCTGAGGGTCATTCACGCCTGCTGGCACCCGCCGTCGTTGCAAGTCCTTAGTAGCTACACCGATGCACAGCAGCGAATCCTGGAGGCTGCCTGGCCCGATCTATGCCACAAGGACACTGCGGCCTATGACGCGCTGGAAACGGCAGTCAAAGGACTGGAGGTTCCGCTGCCGGCTGGAGCCGAGTTCTACGACAAGGACGGCAATCTACGCCGCCACATTCGAACGCGCTGGTGGGAGCTGGAGTGCCTGACCTACCGCGATTTGGCCATGGTGCCTGCCGATCAAATCGAGGCTATCCCCCATGACCCGGTGCCGGAAGATATCCTGCCAGGTTATGCTGGCGACAAGCCGTTGTTCGTCGGCCATTACTGGTTGACCGGCGAGCCAAAGCCGCTCAACCGTTATATTGCTTGCCTGGATTATAGTATTGCCGCTGGCCATGCGCGGAATGCTAGCGGGGGCAAGCTATGCGCTTACCGATGGGATGGGGAGCGCGAGCTGACGAAAGACCGTTTCGTATGGGTAACCGACTAATCGGTAACTCTTCTTGCTGCCTGGTATCGCGGCCTGGGGTACTCGCTTGGTTGAGCGAAGGGCAGGGGACTTGAATACCACAATCACAACCGGACATTCGCATGGACAGGTACCGTCACGACTGCCAGATCGAGCTGGCAAGAATTCATGGTAGAACGCTCAAGCAGGCCTTGGCATTCACCCGCGCCAACCATACGTTTGGCAACATCCCAACCACCCAATGGGTCGATATTTGTCCCCTTTGTGATGCCTATGCGTTGGGCATGGAGACCAATCATCCCTGGCCGTTCCTTTGTGCGGACGAAGTGATGCGAACTGTTGAGGACTTCGAACCTACGACACAGCAGCCCGGAGGAGAGAACCTGGATTTTTATGGCCTGGGAATGACCCGATCGGCGCTGGACAGCGCTATTGACCTCGCGCAACAGGAATTCGAGAGTACGTACCGTCTCGAGGATATCGGCTCCACCCTCCTGAAAGACAATGCTACGATGACCTCGCTGGAGTTCAGCCAGGCTGTTTGCAAGTGGGGGAAAGGGCTTCGGGTCTGGGGCAACCTGACGCGGTATTACCGGTTACCCAGTCTGGAACAGGTCTTGGATGACTGGCTGGCATTCGCGGCAGTGACAAACGACGCGGCCAGCGCCATTGCACCGGGCGTGGCTATCAAGGGCTTGGGCATCTCCTTCGCCAGTAAGCACTTGCGAATGCTGGATCCGCAGCGCTATGCCGTACTCGATGACGTGATCAGCCAAGGGCTGGGATTTGCCATGAACCCCGTAGGCTATGCACTTTTTCTTCGCTGCCTCCAAGAGTTTCAGGCCAGGCATGGACTGCCGTATAACGTGGCAGCCTTGGAATCAGGCCTCTTTTATCTGGTTCGTCAGTCTGTACGGGCCAGGGCAAGTGTATTGATCAGATGATGTTGAAGCGCACCAATGACCCTATTGCCATCGAGCGTCTCTTAGAGCATCAGTTCATCGGCATCACTGGTGGTGGCATCGCCGCTTATATGGGACATAAGCAGAACCGTTGCAGGTCGGTACCTAGAACGTTACGCTTCCATATGTAGCGGATGACCTTTTGGAATTGAATTTTTTATTTTAAATTATTGATTTTAATATATTTTATTATTTCTTGAATAACCTGAGTCGAGGACATGGTCTACAGCCTAAGGGGGCAGTTCGATCTCTGGGTGAGGCCGTTTAACGTAGAGATAATAAAGGTAGTAGTGACAACTCTCTAACGACGGGGAAATTCCGCGACAAAAAAACAGGCCTGACCACATATGCCTTTCCTATCACTTCTTGATGACAGAGCCAAACCCAAAGGTTCACGTGACCCACTGGGTTTCGAGCTGGTATGGACCCATTTCGGCCGAAAAGTGGTTGGCAATCTGACGACCATCACCAGTTCCGTCGAAAACTTCACCGTTGCGCTGCTCGGTTTTTATTGGGCACACCAGATCCATGGGAATGTCGACAAAGACAGTCGCGAGCGGCTAATTAGGGAGACGTTCCTTCGCTACGAGCAGCTTGCCGCCTACCTCCGCTACCAGTCCGGTAGCAAAGAAATAATCATGGGTATTACCCGCGTCCACAAGAATATGACTGCTCAGGCGGAGTCGTTAGCTATTAGCTTGAAGGCGCAGATTCTGAGCAATCAGGCAAGCTATGGATTGTGGGGTCTGTACAGTTCGGCCCTGAAAGATTCCGGGCTTGCAAAAGGAAGCGATCGGAAGCTTACAGCGGAAGGGGTGGAGCTCGCCGCAATAATCGCAAAGGATCTCAACTCCAATGAGTTCATTCAGCTGTTCAGAGTCGACGG
>JAIVHM010000047.1 GCA_020201095.1 Halomonas sp. | reverse complement strand
ATTCGAACTTAAGAATCACCACACTAGATTGAACTCTGCCACGCTTGATCAGATGCGCTATACAAAAATCTAGCGCTTCCTCAACAACCTTCCCCTCCTCGGAAATAAGGATTGGAAAGCCGATGTAGCTTAGGCCGTTGAGTTTGAACTTGCTGGTGCTAAAGAAGAGGTACATTTTGAGACTTTAACAGGATGTATCACTTTGGCAAGCGGTAATCAACCCAAATGTTTAATGTTCCAGCTGCCGATGATGGCATCCGCCGATACAACAGCGGGCAATAGCGCAGTGGCAGCCATGACTGCGACCGGTGTCAATCTCATACGTCTCCCAACATTTTATTTTGCTTCGCTTCGAGGCAAATCAGCCTCTCTACAAGCGTGGTAGCATGCCATCAATGTTAACTGGCAGGGAGCTAAAAGATGAACGCCAATAACGAAGAACTACGTCGACTGGAAGCATTGGTTTCTCAGTACGACCATCACAAAGCACTACGCGGAGAGCTAGTCTTTGGTGCCATTGATGACGATGGACGCCTCGATGTTGCCACACCGTTCTTCGAAGACGCGGACTATGAAGCGCTCAAGGCTAGCGGCCTGCGTGACGCGCTGATTGGCTTGTTGGATGACATGATGATTGAGCGCTCGGCACACGGCTACGAGCGCTCCCATGACGGCATTCTGCGCCTAGGGAGCGGCAAGGTCATGCTGGAGTGGCTGCCTAAGGGCGCTTCTCGCAATGCGGCCGATGCTCGCCGTGATGACTGGAATCTGATTCCATGGTTGATCGAGCGGTTGGGCCTTGTGCAGTACGAGGCGATCGAGCAGAAGAAGGCTCAAGCCGTTGAGAAGCATGATGGTGATACGTCCCAGTGGAAACGCGAGATCTGGCTGAGCCCCGACAAGAACAAGGCCATCAAGGCGGCTCTGGCTGAAGAAGGACAGCGCCTCGGGTTTCAGGTGCTACCGAATGATAGCCGAGGAGAATGGCTCTATGACTTGGTGTGGCGTCGCCTGGATGCCAACCGAAACCTGGTCGCCATGCCGCTGGCGGTGGAGATCGAGATGTCCGACAGCCGCCTCTGGGGCATCCGCTACGACTTCAATAAGCTCCTCCAAGCCCAGGCTAACCACAAACTGATGGTCTTCCAGGTACAGACCCAGGAAGAGATTGAAACTGTCTTCGAGCGCCTAAAAGAGTCCATCGATGTATACCCGCATGGGTCGCCCTCTCGATACCTCCTTTGCGGATGGAGTACGCAGCAGAATGCCTTCCACTTCGAGGAGCACAGTGCTCAATCAGCTCTGATGTGAAATCAAAGCGCACCATTTATTAGCGTAGAAATTTACGTCATTACTTTATACAAAACTGCCACTTTCAGGGCCTTCTGGAGGGGTAATCAGCATCTGCAAAGAAAAAGACAGCATTCGGCCAGAAGCGGTCTTTTCTAGTAATCTGATATAGCGATTCGCACGAGCTGTCGAAAGGTGTCGAAGCAAGAAAATAGGTGTCATTTTCTTGCCTTCTTGCAGTTGCCGGAAGTGCTCCAGGAGCAAAAAGATCGAGGTGAGCACGAGCTGTACTACATCGATAAGTCAGGTTTCTCGCAGCCCTCATAGGTACCCTATGCATGGAGCGCTATCGGCAAACCATGGGAGGTGACAGCGTACTCACATAGCCATAGGCTGAACGTGCTGGGCTTCGTGAGCCGAAAAGGAAAGCTGGTATATCACACGACCATGGAGTCGGTCACCTCGGAGACCGTCATCGAGGGGTTTGATCAGTTTGTGGCTCAGAAAGCCCCCAATGCCTTCGCCGTGGTGGTGCTGGACAATGCCAGTATGCATCGCTCCAAGGCCTTCAAGCGGAAGATGCTGAACTGGATGTCGCATCGCGTGTATCTGGTTTACTTATCCGCTTACTCGACAGAGCTGAACCTGATCGAGATTCTGTAGCGACAGATCAAATACTACTGGCGGCCCCTGGGAGCCTATCTATCGTTTGGCCGGCTCTGGGATGAAGTGCATCGTTTACTCGGTGGCTACGGCACGGAACACACGATTAATGTGCATAACCACTTATCTAGCTAACCACATATAAACCCATAAGCTCGTTTGATGTACCTTGATAAACTGGCAGTTTTAATTTCTCTTCTTTAATAAAGCCAAGCTGCAGTGTGTTACCACGCAAAATGTCGTGAGCGCTACCTGCCAAGGCAAGGTTTTCTTTAAGGAGCGTATTAGCGCTTTCACTATATATAGAAGGGTGTAGTACCTTATTCATATCCGTCAAAGCACTCGAAACTTTTTTACCATATTCCGTATGCTGGCGTGCCAAAGTAGCCATACGTCCATGCGCCACATCAACTTCACCTAATTTCATCATAATGTTAGCGGAAAGCTGACCAGCTATTACCCATGCCCGATACATGATCGTCAGTTCATCGGCCCGCTGATACTCTTGATTTTCTTGAAAAATCCGTTGGATAACAGAATAAAAATAGTCATGAGCTGTCATGACCCCATTATCGATATGGTGGAGCTTTGTTTGAACGCTCTCTTGATTTTGGTAATGCTGTAATTCAGAGATCTGGCGCGAACCCGACGAGATAACGGCTAGATGCGCCAAACACTGCTTGCTATCCAGCCATTGCTGATCAACGTGTAAATCCTGCAGCCTTGCATTCGCCTCATTAATTTTTTTTTCAACAATGTTCAACTTGTACAATACGGCAGCGAAACCAGCTGCACTGACAGCAAGGTTGGCCACCTGCAATCCCATCGCAACTTGGCTATTGCTAAGAATGCTTTGAAGGTTGCCTGGTAGCTGCGATGGAATATTAGATTGCTCAGAGGCTTTCTCACCAATCTCACCCAGCCACGTAACAACCTGCTTCGAACCGGACTTTCGTACCACACCGCCCACGCGTTCTAACGTGCCATTTTTAAGTCCATCAATGATAAATTGTGGCACAGAGAAAACAATATTAAGTTCAGTCATTTACAAACACTTCCTCTGCTTTTTCATGCATAGCTGTGTACTTTTTCTTCTGGCGTAGCCAAGTAATGTGTAAAACACAGGGTGTGGTTACTCGGAACCCCGGCCCTGCAACATCATTGACTGTATAAGCTGCGCCTGCCACCCAACCGATTGGCCCCAAAAAACTCAACGTGGTGCGCTGGCCAATAAATGAGGTAACGGCATAGCCCACCATTTTCATGGATACTGAAGATGCAAGCAGGCTAGTCGCTTGAAACATGACCGCGTTAAACACAGCTGCACTTGCTAACCCCGCCCAACCGGTGCCATTAATGAAGCTTGAAAACATTCCCTCATTCATACCAGCATCGAGTAGCGCTTCTTCAATACTTTGCTTATCTTGAGCACTTCCCTTCTTATAAGCTTTAAGAAGAACAGCCTGTGCTAACGCAAGCTCTAGCTCTTCTAAATCATATGAAGTCACTTTTTTCACACCGAAACGTTTTGCAACATCTTGAACCAGCTCTTTGTATCTTGGCCCTTCACCACGCTTGAGGTTTATGAGCGTGTTCCCCCCAAATAACCGCAGCTCGTGAAAAATCTCATCCACGTAGCGCATGTGGTTTGGACTATATTTTTGGTAATTTTCTGTTTTACTAAGCTGCTCTGAGACACTCGCCTTGAGTATATATTCAACAACCGGCTGTAATTCTTCATTTGAAGCGGTTTTCAGCAATTCATACGTTTTATCCATGCTCACCATCCCTACCCTAGTCAATTACATAAACCAAATTGATTGTAAGACAGCGCCTGAGGATAGCAACAGTTAATCAGCATATGCTGATTCTGCCCTATTGTGGCGGCACATTCCGTTTGAAAGTTCTCCAATCTCGACAAAGCTCCCCTGGTAACCGACCTGGGTCTCTAACAGTACGTCGTGACAGCGTTCGGCAACGACTGGCTATCGCTCTTATCGCGCGATCGGGAGCCTCTTGATATGAGCCTCGATAGCGTCGCGGACTTGTTTTGTCATCGGGAGACTGTGCTTTTCCGCCTGCCAGTGCTGGTGGAAGCGTGCGACAGTCTCGTGAGCCGTATCCAGAACAAGCTTTTCGGGAATGGCCGCTTTGGCTGCCAAATGCTCAAGCTCGTCGTTGGTCAGTTCGGAAAACACGCCGGTCCGGCTGATCTTGAGACCCATATTGTCGTTGGGGATATAGGGAATGGTCGAGACAAGATCATAGGCCGGCGCGAGCGCGGCGTTTCGCCGATCAGGATAGATGAGCGACCAGTTTTTCATGTGCATGTCACCGTTTCCGGTCAGAACGCAAAACACCAGTCGCCGGATGAATTCAGCGATATCGGCATCACTGGTCTCGGCGGCGAGTACCTGCGCGATATTTCGCAAGGTCGCCGTTTTGTATTTTTGCTCGGCATAAACGTCGAAGACCTGTGCGAAATCCTCGATATGGACGGCGCTGCCGTCAGACAGCCTGTCGAACCGCTCGATAATGAAGGCCTTCTGGACGATCTTCTCGATTCCTTCGGGCAGATTTTTGATGTCGCCTACATCGACAAGATCAATCGGCGGGACATCGATTCCGATGAGGCGCGCGAGCGTCATCATCGAAAACTCGTTTTCGGGAACACCGTCGAACTCGCGAGACGGCAGCTTCACGATCCATGAGCCGCCTACGCCGGATGCAGGAATCGTCAGGCCGCCTGTCGGTGCGAGAACCGCCGGAAATTTGAGCTGCCCCCCTGCAAGCGAGCACCGCAAGGCGTTCTCGCGGCGATCATCTTCGCTGCCATCGGCATCGGTACTGGCGCCGCCAATCGGCGGCCAGGCCTCACCATTAGCGGGTTTGATCGTGACCGCGCCGGGCAGGTCGTGACCAAGCGCCCAAAGTAGATGAAACTCACGCTCTGGATTTACGCACGCATTCTCCGCAAGGAATTTGTGCAGATGGCCTTCAGGCAGAAGGTTAGAGAAAAACGGCATCACGCGCTTCTGGTAGGCGCGGAAGTCGGTTAGCAGCGCGCCGAATTCGTCTTTGAAGGCCAGCCCCAGAGTCGGCCTGTCCGGGTTATCGATATAAGCGTCGTTGAAGGCGAAAATCGTCCTGTCTCCGCCGACATTGGTAAGAGTGCCGATAGATTCCCCATAGAGCAGAACCTCAAGAACAGAGACATCAGCCATCGTGATCCTCCTCTACCCGATAGGCCGGTCTTGGGGCACGCGGTGTCTCTTGGGACGCGGCGCGGTGGGCGAGCTGGTTGCGCAAGGAACGGATGTTTTCGACAGCCCTGTTAACGGCGTCATTGCTGCCCGAGGACTCGATAGACTCGATCGTGCGCCTTACTTTTTGCAGAATGTCGGGGTCAATCTGGCTCTGGATTTGGGTGATTTCGCGGATGCGGCGCTTGAGGTTGTCAATGTTCGCGCTGGATGCATGAGATGCGAGTGCATTGACCGTCTTGCGGATGCGGTCGAGTTCCCGCTGTGTTGCCGCGTTGATGACCGGCGCGCTGGCGACGTTACGGACGATTGATTGGACAGCCGGAAGC
>JAIVHM010000210.1:1489-7925 GCA_020201095.1 Halomonas sp. | reverse complement strand
CCTGAACCCCAGGTAGCCGAGCCGGAAAGCGCCAAGGCGCCTATCAAAGCGGAAGGCAAAGCGCCTGCAGCCAGTAATGGGCCGGAAACCTATACCGTGAAACTCAACGGTAAGGCGTTTGTTGTGGAAGTCGCCGAGGGGGGTGACATCAGCAACGTGCAGGCGCAAACAGGTGCCACTGCCGCTGCTCCCAAAGATGAAGCTACAGCGCCCAGTGGCGAGGCGATTACCGCTCCGCTCGCGGGTAACATCTTCAAGGTCAATGTGCGCCCAGGCGATCAGGTGGCTGAGGGCGATGTGGTGATCATTCTTGAGGCGATGAAAATGGAAACCGAAGTGCGTGCCAGCAGTGCCGGAACCGTTTCGGCTGTTAGCGTCAGTGAGGGCGATAGCGTTGTCGTTGGCGATACGCTGATCGAACTTTAAGGATCCCACATGGATAAACTACTTACTCTGTGGCAAGGCTCCGGGCTTTATAACCTGGAGTTAGGCCAGGTCGTAATGGTGGTGGTGGGACTGCTGCTGCTTTATCTCGCCATCTACAAAAAATTTGAGCCACTGCTGCTGGTGCCGATTGGTTTTGGTGGCATTCTCGCCAACATTCCTGAAGCCGGGTTGGCGCTGTCCGCGCTGGATCAAGCTATTGATGTGGGCCGTCCTGCGCTGTTGGAGCAACTCGCATCAACGCTGGGTGGCAGCTTGGATAGCCAGGCAAGTATCGAGAGCTGGCGCACGAGCCTTGAGCAAATGATGGCTGATGGCGCTTCGGCCGAGCAGCTTGCCTCGGCAGAAGCCTTGGTCAAAGGCTCGGGCTATGGCGATGGCTTGCTGTACATGTTTTACACGGTGGCAATCACCTCAGGCATTGCGCCGCTGATTATCTTTATGGGGGCGCCTGAGTTGCTGGGTGCCATTGCAGTGGCGGCCTATGCCTACATGGCGCTGGTGCCACTGATCCAACCGCCGATCATGCGTCTTCTTACCTCTAAGAAAGAGCGTGAAATTACCATGACGCAGCTGCGCCCGGTGTCGAAACTCGAGAAAATCGTGTTCCCGCTGCTGCTGCTGATTCTGGTGGCGCTGTTTTTGCCAGATGCAGCACCATTGTTGGGGATGTTCTGCTTTGGCAACCTGATGCGCGAATGCGGGGTGGTCGAGCGGCTAAGCGACACGGCGCAAAATGCCTTGATCAACATCGTGACGATTGTGCTCGGGCTTGCGGTCGGCTCCAAGCTGATGGCCGATAGCTTTTTGGCGGTTGAGACGCTGGGTATTATGGCACTCGGTATCGTGGCGTTCGGTATTGGCACGTCGGCAGGGGTGCTGATGGCCAAATTAATGAACGTAGTGAGCAAAATGCCAATCAACCCGCTGATCGGCGCGGCGGGCGTTTCAGCAGTGCCCATGGCAGCACGCGTTGCCAACAAGGTGGGGCTTGAATCCAATCCGCATAATTTCCTGCTGATGCACGCCATGGGGCCCAATGTGGCCGGGGTGATTGGCTCGGCAGTGGCGGCCGGGGTGATGATCAAGTATCTGGGCTAGTCGGTGCTTAGGGTAAAATACCTGGCGCTTAGCAAAACGGTCGCACCTTAACGGGGGCGGCCGTTTGTTTGCTTAGGCGTTAATGGTCTGCGCGGTGATGGACTGTTTAAGGCGGCTTTCCAGTGGTGTTAAGTCAAGCTCGCAATCACTCGGCCAGCCGATGGTGAGCGCCACGCCATTGCCATCATACTCGGCGCTAATCACGGGAATGGCCTGCTCGTCGCACCAGCCGCGGGCGATGGCTTCGTCGGCGAAGGAAAAGCGCAGCCGGTAGTGAACGCGTTGGATAACTTCCCGGGTGTTAAGAGTTTCCAGCGCCTTGTTCACCGCTTGGGCATATGCCCGTGCCAGGCCGCCGGTACCCAGCTTAGTGCCGCCAAAGTAGCGGATGACTACGCAGCCGATCTCGCCCAACTGGCTGCCTTGAAGCGCATGAAACATGGGGCGGCCTGCGGTACCGCCGGGCTCACCGTCATCGGAAAAGCCAATGCGCTGCTGCTCACCCGGGGCGGCGGCAATATAGGCCAGGCAGTGGTGGCTCGCATTAGGGTGTGCCTGTTTGGCTGCCTTTGCCAATGCCTCAACGGCGTCAAGCTCAGGGGTATAGGCTATCCAGGCAATGAAGCGGCTCTTCTCGACCTCGATCTCGTCAATATGCCAAGTGCCTGGCGGCAGCTGGGGTACGCGATAGCGCATGAATATCCTGACAATTTAGTGTGTCACGGGATGATGCTCAATTCCCATGAACATGCCAAGTACCTGAATATCACGATTATGCAAAAACACTTCGCGATTTTGCGCATCATCAAGCCAAAGGCGAACGCCGGTCCGACTGATGGATAGCTGCTTGAGAGCGAGGGCTTGCTGATTGATTTCGGCGATAACGGTCTCGTCCTGGTTGTCATGCTGGTAGCGCCGAATCACTATCACATCGCCATCGAATAGGTTGCAGTCGGCCATCCGGTCACCGCGGACCTTTAAGGTATAGGTGTTTCGGCGTGTCATTTGCGCTGCCGCCGACGGCATTGCATAAGCGCTTGGCGTTGGGCGAATCGTCGGCAATGCGGCATTCATCGACATGTTCATCGGCTTTCTCCAAATCAGCGCCCGGTCCCTAGGCAAGAGCTATCGGTAGACACGATACGGGGATTTGTTTTTACATGTTCTTCCATACAGTGTTTGTTCAGTATAAGCCTGTTTTTGCATACAGTGCCAGGAAAATTTCTTAGCCGTTTGGGTAACCGGCCTGAGCGAGTGGCGCCGGCTGGCTCTACTAGCGGGGAAATGGCTTTGAGTGTAGAGTTCAAGCCAGTATTTGATTGTGTGGGGTGGCGTGTGTTGCTGAGTTTACAAGGCCGTCAATTGGGTTGTGAGCGCGATGGCCGCTGGCTGTTTGAGGGGCTGGACATTGACGTCAACAGCGGTGATATATGGCATGTAACCGGCCCCAATGGCAGCGGTAAAACCACGCTGTTAAAAGTGCTGGCTGGGCAGTTTAATGAGTTTGACGGGGTACTCCACTGGCAGGGCAAGCCGCTCGGCAAGGGCCGTGAACACTTTGCCTCCAATATGCTGTATCTGGGTCATTTGCCAGGGGTAAGCGCGGGGCTTACGCCGCTTGAAAACATGGCCTGGTACCAGGCGTTGTACGATGAAAGAAGTGACGAAACGCAGCGCGAAGACGCGCTTGCGGTCATGGGGCTTGAAGGCTTTGAAGATGTGCCCGTTGGGCATTTATCAGCGGGTCAGCAACGCCGGGTGGCACTGGCAAGGTTATGCCTTACCCCGCGCGCACTTTGGATACTGGATGAGCCTTTTACGGCCATCGATCAGGCGGGCGTCGAAGCCCTGGAGGCGCAGTTGATTGTCCATGTCAGGGCCGGGGGCGCCGTAGTGATGACGACCCATCATGTGCTAGACATTGACCACCCGCTGCATCATGTTTCGCTGGGCTAAAGGAGCCTGAATTGCCGCCTTCAGAGACCATAAAGCAGGTTGGGTTAATGGCCGAGCCGTCATCCAGGCGTCTCGGCGTTGCCATAGGCGCGACGCTGATGCGCGATCTTAAGCGTGTACGCAGGCGGCGCGGTGAAGTGCTAAACCCGTTGGTGTTTTATGCCTTGGCGGTTAGTTTATTTCCCATCGGTATTTCACCCGAGGCGGAGCTTTTGGCCGTCATGGCGCCAGGGCTTTTATGGGTCACGGCACTGCTCGCCACGCTGTTGTCGTTGGATGGTCTTTTTCGCAGTGATTTCGACGATGGTAGCCTGGAGCAGATGATGCTTTCCCCGCAGCCGCTTGCGGCATTGAGCATCGCCAAGGTGGCTGCCCATTGGCTATTTACCGGTTTGCCGCTGGCCCTCATGGCGCCGCTACTGGGCATCATGCTGGCGCTGCCTATCCACAGTATCGGCGTGTTGATGGCATCGTTAGCGCTGGGGAGCGCCAGCTTGAGCCTCATCGGCGGCATTGGTGCGGCATTGACCGTCGGTTTGCCCCGAGGTGGCGTGCTACTCTCGCTACTGGTACTGCCGCTATATATTCCGGTGCTGATTTTTGGAACTGGAGCGGTTCAGGCGGCTATCCTTGGCGACGCCGTACTGCCTCATTTGGCGATGCTTGGCGCCTTGCTGGCGGCGGCGCTGATATTGGCTCCCTGGGCCATCGCCGCGTCGCTGCGTATCAGTATTAACGGGTAGGGATGGGCATTGTATGTGGGGCTTGATACATAAGCTGGGTTCGCCAAAGTGGTTTTATTACCGCAGCGCAGCGCTGCAGCCGTGGTGCTGGGGCGCGGCCGTCGTGTTGCTGCTGGTCGGCAGCGTATGGGGACTTGTCTTTGCTCCCGCTGACTACCAGCAGGGCAACAGCTTTCGCATCATTTATGTCCATGTGCCCGCGGCCTTTTTAGCCCAGTCGGTGTTCGTCGCTATGGCGATTTCCGGATTTGTTTTTATGGTCTGGAAAATCAAGATTGCCGATATGGCTGCCGCTGCCATGGCCCCGCTGGGCGCGTCCATGACCTTTGTCGCGCTGTTTTCCGGCGCGGTGTGGGGAGTGCCAACCTGGGGAACATGGTGGATATGGGACGCCCGGTTAACGTCCATGCTCATCCTGCTTTTTTTATATATCGGGGTGATGTCCCTGCGCGGCGCCTTTAGCCGTCGGGACAGTGGTGCGCGGGCGGCTTCGGTGCTGGCCATGGTCGGCGTGATCAATATTCCCATCATTAAATACTCGGTGGACTGGTGGTACACCCTGCACCAGCCCGCCTCATTTACGCTGACCTCCCGCCCTGCGATGCCGTTAGAAATGTGGCTACCGTTGCTGATGATGGTGGTGGGCTTTTATGGCTTCTTCATCGCCCTTACGCTTACCCGAACGCGCAGCGAAATTCTACGCCGCGAAGCCAATACCCGATGGGTTAAAGCGTTGATTGAGGAGATTAACTAATGGTCGCCGCGCTGGCTGAGTGGGTGTCCATGGGCGAACATGGTGTCTACGTGTGGTCTGCCTGGGGAATCACCGCCATGTTCATGCTGGGCCTGATGTTACATGCACGGTTTGAACGTCGACTATTGCTTAAACATCTCAAGCGGGTGGCGCGCCGACGTGCCACTTCCCCGCAGCAAAGAGGGCATTACGATGACCCCAAAGCGTAAGCGCAAGATTTATGTCATCGTCACGCTGGTCAGTCTGGCCGCCGTGGCTATTGGCCTGACGCTGTATGCGCTGCGGGCCAACATCAACCTGTTTTTTAGTCCCGTGCAGATCGCCCAGGGCGAGGCCCCCATGTCACGCTCCATCCGAGCGGGGGGCATGGTGAAGGTCGGCTCGGTATCCCGCGATGCTGACAGCCTGGACGTTGCGTTCACCGTTACCGACTACGTGGGTGATCTGCACGTTGATTACCAGGGCATTTTGCCCGACCTGTTTCGCGAAGGTCAGGGCGTGGTGGTGGTAGGCAAACTGCAGGAGGATGGCCGCTTTCGTGCCGATGACGTCTTAGCAAGGCACGACGAGAACTATATGCCGCCCGAGGTCGCCCAGGCCCTTGAAGAGGCCGGCTACTCGCCCGCCGATTATCAGGCCAAGGCCGCCGAGGTAGCGCAGCAGCGCGAGGACGATACGTGATGCGCCTTTACCTCGCAGTCGATCCCCGCGTTCATCCGGAGTGCCCATGCTGACCCGGATATTGCCCGAAATAGGTCACTTCGCCCTGATCATTGCGCTACTGATGGCGGTCGTGCAATCAGTGCTGCCATTGGCAGGCGCGGCAACACGTCGCCCGCTATGGATGGCCTACGGGCAGCCAATGGCTACCGGCCAGTTCCTGTTTGTGCTGTTGGCCTACGCCTGTTTAACAGCCAGCTACGCGATGGACGATTTCAGCGTGGTGAATGTTGCCAACAATTCTAATTCGCTGTTGCCTTGGTATTACAAGCTCAGTGCCGTGTGGGGCAACCATGAAGGCTCGGTGCTGTTGTGGAGCCTGATGCTGGCAGGCTGGGGATGCGTCGCCGGTTTATGGTCACGGCGTTTACCCCGCGACATGCTCGCGCGCGTGCTCGGTATCTTGGGGCTGATCAGCGCTGGCTTTTTGTTGTTTATCCTGTTGACCTCGAACCCCTTTGAGCGACATCTACCCGACATCCCCGCCGATGGCGCAGACCTTAACCCTCTGCTTCAGGATATCGGGCTGATCATTCACCCACCCATGCTGTACATGGGCTATGTAGGGTTTTCGGTGGTGTTCGCCTTTGCTATCGCCGCTTTGTTGGGAGGGCGGCTGGATGCCGCCTGGACCCGCTGGGCACGGCCCTGGACCAACGCCGCCTGGGCGTTTCTGACGGTCGGGATTGCGCTGGGCAGCTGGTGGGCCTACTACGAG
>JAIVHM010000210.1:0-1348 GCA_020201095.1 Halomonas sp. | reverse complement strand
CTGTTTATCCTGGTGCTGCTGGCGATCACCGTCACGCTTTCCCTGGTCGTGTTTGCCCTGCGCGCGCCGCGCGTCAGCCATGCCGTGGGGTTTAACTGGCTTTCACGCGACGCCTTGCTGCTGATCAATAACGGGCTGCTGGTGACCGCGACAATGACCGTGCTGTTAGGCACCCTGTATCCGTTGATCCTGGATTCGTTGGGGCTGGGGAAGATCAGCGTAGGGCCGCCTTATTTCAACGCGCTGTTTGTACCGCTGACAGTGATTGCCTGCTTGTTCATGGGGCTTGGGCCGATGGCGCAATGGAAGTCGACGTCGCCTAGCAAACTGGCGCGCAGACTGTGGCTGGCCGGGTTGGTAGCGCTGGGCCTGGGGGCACTGGTGCCGCTGGTGTATCGCGGCGAATGGAACCTGTGGGTGACCTTGGGCTTGTCGACGGCGCTTTGGATATTGCTGTCATTGAGCCGTGACCTGTTCGACAAAGTGCGAAAGCGCGGCTCCATATGGAATGGGTTGCGACGCCTTTCGCCTGCCTACTGGGGCATGGTGCTGGGCCATCTAGGCGTGGCGGTGACGATTGTTGGCGCCACTGTGGTTAGCCATTATGCGGTGGAGCGCAACGTGCGCATGTCGCCGGAAACCAGCGTCGAGGTGGCAGGCTATCACTTTACCATGACCGAGCTTTTTGACCGGCGCGGTGCCAATTTTCTGGCCGATACCGCGGTCATTGAGGTGCAGCGCGGTGACAGCCGCCGCCGTTTCGAGATGCAGCCTGAAAAGCGGCTGTATCTGGCGACCGGCATGCCCATGACCCAGGTGGCATTGAGCCCGGGATTATTCCGAGATCTTTACGTAGCCATGGGCGAAGAGCTGGACGACGGCAGTTGGGCGATGCGTATCCAGTACAAACCCTTTGTGCGCTGGCTATGGCTCGGCGGTTTGCTGATGGCCTTGGGCGGAGTGCTGGCGGTGTTCGATAAGCGCTATCGTAAGACGCGTTCGGCAACACTGGCGCAGGAGGGGCAGGCATGAAACGACGCTGGCTTTTGTTTCTGTTACCCGTCGCGTTTTTAGGCCTGGCGCTGTTTTTCTTTGAGCGCTTGTCGCAGGACCCCTCAGGTCGCGACTCGGCGCTGATGGCCCGCGACTTCCCCGCCTTTGAAGCCACGACGCTTGCAGACGAGCAGCAGCGGGTCGATCAATCATTGCTCGAAGGCCAACTGACACTGGTCAATGTGTGGGGCGAGTGGTGCGCCGCCTGTCGTCAGGAGATGCCCCAGCTGCTTGACCTGGCTGATCGTGGCATCCGTCTGGTGGGGGTTAATTACCGCGATACCCGTGAGAATGG
>JAIVHM010000209.1:13413-16135 GCA_020201095.1 Halomonas sp. | reverse complement strand
CCTTCATCGAACAGCACGCCACGACCAATGCCAACCTCAAGGTGATCGATGTGGTCAAGCTGGGCCGCTTCCCGCACCGGTCGATGCTATCGGGCTGGACGCGTGAGGACGATACGACGGTCAACGAGGCGCTGGAGCGTACCGGGATGAGCGCCAAGCGTGATGATGCTTGGCATAGCCTGTCCGGCGGTGAGAAACAGCGTACCCATGTGGCGCGGGCCCTGGCCCAATCCCCTAGAGAGTTGATTCTCGATGAGCCGACCAACCATCTTGATGTGCAGCACCAGATCAACTTACTGCGTTTAGTGTCCAGCTTACCGATGACCAGCATCATTGCGCTCCATGACCTCAACCACGCCGCTATGTATTGTGATCGACTGCTGGTCATGCAGTCGGGCAGGATCGTTGCCTCCGGTGCTCCTGAAGAGGTGCTGACCCAACGCCTGTTGCGTGATGTCTTCTCGGTAGACGCCCATGTGGAGACCTCGCCCCACCATGCACGGCCGCATATTCATTTTGTGCGTTAGGCGATAACACGCCAATCCTTGTTTCCCGCATTGCATCACGCTCAGTTTAAGGTAAATTAAACTTAACGGGGCTGGTGCAAGCGCCGTGTCTTTTCCTTGTCATCATGTGAGGATGGGTATGCAGGGCTGGCGATGGATCATGAAAGTGGGGTGGCTGGGTGGCCTGTTAGCGGTGGCGCTCTCGGCGCAGGGAGAGGAGTGCCCAAGTTGGCCCGCTGAGCGGCTGGCGCAGGAAAGCCAAGCGCTGGCCGAGCAGGTTCAGCGCTGGGACACTGACTACCACGACGAAGGCGTCGCGCTGATCGATGATGCCCTCTACGACCAAGCGGTAGAGCGCCTAGCCACCTGGCAGCGTTGCCTGGGCAATGTACATGACCATCGCCCGCTTACGCGCGTTACACGCAGCAGCGGCACCCTTGAGCACCCGGCGGCGCAGCGTGGGCTTGATAAAGCCGATGACGATGGCGTCAGGCGTTTTACCAGTCGCCGCGAAAACCTGTGGATCCAGCCCAAAGTGGACGGCGTGGCAATTACGCTGCGCTATGCTGATGGCGAACTGGTCGAAGCCGTTAGCCGTGGCGACGGCGAGCGGGGCCAGGACTGGACAGCTCGCGCCCGAAAGCTTCCCGCGGTTCCCAATGCGTTGCCCGAGCCTATCTCTGCCGTCCTCCAAGGCGAGCTGTATTGGCGGCTCACCCAGCACGTGCAGTCGCGTTCACCCGCATCTGGTGCCCGGGGCGACGTGGCGGGAGCCATGGCGCAATCCTCTCCTGAAGCTGCGACCCTTGAACGTATTGGTCTGTTTGTTTGGGATTGGCCCGATGGGCCTACCGCAATGCAGGAACGTTTAGCTCGGCTAAGTGAGCTGGGCTTTGATAGCGCCGACTACACCTATCCGTTGGATGACCTCCGTGATGCCGCCTACTGGCGCGATACCTGGTTTAACGGCCCCCTGCCGTTTGCCACCGACGGCGTCGTCATCAAGCAGGCAGAGCGCCCCGGCGTGCGCCGCTGGTCATCTTCGCCACCCGAGTGGGCTATTGCCTGGAAATACCCCGCCCAGCAGGCGCTAGCGGAAGTGCGTGGCATTGAGTTTCGTGTTGGCCGCACTGGGCGCGTGACGCCGTTGGTGTGGCTTAATCCTGTACAGCTGGAGGGACGACGCATTAGCCGCGTTTCGTTAGGCTCGCTTGAGCGCTGGGAATCACTGGATGTTCGTCCCGGCGACCAAGTGGCGATTTCGCTAGCGGGGCTGACAATCCCCCAGTTAAGCGAGGTGGTCTGGCATACTCAAGAGCGCTCGTCGCTGACCCCGCCATCACCCCAGCGCTACCACCTGTTGAGCTGTTTTGAGTTAACGCCCGGTTGCGATAGCCAGTTGCTGGCGCGGCTTACCTACCTGGGCGAGCAGCTAGGCATGCAGGGTGTCGGTGAAGGTACTTGGCAAGCGCTGATGGACGCGGGCGTAGCCACTCATTTATTGGGCTGGCTGAACGTTGAGCCAGGCCAACTGCGCGAGGCCTACGGCATTGGTGAGACGACTGCTGACGCGTTACTAGAGCAGTTTCAAGCCGCCCAAGGCAAGCCATTTGCAGCCTGGTTAAGTGCGCTGGGCGCGCCACCAGGTAGCGAATCGGTGCGTGGGGATTGGTATGAGTTAGCGGGCTACCAGCGTGAACAGTGGCAAGCCATGCCTGGCGTTGGCCCGGTGCGCGCTGAGGCACTTGTAGCGTTTTTCAGCCACCCCGAGATACAGGAAATGGCCCGACAGCTTAATGAGGCAGGTGTGGCTGGTTTTTAGCTCAGTCCTGTGAGACGCAGCATCAACCCCAGATAAAGCGGAATCAGTAGCGGTGCGAGCAGTGTGGTCACGAGTACCGCCAACGCGCCTTTTTGCGGCTGGATGCCTAGCTCCATGGCCACGACCACGACATTAGCGGCCATGGGCACCACTCCCATCAACAGCAATGCCAATGCGAGCTCAGTGGAAGGTGGCGCCGCCCACTGCAGTATTAAAACAGCCCCTAGCATCACCAATGGCCACATCAGGTAGCGCAGCCCCAAGCAGGCGGCCACAAAGCGCGTATCCCAGGCGGAAAGCGTCACTTGGCTAAGCGTCATGCCAATAATCATCATGCCTAGCAGTGTGTAAGTGGCAGGGAATACGGCCAGCGAATTCATCGCCGCAGCGGGTA
>JAIVHM010000209.1:0-13395 GCA_020201095.1 Halomonas sp. | reverse complement strand
GTTGGGCCGCCGTTCATCAGTGCGCGAAAAATCGTAAAGGGGGCAATCAGGTAAACCAGCAGCGTCGCAATCGGGCGGGGGTCTAACTTAAGCCGTTGGGCGGCCAGCCAGCCTAGCCCCACATAGCTGAGTAACATGAGAAGTGGCCCAACCAGCGCCCCAGGTGCAAGATCCATTTACCCTCCCGTTAAAGGTGTTGTGACGGACGAACATGAGCCGAATTAAAGGCCGAGCGTGGAATCTTTCATTAGCTTCAGCACGATGGAACAGAGAGAATACCGCAAAATATCATGACTATTGACGCATTATGAGGAAACTCCATGAGCCGCCACGAACATCCGTTAGGTATTAGCTTTGAATTCTTTCCACCGGGAACTGATGTTGGGCGTGACAAGCTAATCCAGACTCGCGATGAGCTGGCTGCCCGCAATCCGCGTTTTTTCTCGGTTACCTATGGTGCCGGTGGTTCGACCCAAGCGCGTACTCGTGAGATTGTTCGCGAGGTCAGCCAGAGCGGTGTTACCACTGCCCCGCACCTTTCCTGTATTGGTAGCGAAAAAGCCCAACTGCGCGACCTGCTGGCGCAGTACCGTGAAGAAGGTGTCGACAGTCTGGTGGCGCTTCGCGGCGACATGCCGTCTGGGATGGCAAGCATCGGTGAGCTGCGCTACGCCAATGAGCTGGTCGAGTTCATTCGCGATGAAACGGGTGACCATTTCAATATCGCTGTGGCTGCGTATCCGGAATCTCATCCACAGGCCCCCAACCTCGACCGGGATGTGGAAAACTTTGCGCGTAAAATGAAGGCGGGAGCCAACATGGCGATTACCCAATACTTCTTTACCGCTGACGCCTATTTCCACTTTGTTGACAAAGCCCGCGCATCGGGCGTTGAACAGCCAATTATTCCCGGCATCATGCCGATTACCAACTACACCAAGTTGGCGCGTTTTTCCGATGCCTGCGGTGCAGAAATCCCCCGCTGGATTCGCAAGCAGCTGGAATCTTACGGTGACGACAGCGAAGCAATTGCCGATTTTGGCACTGATGTTGTCAGTCGACTCTGCCAGCGTTTGCTGGATGGCGGGGCGCCGGGCTTGCACTTCTACACCCTCAATCAATCCAAGCCGGTGTTAAAGGTCGTTGATAATCTAAGCGGCTAAACTGATAGGTTAACCCTTAATACGAAAAACCCCGCTCAGCAAAACTTGAGCGGGGTTTTCTAACGCTTGGCGTTTAACGGCCTAAAGCTATTAGCCGGTTTGCGCCGTTTTAGTGCCGTTGCCGTGCTGTTTACGCTGCATGATGAACAGGGTGGCACCAATGGCCAGGCCCGCGACGTCGGTATAAATACCGCCATAAATCATAAACAGCGCACCGACCAGCATGATGACGCGCTGGAGTGTATTTACCGGACCGAAGAACCATTTCTGAACCATGCCCGACAGCAACACGATACCCAGTACAGCGGTGATGGCCACACGCGTAATTTGCAGTGCTGAACCTTCCATCAGCATAGCCGGGCTGTAGAAGAACATGAACGGCACGATAAACGCTGCCAACCCAATCTTGAACGAGGCGACCGAGGTGCCCATGGGGTTATCACCCGAAATCCCCGCTGCGGCATAGGAGGCCAGCGCCACCGGGGGGGTGATCGCAGAAACCACTGCAAAGTAAAACACGAAGAAGTGGGCGATCAGTGGTTCAATGCCAATGTTGATTAAGCCGGGCGCGACTACCGATGCCGCTACTGCATAGGCCGCCGTTGTCGGCATACCCATGCCCAGCAAAATGCTGATGAGCATCGCAAAAAACAGCGCAAGTAGCTGACTTACACCTGCCAAACCAAGCAGCAAAGAAGAGAAGCGTGCGCCAACCCCGGTCAGTGAGATAACCCCGACAATCAGGCCCGCACAGGCACAGACCGCGATGATCTGAATCGCCATGGTGCCAGCAATCTGCAGGGCTTTAAGGATAGCGGTTACGCCCATTTTGTTGGGTGAGATCCAACTGACAACCGCTGCCGACGCCGTCGCTAGAGTACCCGCACGAATCACCGAATAGCCCATGAACAGAGCGACGATCAGGATGATAATGGGGGCGAATAGGTAGACCTGCTTGACCAGCTTGGAGAACAGCGGGATCTCTTCTTTGCGCATGCCGCGCATGCCTTTACGGGCGGCCTCAAAGTCGACCATAAAGTAGATGGAGGCAAAGTAAAGAATCGCTGGAATTAGCGCGGCAACAGCAATCTCGGTATAAGGGATACCGGTGACCTCTGCCATGATAAAGGCGCCAGCCCCCATGATTGGTGGCATGATTTGCCCACCAGTAGAAGCGGCCGCTTCAATGGCCCCTGCACTGCGGGCGGGATAGCCGACTTTTTTCATCAGTGGGATCGTAAGGGATCCGGTCGATACCACGTTACCGGCTGACGTGCCGTTGATCATCCCCATCAAACCTGAGGCAAAAATGGCCACTTTGGCAGGGCCACCCCGCGCCCGCCCGGCGACGGCAAAGGCAAAATTGACGAAATAATCGCCCACTTTGGACGCTTGCAGGAAGGCGGCGAAAATAATGAACAAAATAATGTAGGTTGATGATACGGCGGTCGTAGGCCCGAGGATGCCGGTATCGGTATACACTTGGCTGAAAAAGCGCTGTAGTGATAGACCCGGGTAACCCAAAAAGCCGGGCAGCGCAGGCCCTGCAAACACGTACGTCAAAAATACCGCTGAGATGACAACTAGTGCCAACCCGGCGACGCGGCGTGTCAACTCCAGAATCAACAGGGAGCCAGCAATCGCTGCCCAGGAAATCCCGATGGGAGCAAAAGAAGTGCCGGTAGAAGCACGCAGGGGGGAGTTGAATACCATCAGCAGATAGGCCGCGCTGGAAATCGCGCAGATCATCAACACCAAATCGGCTGGGTTGAAGCGATGACGTGCCTGACGGTAAAACCAAGATAAAACGATGGCGCCAACTGTTGTCGCCATCAATGGGTAGCCGAAGTGCCAGTTTTCGATGCTGGGGTCGATGCGCATCGCGCCGCCGCCGAGTGTTTGTTGCATTAAGAACACTTGCGCCAATGTGTAAGCAGCGGGCACGAGTAGTGCGTAGCTTGCCCACTTCAAAGCGGCACTAGATGCCTGGTGGTCGTCGTCGGCAAACCGGGCGCCGGCAAATAGTCCGTAACCCAGCACCAACGCACCGGTAATATGCACGATACGAAATGACCAGGTTTCCATGGGAAACACGTTAAGTGAAATCAGGTGGAAACTTGAATAGGCAATGGCTAACGCCGCAAACAAGAAAAATTGCCAGCCGGTAAAAAGGCGGCGATTCGATTCAACGATCTCTTCATCGACACCTTCGGCGAGCAGCTCAGTGGCGGATGAATCTGCCGAGGCGTCTTCCTTGAGGCCGTTGGGTTCTTGGTCGATTTTGTGACTCATTAGAGTTCACCCTCACAGCAAACAAAGGGGCATTAGCGAAAACTGCCCCGGCCAACTTTGGCTGGCACGGGGCAGACGTCAACAACTATGACTTACTTGATCATGTCTTCGTCGATCTCGTAGCCGTTCTCTTCATACCAGCGTGCAGCGCCGGGGTGGAAAGGCAGCACGGTGTTGTGCTTGATATTTTCCGGGATGCTGTTAGCGGCACTGCGGTGAACAGACTGCATGCGATCGTTATTTTCCATGGTGGCTTTGGTGACTTCGTAAACAAAATCTTCCGGCAGGTCACAACCGGCAATGGCAAAGTTCCACATGGAAACGGCGCGGGCGTCTTCTTCCAGCGTTTCATAGGTGCTAGCGGGGATGGAGAATTCCGCGACCGGGAATTTATCCATGACGATTTCCAGTTCTTCTTCGGTGAACTCGATGATGTTTACATCGGTTTGCACTTCAAGCTGGCTAACCGCGGGGATCGGAATGCCGGCGGCGAAGGCGACAACATCCAGCAGGCCATCTTGCAACTGGCCACCCAAGTCGGACCAACCACCATTGCGGCGTTCAAAGTCGACGCCTAGCTCTTCCAGCATGGCCGGGAAGTAGGTATCAGAGGTGGAAGCTGAAGGGCCGAAACCAATCCGAGCACCGTCAGGGATATCAGAAATGGATTCGATATCGCTATCAGCCAGAGCGGTAATAGAGAAAGGTGTTTCGTACATCGGGAACATGGCGCAGACGTTATCCATCTTTTGGCCGGGAGCCAACGGACTCTCGCCATTTACAGCGTCAGCTGCCGGACCCATGGTTGCCAGACCGAATGCCGCGTCGCCGCCGTGGACCAATGCCAGGTTTTGGGTCGGACCACCGGTGACTTCACCGCCGCCTGAAATGTCGAGTTCATCAGCGATAAAGTTGGCCCAGCCAGAGCCGTATACGAAGTACGTGCCGCCTTGGCTGGCGGTGCCGACGGTGAAGTTGTCCGGCCAGTCTTCGCGGTCGGCATGGACGCTACCGGCAGCCAGAATTGCGCTGCTGGTGAGTAATGCCAATGTTGTCGGTTTAAAATTGCGCATGGCGAATTTCCCTAGTTATTTATTGAGGTTGTTAACGCGCCAGTGGCGTACGGTTGCGGTAACGCCACCGGCGGTGAGCTATAAACTAGAGCGATTGTTGTGCCAACGCAACGCATTCTTTTTAAAAACAGTGGGTTAAAATTTATATTTTCAACGTTAGTCGAATACAGGTAAGCGTAAAGTGTCTGGTGTTGCGCACGTTACGACCTGTTTTGTGTGCGTAAATCCGCACACATGTTGGCATCGTAAAGGTAGGGCTGCGATCTTTGTTGTGGTTATTGGTTGTGGCTATGTGTCAGATGGCTTGTGGTCAGGGTCCATGATCCGCACGGGCTGGATCTCATTCTGGGCGGGCTCTGGGCGCGCTTGATTGACGCGCGTGGTCAGCTCGTTGGGCGCCTCATCTTCAATGGGGAGCTGTTCGAAAAAGTCGCAGCTGACGCACTCCCGGTAACGAATACCGTTCTGTTCCCAGGCGCGAATACGATCCATGGCCGCACAGCGTGGGCAGGTCACGCCTGCAATAAAACGTTTGATGTTCGACATCGTCGGGCTCCAATGGCGCGGCTTTTCCAACGATAGCCGCGCTGAGATAGAACGGGTTTATGCGGCACGGATCCCGCTATGACGTAATAATGGGTCGACGCTTGGGGCTCGACCGCGGAAGGCACGAAAAATGTCACTCCAGGCATCGGCCGATAACACTTCGGCCCATTTGTAGCTGTAGTAACCCGCCGCATAACCGCCTGCAAAGATGTGTCCGAAGCTGTTCTGAAAGCGGTTGAAGGAAACGGTGGGTACCACGGAAACGCTCTGGCGTACCTCGTCGAGTAGCGCCTGGACATCGCTGGCGCTGGGAGCTTCGAGCTCGTGGTGCAAGCGCAGGTCGAAGAGCGAGAACTCTATTTGACGCGCCATGCCCATTGCCGACTGAAAGTTTTTGGCGGCCTGTAAGCGCTCCAGCAAGGCTTCGGGCAGAGGGTCGCCGCTGTCGACGTGGCCGGCAATCAGATCGAGCCCTTCTCGTTCCCAGCAGTAGTTTTCCATGAACTGACTGGGTAGTTCGACGGCATCCCATTCAACGCCGTTGATGCCCGAAATATCCGCAATGGTTTGCTTGGTGAGCATGTGGTGCAAGCCATGGCCAAACTCATGGAACAACGTAGTGACTTCGTCGTGGGTCAGCAGCGCTGGCTTGTTGCCCACCGGCGGCGTGAAATTGCAGGTAAGAAAAGCGACGGGCAGCTGTAAGCCGTCATGCGTCTGGCGGCGCACTCGGCAATCCGCCATCCAGGCCCCGCCGCGCTTGCCTTCGCGGGCATACAGGTCAAAGTAGAAGCCGGCAATCGGCTGACCATTGTCGGTGATCCAGTAGAAGCGCACGTCGTCGTGGTAGTGCGCAACGTCAATATCTTTTGCAAAGCGCACGCCGTAGAGCCGTTCAACGACCTGGAACAGTCCGTCGATGACCTGCGGCGCGGGGAAATAAGGGCGCAGCTGTTCCTGCGAAATGGCATAGCGAGCTTCACGCAGTTTCTCACTGGCATAGGCCACATCCCAGGGTTCAAGCGACTCAATACCCAGCTCATCACGCGCAAACTCGCTGAGTTCAGCCACCTCCTGCTTGGCTTGTGGTACGGCGCGGTTCGCAAGGTCAGTTAAAAACGCCAACACCTGCTCAGGCGAGTCGGCCATCTTGGTGACCAGCGAATAGTCGGCGTAGGTATCAAAGCCCAGCAGGTGAGCGAGTTCCTGGCGCAGCGCCAGTATTTCTTCGAGAATGGGCGCGTTGTCGAACTTACCGGCGTCTGGTCCTTGGTCAGATGCACGGGTAACGAAGGCGGTATATACCTCGCGGCGCAGTTCACGGTTATCGGCATAGCTGACCACCGGGAAAAAACTGGGGAAGTCGAGGGTGATACGAAAGCCATCGATACCTTTGGCATCCGCGGTTGCTTTCAGCGTATCCAGCGCGCTTTGCGGCAAGCCCGCCAGCGTGTCTGTGCTCTTTATATCTTTGTGCCAGGCCTGGGTGGCGTCGAGCACGTTGTTTGAAAACTGGTTGGAAAGCACCGAGAGGCGCGCCTGAATATCACCGTAACGGGCTTTTTTATCGGCAGGCAGGTCGACGCCCGCCAAGCGAAAGTCGCGTAGCGCGTTATCGACGGTGCGCTGCTGGGCCGGGCTTAGTTGAATCCACGCGGGCCCTGCCTTGAGTGCTTGCCAACCATGAAAAAGCCCCTCGTGTTGTCCTACCCAGGTGCTGAACTCGGAAAGCTGTTCCAGGCAAGCTTGGTAGGCGTCGCGCAGCGCCGGCGTATTCATGGTTCCATTGAGGTGTGATACCGGAGCCCACGCCTTGGTGAGCCGGTCATTAACGGCTTCGATGGGCTCGGCAAAGTTCTCCCATGTGGGCGTTGTGTCAGTCGCCTGTTGAGCGAGACGGTCAATCGTGTCACGACTTTCGCTGATCAGGGTTTCAACCGCTGGGACCACGTGCTCGGCGCGGATGTCGGTGAAGGGAGGTAGCGAGTGGGTATCGAGCAGCGGATTGTGGGGCATAGGTACCTCGTTGGGTATCGGTGGAGCGCGACAAGCGCCGTCATGACAGTAGAGTGCGGGCGAACGCGGGTTGTTTCAATGCTAGAGGATTGCCTCGGCTTGCCTTCATCCCTGCGCCTGTTAGTCTTGCGGGTTTTCAGGGCCACCAAAGCGGGAATTATCAATGAGTAAAACGTTAGAGCGCTGGGGGTCAAAGCGCGCTTTTATCCTGGCGGTAACGGGGGCTGCGGTGGGCCTGGGTAATATTTGGCGCTTCCCTTACGTGGCCGGAGAGAACGGCGGTGCGGCATTTTTATTGATTTACGTGGCTTTTGTCATACTGCTCGGCATACCCGTGATGATGGCGGAAATTTTAATTGGTCGGGCCGGCCGACAGGGGCCCATGCAAGCGTTAGGCGCCCTGGCGGCAGAGGCAAGCGCTTCAAGACACTGGCGCTGGCTGGGCCTTTTCGGTGCTTTTACGGTGTTTTGCATCCTATCGTTTTACTCGGTGGTATCCGGCTGGTCCATTGAATTTTTGGTGGCATCCATCAACGGTAACTTTAAGGGCGCCAGTGCGGCCGATATTGGTGCCGGTTTTGATGCCTTCCTGGCTAACCCAGGCCTATTGGTCTTTAACCACACGCTGTTTCTGTTGATGACCATGGCGGTTGTTGCGGCGGGCGTTGCCAACGGCTTGGAGCGGTTAAACAATCTGCTAATGCCTCTGCTATACGGCCTTTTGCTGTTGGTATTGGACATCAGCGTGGCACTCCTAGCCGGTATTGCGATTTTTTCGGTGGTATTTTCTCAAGGTATGGATCCCGCCGATGGTCCAGGGCTGATGTTTGTGACCTTACCGATCGCCTTTTCAGAGCTGCCTTTGGGGTCGTTGTGGCTGAGTGTATTCTTTCTACTACTGCTGTTGGCGACCTGGACGTCGGCGATTAACCTGGCTGAGCCGATGGTTGCCACATTGCAGGGGTTTGGCTGGCGGCGCAGTGTATCGACGGCTGTCGTAGCCCTTAGCGTATGGTCGATTGGTTTGCTATCGGCGCTGTCGTTCTCAACGCTTGATGATTTTCGCCCGCTGTTCGGGCGTAACGTATTCGAGTTGGTCAGCAGTATTCCGCCGGATATTTTCTTGCCGTTAGGCGGTCTGTTAATCGCGATCTTTGCCGCTTGGGTGCTGCCTCGCGGCACGGGCGCAGCCGCGTTGGGCGCGGGTGAGCGCGGTTATCTATGTTGGCGCAACGTGGTTCGCTGGGTGTCGATTCCGCTGACGCTTATGGTTCTGCTTAGCGGGTTGCTATAGTGGTTGCCATCCTTTCATAAAAAGCGAGGAGAATATAATGAGCACTGCGTTGAGAACCTTCAACAGCATGACGCCGGGTCTAGGCGAGCGGGTTTATATTGATTCGGCAAGCGTGGTGATTGGTGACGTCGAACTGGGTGACGACTGCTCAGTGTGGCCTATGACCGTGATACGAGGTGATATGCACCGTATTCGTATTGGCGCCCGTACCAGCGTTCAGGATGGCAGCGTGCTGCACATCACCCATGCCAGTGACTTTAATCCTGAGGGTTTCCCGCTTACCGTGGGTGACGACGTGACCATTGGCCATAAAGCTATCCTTCATGGCTGTACGCTGGGGAGCCGTATTTTGGTCGGCATGGGGGCCATTGTCATGGATGGTGCCGTGGTTGACGATGACGTCATTATTGCTGCTGGCGCCGTGGTGACACCGGGCAAGCACCTGGAAAGCGGCTATGTATATGCGGGTAATCCGGCCAAAGCATTGCGTCCCCTCAAAGATAAAGAACGCGCTTTCTTTGCTTACACCGCCGGCAATTACGTCAAATTGAAAGATCGCTTCCTTGCCGAACCGAATGCTTCTTAAGCACTTCATTCCTCTCTTTTTTTATAGGAAAGCCATATTGTATCGATGAGATATCTGTTAATTTATACAGTTTTCTGGTCGAGCGCGATATGGCAAATTTTCGCACCCACATCACGGTGGCTACCGCAGGTGGAATGCTGCTGGCTTATGCTGGTTGGCACCTTCAGTGGTGGGCGCCTTCTCAGGCATTGTTGGTCGTAGCCTTAACCGCGTTTGGCGGTATTTTGCCCGACATTGATGCCGACCGGTCTCATTCGATCCGGCTGATTTTTAATATCCTGTCCATACCGGTATTGATGCTAGGTGTTTTGATATTGCAGCCTTGGTTATCCGCAGCGCAGTTGCTAGTGGTTTGCGGTGGAGTTTACATCTCGGTGCGTTATCTCGCCGGTATCGCGTTTTCACGGTTTACGGTACACCGCGGTATCTGGCACTCATTGCTGGCGAGCCTTTTGTGCGCGCTGCTGACGACGGCTGTGAGTTTCCAACTGCTTTCTCAGCCAGCTTGGCTTGCCTGGTCGCATGGGGCGGCGGTATGGATTGGGTTTATTGTTCACCTGATTTTGGACGAAATCTACAGCGTCGACTTGGAAGGCGCACGACTCAAACGATCCTTCGGGACGGCGCTAAAGGTTGGCGATTGCCGACGCCCGATATCGAACATGTTGATGCTGATTGCCCTGCTGCCGATCTGGCCCTGGCTACCTCCCTGGCAGGTGCTGGGCGAGTTGGTTGTTCAAGGATCGCTACTATGGCGGTAGTCGCCAGCGTGTAGCCCATGTTTTTTCAGCTTGTCGTAAAACGTTTTGCGTGGAATGCCTAGATGTTGGCAGACCTCGGTAACGCGCCCGTGATGGCGTGATAGTGACTGGCTGATGAGGCTCTTTTCAAACAGCTCGACTTGGCGGGGGAGCGTCGGTTCCTGGGTGTCTGCCTGAGCGCCTTCAAGCAGGGCATCCAGCCGGTAGTCGAAGGCCGCGCCAAGTAGAACGTAGCGCTCGGCCAGATTGCGCAATTCGCGTACGTTACCTGGCCAATCGTGGGCAAGCAGGCTGGCAATGCCATGGCTGTCGACAGTGGGTGCTTCTAGCCCGCTGCGGTTGGCGGCCACGACGGCAAAATGCTGAAAAAGCAGCGGTATATCCTCACGTCGCTCGCGCAGTGCCGGTAGCGGCAAGGTCACCACGTTAAGCCGATAATACAGATCTTCGCGGAAGCGGCCGTCCTCGGCAGCTGCTTTGAGGTCAACTTTCGTGGCGGCAATCACGCGAATGTCGAGAGGTATCACGT
The DNA here is from genome assembly GCA_020201095.1 of Halomonas sp. GTDB lineage: Bacteria > Pseudomonadota > Gammaproteobacteria > Pseudomonadales > Halomonadaceae > Vreelandella. The sequence continues at coordinate 3,135 of JAIVHM010000209.1, read as the reverse complement.
CGTTGGCCCCCAGTCGCTCAATGTGTCGCTCTTGCAGGACGCGCAACAGCTTGACCTGAAGGGCGAGGGGCATGGATTCGATTTCATCTAAAAAGACGGTGCCGCCATTGGCGTGTTCAAATTTGCCGATTCGTCGTTCAACGGCACCGGTAAAGGCGCCTTTCTCATGGCCAAACAGCTCAGATTCGATGGTGTGTTCGGGCACGGCCCCGCAGTTAATCGCCATGAACGGGTGGTTGCGCCTTGCGCTGCGCTCGTGAATGGCGCGGGCCACCAGGTCTTTGCCGGTACCGGTTTCGCCGAACAGCAGCACGTCTGCTTCGACCTGACTGATGCGCTGAATCATCGCCGCTAACCGGGAGATCACCTCTGTGCGTCCTACCAGGCGCGGCCCCAGTGCTGCTTGCTGGACTTCGAGTTCCGCTTTAAGTCGATTGTTTTCCAGGCTGAGCTGGCGCTTTTCAATACCCCGGCGCACCACGTCGAGCAATTCATCACCGGCGAAAGGTTTTTCCAGGAAGTCCCACGCACCGGCGCGCATGGCTTCGACGGCCGTTGAAATATCACCGTGGCCGGTGATCAAAATGATCGGCAGGGTGCTGTCGCGACGATGGAGTTCGTGCAACAACGTCATGCCATCCATGCCCGGCATGCGAATATCGCTGACAATGACACCGGGAAAGTTGGCGGGTAGTGCAGCCAGAGCTGCTTCGGCGGATTCAAAGCAATGTGGCGTGTAACCGGCAAGTTCTAGGGTTTGGCTGGCGGTGATGCGCAGATGCGGTTCGTCGTCAATCACCATGACCGGCAGCGTCGACGGCTCATGCATCGGAAACAGCCTCCTGGGTGGCTCGTGGGGCAGGGGCGAGAGGTAGTGTGATGGTAAAGCAGGCGCCACCGTTGGGTAGGTTGGCTGCCTGCAATTTTCCGCCTAAATCGTCCATGATACGCGATGAAATGGAAAGCCCTAACCCTAGCCCGCTACCGGGTGCTTTGGTAGTGAAAAACGGCTCGAAAACCTGCTCAAGATATTGAGACGGAATGCCTGGGCCGTTATCAGCAACCTGGATAATCACCTGCTGACTGTTGGTTTGAGCGCTAAGCGTAAGCTGGGGTGAGTGGGTTTCTTTCATAGCCTGAAGGGCATTGCCGATTAAGTTGACCAGCACCTGTTCCAGGCGAACGAGATCGGCTTTTACCCAGAGCGTCTCCTCGGGCCATTGTTGTTTAACCTCAATGCGATCATCACGAAGGCGGCTCTGGAAAAGACGCAAGGCATAATCGGCACAGGCCTGAACGGAAACGGTCTCCGGTCGGTCGCTACTTTTACGGGAAAATTGGCGTAGTTGAGCGCTGATATCAGCCATTCGATGGGTGAGCTCTATAATCTGCTCAAGATTGGCGTCTGCCTGTTCTACTCGTGACAGTTCAATAAAGCGCCGGGCGTTTTCGCTGTAGGCGCGAATAGCAGCGAGCGGCTGGTTAAGCTCGTGGTTAATGCCAGCGGCTAGTTGACCCAATACCGCAAGCTTGGCCGCCTGGATAAGTTCGTCCTGAGTTTGACGTAAGTTGGCTTCTGCTCGGCGACGTTCGTCTATTTCATCAGAAAGCCGCTGGTTGCTGGCGACCAGGTCGCGGGTACGTCGCTCAACGCTCATCTCCAGTTCATCGCGCACGCGGGCCAGCGTCTGCCGCTCGCGTTCGACGAATGTCTCGCGCTCACGGCGAAGGCGGAGCCGCTGCCAGCCAATACCTCCGGCAAGAGCGATGATGCCGTATAGACCGCCAGCCATTAATGCGGCCATCCACTGTGCGCTTACGACGGGGCTAAGTGACTTGAGTATATGCATTTGCCAGTCGAACTCAGGGATTTCACGAGTCAGATTCAGATAGTGCCCGTCACTGAGAGGGCCTTCCTGAAAAGTCACGGTGCGACTATGCACGTTTAAAACTTCCTGTACCTGAATGCCCGATGAGGGTAAAGATTCTTGGCCATAACGCTTTGTTCCATGCAGTGATTGCCGCTGTTCGTCGGTTAGTGGATAAAGCGCGTTCATGCGCAGTGCAGGCTGGCTGGCGAGAAAAATAATATTGTCATCATCGGTAACGAACAGGGTGGACTCTTGTTCGGCCCAACTTTCTTCTACATCGTTGAGCAGAACTTTAATGACCAGAACGCCATCGGGACGTGCGTCGGGTGAAGTGTCATCGAGCCATACCGGGGACGAAAAATAATAACCGCGTTCTTGCGACTGCAGGCCCAGCCCGTAAAAGCGCCCCTGTCCTCCTGCGATTGCGTCACGGTAATAGCTGCGAAAAGCGTAATTTTGCCCGATAAAGGTGTTTGGGCGGTGCCAGTTACTGGCCGCGACCGTGTCGGCATTGCGATCCAGTAAATAAACGTCAGAAACGCCAGAGGTAAAACGAAAACGATCCAGCAATAAATTGAGAGGCATTGGATCCTGATTGTCAGGCGAGGCAAGGAAACGCTGGACGCCTTCGCGCGTGGCGAGCATCTGGGGGAGATAGTCGTAGCGTAACAGGTAGCCATTAAGGTTGGCGGCGGACAGGCGAAGTTCGTTTTCCGCCTCTTGTTGAAGTTTGTTCAACGCCTGTTCGCGGGCAAGTAGCGATGCTTGCCACATGCACAAGAAAAGCCCCAGCGTTACAGCGATTAACCACAGATATCGCCAGCGGAATATAGAAATACTCATGCGGAAGCCGAACTCGTTCCTTGGGCACGGCGCAAGGCGCGCTGCGCGCGGGTTTCAGCGCGAGCGACTTCCAATAATCCTTCCTCAACAAATACCAGGTGTTCGTGAGCGCGTGCGCGTGCGTCTTCGGGCCGTCCTTCGATGATGGCATCCAGCAGCGATCGATGTTGCTGCATTAGTTGGCTGCGTGAATCAGGTTTGGCAAAAAGGTGGGCTAAATTATCCACAATACTTTGTTCTAGCAGGTGGAAAATGCCGCGAATCGTATGTAAAAGCAAAACGTTATGGGCGGCTTCCGCAATGGCTAGGTGAAAGGCCGCATCCAACTTTGCTTCCTGGGTCGGGTCAGCACCGATAAAACCGCCGTCAAGCTCCTCAAAGCGTTGTATAAGAACGGCTTTATCGGCTGGCGTAGAACGCA
>JAIVHM010000149.1 GCA_020201095.1 Halomonas sp. | reverse complement strand
AAGCGGCCTGCAGTATCAAACATGTCATTCTTGAGGGCGATCAACGAGACAATGCTAAAGATGAAGGCGCCTGTAAACGCAGACAATGCGTTCTGGGTAACGTCATCAGCAATTACCAGTGGAATGGAGCGGGGAGTCGCCCCGGTGCTGGCAGAAGCATAAGCAGCGACCATGGAGCCCACGGCAAAGGTCGCGATTACCAGCATGCTTGAAGCCATGATGGTCAGCAGCGATTCAACAGAATCTAACGTGATATCGGGCACTACACGGGATAGCCCCAGGGTGTCGGCAAGCATGGCAATGAATGTGCCGCCAATGGAAAGCACACAAAGAAGCAGTGGCTTTACCCACAGATGCTCGTTAATCCGACTAAAAGCAAAGCGCAGCTTATCGAGGTTGAACAGCTTTAATTGAGCCATAATTTCATTCTCTGTGATTAGGCTCAGGAGCCTGAGGCTAGCGCGTAAAAATCTAATGAGCCTTGCGAGCCCAAGCGAGCAACAGAGTCTGAAGCCTGTCGCTTTTCCTTGATGCTTGGGAATGCAACGAGCGCCGCGTGAGTCAGTCGCCGCCGGGATTTAAAAGTGCACTCCATCGGCTAGGTATGCAAGGAATATCCTTCATAGCCAGTCGCTGCGCTGCCGTTTAAAGCAGGAATGGACAAATGAAGCACAAGTGTCACCCTTAATACTGCTATAGCGAACAGCGAGGGAAGCGAACTCACCCTCATCTCACAAGCAGATCAGATGCTATACAGTGGTAAACGTGATGGCAGGAACCGAGTGGTAATTTGCCACAAGGGAACAGTAAAGGTATGGGAGTCGGGAAAAGTGACCTTTCTGTTCAGCGGTCACGAACGCGCAGTAACTTGGCGTAATCGCTTGATAACTTCTATGTTGTTGGAAACGCTAAAGGAGTAATTCTGATGGATGCACTCGCGCGAAAGCTTGGCCTCAAGACGGATCCCGTTATTTTTTTCACGTCTGCGGGGATCATGATCCTCTTCTTAATCGTCCTTTTAATTGCGCCTGAACCCATCGGTGCAGCCTTTGGCGCTGGGCGGGAATGGATCGTTACCAACCTCGGCTGGTTCTTTATTTTTGGGGTAACAAGTTGAGTCGCGTTCCTGCTCTGGGTGGCGATCAGCCGTTACGGTTCAATACGTTTGGGCGGCAATGATGCAACGCCGGCCTATAGCAATATCTCCTGGTTCACTATGCTGTTCGCGGGTGGTATCGGCACGGTACTGATGTTCTGGGGCGTAGCGGAGCCTATCTCCCATTTTACGACGCCGCCAAGGCCGGATGTTGAGCCCTTTTCAGTCGAAGCCGCCGACGATGCCATGAGCTTTTCGATCTATCACCTGGGGCTGCATACCTGGGCGATTTTCGCCATGCCGGGCCTGGCGTTTGCGTACTTTATCTATCGTTACAATCTGCCGATGCGTTTCAGCTCAGTTTTCTATCCGCTGATAGGCGAGCGCATATACGGCCCCCTTGGCAAAGGCCTCGATGTCTTTGCCATTCTCGGTACGCTTTTTGGTGTAGCGGTTTCCATTGGCCTGGGTACCCAGCAGATCAATGCGGGTTTAACCGAGTTGTTCGATGTTCCCGATGCGGTGATTACCAAGGTATTGATTATCGCCGTTTTGACGGCCGTTGCGGTTGGATCGATCGTCGCGGGGCTGGATTCTGGTGTTAAACGGCTTTCCAACATCAATATTGGAATGGCCGTTGGCCTGCTGATATTTGTACTGTTTACCGGCTCTACCGTTTTTCTTTTGCGTGCTGTTGTCGAGACGTTTGGTCTCTACATATCAAACCTGCTACCCATGGCGTTCTGGAACGACACACTGGCAAACTATAGTAGCGACGGCGGTACCTGGGGATGGCAGGGCAGCTGGACTGTCTTCTATTGGGCCTGGACGGTCACCTGGTCGCCGTTCATCGGGATCTTTGTGGCGCGGATTTCCCGCGGGCGGACCATCCGCGAATTCGTCCTTGGAGTGTTGTTCGCGCCCTCGATTTTCACACTGGTGTGGTTTGCGATTTTCGGCTGGTCGGCGATGGAAATTGACGGGATCGGACCCGAGGCTCGTGAAGCGATGGGCGATCAAGCCGGCATGTTGTCTGCTGCCGTCGGTGAAAGTATCCCGCTCGCCATGTTTGCGTTTTTTGAGAATTTTCCAGCCGCGACTTTGATTCAAGGCCTGGCGGTGGTCATCGTGGCTATCTTCTTTGCCACCTCTTCTGACTCCGCGTCTCTGGTGGTCGATATGTTGTGCACCGGCAGCCCAGACCCTGGCCCATGGCACCAGCGCGTATTCTGGGGCGTGTCTGAGGGCATGCTGGCGGCAATGCTCATCGTGCTTGCTGGCGACGCCGGGCTGACGGCATTACAGGAGGTGATTACCGTTGTCGGCCTGCCGATGTTCATTCTTGTGTTTGCCATGATGATCGCGTTGTTCTGCGGTTTGTCCCATGAGGACCTCGGCGAAGTGAAGGTCGGTAATCCACCCAAGCCGGAGGAGCTGTAAGCGATTGACAGGGGTTAAACCTCAGCCCCTTTCCGAGGGGCTGAGGTGAAGTCAACATTGCAACGGTCAGATCCATTATCGCAAGGGAGGTGTCGCCATGAGTCAGCGCGATGAATTCGTTGAGGAAATGAAAGCCAGGCTCGACGAATGGAATGCTGAGATCGACAAATTAACCGCTCAGGCCCGCCAGGCTAGCGACGAGGCCAAAGTCAAGTATCACGAGGACATCGAGCGGCTCAAGAAGCGCCAAGCAGAGACTCAGCAAAGGCTCGAAGAACTGCGACATGCAAGCGAGGAGGCCTGGGATACCGTTCGCCAGGGCATGGACGACTCCTGGGAACTGATGCGTAAAGCTTTCCGGGACGCGTCTTCTCGATTCAAGTAGTCGCTTCAAAGCGCTTTATTTCAAAAGATCTGAGCCAGTCAGTTAGAGGCGGGGCCGTTCTTTGGTTGCGCCTCATTGCCTTCTTGTAGACGTTCGATAGACGCGCTTCCCTGCTTTGACAGGGCTGCCAGGCGGTCGATCTGCTCATCCAAACGGGGCAGGGCTTCCTGGCGATAGGTTGAGAGGTCGTCGATTGCGCCCATCACCTCGCCAAACGCCTCCTCAAGGACCTGCATGTCGAGCATCGCCGAGGAGGCCCGCTTCTGGATATCCACGCCTTGCTGACGTAGCGCTTTGGCGGTGCCGCCGATCATCTGCGATGTGGTGGCATTTAGGGATTCGATGCGGTCCAGTACCAAGCGCTGATTGGCCATGGCCATGGCGACTGTCACTGCGACGGTGAGGGCAGAGACCGTCACGTTGATAGCTCTGTCCACGCCACGCATCAATTCCCGGTTGTTGCGGATGATGACTTCAAGGGCAAGCACACCCTGCTGGCTCACCGCCAGCTGTTGCTGCAGATCGACGATGCGTTGACGAAGCGGAAAGAGCAGCTCTTCCTCGATAAATTGACGCCGTGGATCATCCGTTGCGCGGTCGGCAATATCATCCTGAAGGCGCTGATCAATCAAGCGGCCCAGTGCTATCTGGCGGTTCAGCTCTCTGAGGATGTCATTGAGGGCCTTCTGGTCGTCGCTTAGCGTGAGGTTGTCTCGATGCAACATGTCGCGACCGCCTTCCAGTTCCGCGATGATCGCGTCCAGGGCCTGCTGGGCATTCTCAAACTTGCGGAAGTAGCGCTGCAGGCGGCTGTCGACGCCTGGAATAATTGCCATCACCCGATCCAGCGCGCTCGGCGCCAGGCGATGACGGGCAGGGTCGAGGCCTTCCATGCGGCCCCGCAGATCGCTCAGCGCCTTGGCAACCGGCCCGCCTTCGTCGCCCTGGTGGGCCAGCTTACGGAGCGGTGTTTGCAACATCTCGCTGCGATGAGCCGCCTGCTGCTGAAGCTCCAGGCCCATTTCGTCCACGGCGCGATGCTGACGAACCGCCGACGCCTCGTCACCCTCTGCAAGAATCTCCTCGATAAAGCGGTCAGCCATGGCGGTAAGCTCAGGGTCAATGTCCTGCTTGTCAGGCTCAACCGATGCTTCCTGGCGCGTCCCCAATTGGCTGGCAATCTCCTTTACGGGAGGCAGGGAGAGGCGAGGTTGGTCATCCGTTGGCTGAGTCATGGGCGTCTCCAGAGGGTAAAAACGAAGTGATTAAAAACCGTCGTTATAATTTCACTGTATTAATGGTGGCCGGATCAGTCCTTGCGTGCATAGCGATCAGCGCCCTCGACGAAGCGGCGCAGATCTCCAAGCGCTTTATCAGTAGTCACAGACGCTTGAGGCCGCGTGGTTTCGATGCGTGCCATGGAAACGGCGGTATCGTCGAGCACGGTAAGTGCCGATTCAATACGGGCGGAAAGCTCATTCAACCGGTGCTCGGTCTCTACCAGCAAGTCGAGGCGGCGTACCAGGGCGGTACGCTCCTCATCACTTAACCGCTTGCCATCCCGTTCCAGCCGACCACGTACGTACGGACCATCTACACTGACCACGCTGCGCGCCTGGGATGCCATGGTGGTTAACGTATCCACCGCACCAAGACATACCTGGGTGACCAGCCCGCGGGAACGTTCAAAAGCCAGTTCGCCCGTGTGGAAGCGACCGCTCAGGACATCCATGACATGACGGTAGCGGCTATAGAGGCGGTCTGCGAGGATCGCAAGGTCAGGGCGTTTGACGTCAAGCAGACTCTGCTTGACCCGGCACATGGTCAATACAAGATCATCAGCGCCCTCGGGGGGCCTTGCCGGATCAAGCACTGATACACCAGCCTCGTGAGCCTTGCGTTCCTCTTGAGCGCGGCGCTGCTGCGCTTCGGCGATGCTTTGAGCTTCCCGGCGACGTTCTTGGCGACGGGCAAACCAACCGCGAAGCGTTCTTTCAATAGGTAGCGCTACGGGAATGGCAACAATCCCCACTAGCCAGCCAAACAAACTAGGGCTGAACCCTCCCCACAGAGACGTCAACCAGAGCAGCATGCTGATAAAGGGGACCACTAAGCAATAGCGCAGGACCACCTGAAGCCGGCCAGCGACCGATACCGGAAGCGCCAGGGCAGGATTGTAGAGGCCGACCAGCAGCCAGGGCAGGCAGGTCATGAAGAGACCGTACGAAAATCCCTGCAGGAATCCCAACATCGATGCGGTTATCCTTGATTGATTGAACGTCTAGAGTAACCGAGCCGGGACGATCAGCACCAGCAATGCTGGCACTTTTAGAATCATGTCCGGGCGTCATCTCATCCATTTTTGATACTTGTGGTTATTAATCATGACTTCTTTTAATGCTTCACGCTGGTTGCCGGGCGGCCATTCGCAAACGCTGTATAGCCCATTGTTTCGTTCAGAGCTGCCCTTGGCGCGCGAGCGTGAGCGGCTGACGCTGCGCGATGGTGACTTCCTTGATCTTGACTGGTACGGCCGCTGTGACAACGATACGCCTTGCATCATACTGCTTCATGGGCTGACCGGTAGTTCTTCGTCGCGCTATATTTTGGGCCAGCAGAAGGCATTGGCCTTGAAAGGCTGGCAGAGCGTGGCGGTGAATTGGCGAGGCTGCTCTGGAGAGCCTAATCGACTTGCTCGTGGCTATCATTCAGGGGTTAGCGAAGACCTTGCCGAGGTAATCGACGTGCTATCTGCTCGTCGACCGGCCCAGCCTCTGGCAGCCGTTGGTTATTCGCTGGGCGGCAACGTGTTGTTGAAATATCTGGGCGAGCAGGGTGGTGCCAGCCCTTTGAAGGCGGCCGCCGCCGTTTCAGTGCCATTCCGTTTGGAGCACAGTGCTGAGCGGATCCGTCAAGGTATGTCAAAAATTTATCAGGCGCGTTTTTTACGTGAGCTGCGTCACTATATGGCTGACAAGCGTCAGCGATTTGCGATACATGGCGACCCTGACGAGTACGCCAAACTTTTAAGTTTGGGGTCACTAAAGCGCATTACCACGCTGTGGGAGTTTGATGAGCGGGTAACGGCACCGCTGCACGGTTTTTCAAGCGCTGCCGAATACTATCAGCGTTGCAGCAGCCTGTACTTTCTTTCATCAATCAATGTGCCGACATTGATCATACAGGCGCAGGATGATCCCTTTCTTTATCCAGAGAGTTCGCCAGATCCCCAGTCATTACCTTCGCACGTGGCGCTTGAGTTTCATCACCAGGGCGGTCATGTGGGCTTTATTGGCACAGTTAGCGGTACTGCATGTGATTGATATGCGTCTCTACAACGCTCCTCAGGATGCACGTCAAGCAGCGGTGACCAAGATCACACCGCTGAAAGACGACGAGGAAGAGGTACAAAGCTGACATGAGGCATAAACGTACCCTGCGGAGCCAAACCGCTGGGTTGGTCGATTTAAAGCATGTCCTCCAGCCAACCAGTAAAGGCTTGCCATGAGCGCTGATCAGCACGTTCATGGTAGGCGTCGCTTCCGAAAACGCTAAAGGCGTGTGGCGCGCCCGAATAAATGCCGACTTCGTAGGTAACATCTGCGTTTTCCAGTTCATCTGCCAACGTCGCTACATCGTCAAGACTCACGGATGTATCGGCGGCGCCGTGGGCAATGAAGATCGGTGCGGTATCACTTGGATAGGATTGGCCCTCGGGCGTGGTCAGACCGCCGTGAAAACTGGCATACGCGGCAATGTCATCGGCTTCGCCGGAACGAGCGATTTCAAGCGCCACTGCGCCGCCAAAGCAGTACCCCATGATAACCGTATTCTCAGCGGCACCTTGCTGTTTTGCCTGTGCAAGGCCGCCAAGGGTCAGCGCTCTCATTCGTTCTCTGTCTTCGTAAAGCCGGTTGGTGGCCGCTCGTTTATCCTCTACTGCCTGGGGACGGTTCCCTTCACCGAACAAATCCAACGCAAACACGTCAAAGCCCTGTGTCGCGAGCATGTCGGCGCGTTCTCGCTCGTAATCATCCAGTCCATCCCAATCATGGACGATCAGCACGCTGCCCTTAGTATCGTCGCCACCAGAGACAAAATACCCTTCGAACGCTTCATCGTTGACAGCGTAAGTTACGTCTTGTCCGGCTGGGGAGAAGGCAAGTGTGGCCTGAGTAAGCGACATCATCACGATCGCACTGGTAGGCAATAGAATTTTTTTCATCGTTTTAGTGTCCTATTGTAGGTTATGCAAAAGAAGGAAAACTGCTTAGCAAGCATAGCTAACGCTTGCCAAACTGACACAGTGTTGAAAGACTCAACGTTGAAAGACGAATAGCGTGGAAGACAAAGACTTGCGTCTGGAACTTGGGAACGGCATGCTGGTCAATTGTTTGTCAGATCATTACGGAGCATGAACACATGAGTTACAACGACTCACATATTGCGCAATCAGCCTCTGGCGGTGTAGCCAATTCGGTTAGCACCAACAAAGTGCTGCGTAACACCTACGCGTTGTTGGCGATGACGCTGCTCTTTTCTGCGGTCACCGCAGGTGCCTCCGTCGCGATGGGTGTCCAGCAACTTAACATCTTCGTGTTCTTCATTGGTGCCTATGGGTTGATGTTCCTGGTCCATAAAACGGCTAATTCAGCATTAGGGTTGCTGTCTACATTTGCCTTCACGGGCTTCATGGGCTTCACGTTAGGGCCAATTCTGTCTGCCTACTTAGCACTGCCTAATGGCGGCGCGTTGATCATGAACGCCCTGGCAATGACGGGTGTCACGTTCATTGGTCTTTCAGCGGTTGCCCTGATCACCAAGAAAGATTTTGGCTTTCTAGCCAACTTCATGGTGGCAGGCGCTATTGTGCTGATTCTCGCCATGGTAGCGGGGCTGATCTTCAACATCCCTGCGCTTTCGCTGATGGTGTCGGCTGGCTTCGTGCTGTTTTCTTCAGCTGCCATTCTTTACCAGACCAGTGAAATCATCCATCGCCAGGGCGAGACCAACTATATTCTGGCGACCATTACGCTCTTCGTCTCTATCTACAACCTGTTTATCAGTCTGTTATCGCTGCTGGGCTTCATGAGCAACGACTAACTGATCTGGCGTTACGCAGAGTGGTATGTCTCAACAGACCCTATTATTAGGGTCTGTTTTTTTGTTACATACGAGGTGTTACTAGCCACACCGATAGGTAAGGGCAATGGATTACGGACTGTTAGTCATGGGGGCCCCCTACAGCCACTCGGCGCCTCATTCGGCGCTCAGGTTTGCCCATGCGGTGTTGGCAAGGGGGCATCAGCTCGTTGGCGTTTTCTTTTATCACGACGGTGTTCACAATGCGTCAACGTTGATGACACCGCCGCAGGATGAGCTCAACCTGCGCGATGCCTGGCAGGTGCTTCATGAACAACACGATGTAGCGCTGGATGTATGCATCGCCGCTGCGCTCAGGCGTGGTGTCGTAAGCCAATCTGAAGCAGCACGCCATGGTTATGATACCTTCAACCTGGAAGCGCCTTTTGAGTTGACCGGGCTTGGCCAGTTGCTAACGCTGCAACAACGCTGCGATCGTTTAATTACCTTTGCCAGTTGAGGCCATTCATGCGTGAATCAGAAGACCTGTTGGTGATTATTCGTCATGCACCCCATAGTTCGAACTGTCTGCGTGAGGGGCTCGACGCCGCGCTGGTAGGCGCCGCCTTTGGTCAATCGGTCAGACTGTTGTTTATGGGGCAGGGGGCACTCGCTCTATGCAGGGAGCAACAGGCCGGTGCACCGGGTCAGAAGGCCAGTCTGCCGATTATCGACATGCTTGAGATGTACGATATCGACCAATTGAATGTTCCCAAGCGAACGCTCGACGACCTCAACCTTCCCTTGGAGACGCTGGTAGATGGGGTAACACCGCTCAGCGAGCAGGAAGTCAAAGCGTTGTTTAGCCAAAACCGCCCGATTCTCAACTTTTAGGGTGTTTCATGATCCTGCATATTTTGACAACCCCACCTACCAGTGAGGTCGCCCAGCAGGTCGAACAGGCCATTCAGGCGGGGGATACGCTGTTACTGACTGAAGCAGGCGTGACGGCAGCGCTTAACCCAGATTTGCACTGTTGGACACAGGCCGACTACGCAGTATTTTTGCTGGAAGAAGATCTCGTCGCCAGAGGGCTTGCCAGCCTTGCGGCAAGCCATGGGTTGGCGACTGTTGATATTGACGGCTTTGTAGCACTGACTGAGCAGCATCCGCAGTCGGTTACCTGGTATTGAATGGATGGCATGCAACAGTGAGTACACTGATGGAGAACACCAACGCTAACGTGATGCTTGATCCGGAAGGTTATTTAGTCGACATGAGCGACTGGTCAGAAGCGGTTGCTGATCGGTTGGCTGACGATGAAGGCATCGAATTGACGTCTGAGCACTGGGAAATCGTTCACTTGGCGCGCAGTTTCTATAGCCGTTACGAAATGGCACCGGCAATGCGACCGCTCGTCAAAGCCACTCAGCAGGCGTTGGGCAGCGACAAAGGCCGCTCTATTTACCTGATGCGGCTCTTTCCTGGCAGTACCGCCAAGGTGGTAGCGCGCATTGCAGGTCTTCCCAAACCCACTAACTGCCTTTGAGGTGCGTCCTGGTGCCTTATCAACGTCAGTCTGTCGTTTTCCCCGCGGGTACCTGAAAGCCCTGCAATCGCTTGATCGCTGGACCACCGTTAGCTCGACGCCGCGAAAGGCAGGCCCAGCAGTGCCTTCAGGTGCGCTTCTACACCGCTTGCCAGTGATGTCGGGTTATAGCCGCCCTCGAGCGAGGAGACAAGCCGGTTATCGGCGTACAGCGTGGCAATTTCCATCGCCATGTGCGTGACCCAGTAAAAGTCTTCGTCTGCCAGACACACATCGCCCATAGGGTCATCGCGATGGGCATCAAACCCTGCAGAAATCATCACCAGGTCGGGCTTGAAGCGGTGCAACGCCGGCAGCCATTGGCTTTCAATAAGGCGTCGGAACTCGGGCCCTTGCGTGCCGACTTCCAGAGGCGTATTGACGACGTTTTGCCATTCGCTGCGCAAATACCGCCACGGATAGAAGGGATATTGAAAGCTGGTGCAAATCAGCACATCAGGGTCATTTTTGAAGATGTCGATCGTGCCGTTGCACTGGTGAACGTCAAAATCCAGGATGGCAATGCGCTGGGCACCGTAGCGTTCTCTGGCATAGGCCGCCCCGACAGCAATATTATTGTAGAAGCAAAACCCCATCGCCTCGGCGGCTTCGGCATGATGCCCAGGTGGGCGAATCGCGCAAAATACGTTATCGGCCTGACGCTTGAAGACCTGATCGACCCCTTTGACTACCGCACCGGCAGCATAACGAGCCGCTTTCAGGCTGTTCGGGTTCATCAGGGTGTCGTTATCAAGCGATACGATACCCTGTTCGGGCAGGCATTTGGTAAGGGCGTTAAGATGACGCGTGGCGTGCACCCGATTCAGAGCCGCGTCATCCGCTTCCTTGGCATCGGCCTGCATGGTTTGCTGTAATAGACCAGATAAAGCCAGACGCGCTCGAATCGCCTCTAGTCGCTGAGGGTTTTCAGGATGTTCCGGCCCCATATGGTGCAATGAGCAGTCCGGGTGGGTAAGGTAGGCAGTGATCATTCAAGCGCTCCATAGTAGCTAGCATTACCTTAATCGCGACACGCTGATACGCGACAGTGTCCATAAGTCTTACATCGCGCTGCACCGTTTCAGGAGAGGCAAACGTGAGCACACGTTTCTTGCACCATTTTTTTGAACCCCGCACGCTTGCCGTCATCGGTGCGTCCGAGAACCCGGCGTCGCTTGGGGGCTTGGTCCTTCGTAATATTCACGAAGGCGGGTTCAAGGGGCAGCGTTGGGCCGTTAATCTCAGAGGCTATCATCAAGTCTTCGGTGACCCCTGTGTCAAGCGCGTTGAAGACTTGCCTGAGGTGCCTGACCTCGCCATCATCTGCTCGCCGATTGATGGCGTGCCCAAATTGATCCACCAGCTGGGCAAATTTGGTGTGAAAGCCGCTCTGGTATTGTCTGGCGGTGCTTATTTGGATCGCGACACGGACAATAAAGGGTCGATACGCGAGCGCATGCTAAGCGCTGCTCGTAAATCCGGTATTCGCGTGCTGGGGCCTGAGTGCATGGGCCTTATCGTGCCGGCTAAAAAACTCAACGCTTCGTATGCCAGTCAGCCTGTTAAAGCTGGGCGAGTGGCGTACCTGGGCCAGTCGGGCATGCTGGCCAACGCCATGATCGATTGGGCCGCCGGTCGAGACGTCGGGTTTTCACACCTGATTACCGTGGGTGACAGTGTGGATGTGCTGTTGCCGGATCTAATCGATTACGTGAATCAGTTTTCTCCGGCGCAGGCGATTCTGCTGCATCTTGAGCGGATATCGGATGCGCAGCATTTCATGACCGCGGTGCGTGATGCCTCGAGAAACCGGCTTGTGCTGGCCATCAAGAGCGGGCGAACCTTTGCCTCGGACATTTCCGGCATGGCCCCAACGCCAGGGATTGCCAATCGCGACGTCGTGTTTGACGCAGCTTTTTCCCGCGCCGGTGTCGTGCGCGTTGATGACTCCGACGAATTGCTGGATGCTCTGGAAACGCTTTCGCGCATGAAACCCTTGCGTGGCGACCGTTTGGCAGTGGTGTCTAACGGCTTAGGGCCTGCCATGCTGGCCATCGACAAACTGGTCAGCGCCGGAGGAAAGCTGGCCGAGTTCAGCGATGAAACACAGCAGGCGCTGCATCAAAGCCAGATCGATTTCAGCAAACCCGGTGAAAACCCCGTTGATCTGGGCGGCAATGCCACGCCCGAACGGTTTGTCGCAGCACTGAAAATTGTCGCCGCCGATGCCAACGTAGACGCAGTACTCGTGGTGCATGCGCCAACGCGGCTAGCGCCCTCGCTTGTCACTGCCCAGGCGTTGATTGCCAACCGCAAGGCCTTTCGTCGTAATCTGTTGACCAGTTGGATGGGGCTCAAAGAGGCGCTAAATGCCCGCCACGAATGCAACCTGGCCGGCATTCCTACCTATATCTCGCCTGAAAAAGCGGTAAAGGCCTTCATGCACATGGTGGACTACCAGCGCGTACAGAAGCTGCTTCAGGAAACGCCGCCCAGCCTACCGTTTTCCACCAGCGCTGAGATTCGCGCAGAATGCCGGACATTAATCAGCGAGGCCAAGGCGGAAGGCCGCCAGACGTTAAGCCACTCAGAAACGGCGCAAGTGCTTGAGGCTTACGGCATTCCCGCAGCCACCAGTTATTACCTCACCAGCGCTGAACAGGCGCTGGACATTGCCGGACAGATTGAGGGCCCCAAGGCATTGAAGGTGGTTCATGAGGGAAACTGTCGGCCTTATCGCTATCGCAAGCACCCGCATAAGATATCGGCAGGATTGCTTCAGGATCTTGAAACGCCCGAGCAGGTGGCGGATGGCGTTCGCCAACTGGGCGAAAAAGTGAACGAAAAATACCCCGAGTATGCGATTCATGAATACTGCTTGCAGCCGATGCAGCGCGGCAAGCATTCCATGCAGGTGTGCGCGGGCATTACCCGGGACCCGGTATTCGGCCCGCTGATCGTGTTCGGCATTGGCGGCTATAAAGTCAATGTACTCGCTGACCGCCAAGTTGCTTTACCGCCGCTCAACATGAGCCTGGCGGCAGATGTGGTCAATCGTACCCACGCAGCCTCGTTGATACGCGAGCACTCGTCAGACCCCGACCGGGATACCCAGCACTTATGCCAACTGCTGGTAAAACTCTCGCAGATGGCCTCGGACCTGGGCGAGCTGCGCGGGCTTGAGCTCAATCCGTTGCTGCTCAACCGGGATGGCATGCTGGCTGTCGATTTTGCCATGGACCTGGGGCCGCCGGCGCGTTTTGCCATCATGCCGTATCCAGAAGAGCTGCGAGAATGGGTAACGCTGAAAAACGGTTGGCAGGTCGAGGTGCGGCCGATTCGTGCCGAGGATGCGCCGTTGATCACAAACTTTCACCGCCAACTTTCTGAAGAAAGTATTCGCTTCCGCTATTTTCATAACAAGTCGGATTTAACCCAGCGCGATCTCTCGGTACTGTCGCACATTAACTACGACCGCCAGATGGCGTTCATCGCTGAACATCAGCGTGACGATGGCAGTAAAGAGATGCTTGGGGTCGTGCGTGTCTGGAATGATCCGGATAATATTCGAACGGAATTTTCGGTGATTATCCGCGACGACATGCAAGGGCTGGGAATCGGCAGTCTGCTAATGAAGAAAATGATCGCCTACTGTATCCATATTGGTACTCTGGAGATGGTGGGCAAGATCATGCCGGATAATCACCCCATGCGGGCATTGATGAAGCACCTGGGCTTCACTTGTCGCTACAATATGGAAGAACAGGTGATTGATGCCATCATGCGGCTCAACGAGCCCGAAAGCGAATGGCAGCGTCATCGGCTGGAAAGCCTGCCGGACTAGACGCGTTTAATCCATGGCTGGCCCCCTTGGCCAGCCACAGGGCAGTAAATGCTCAAGGAGCCATGCGGAAAGAGCTCCACTCGCCACCTTCGCGACGCTCAAAGCGGATGCGGTCGTGCAAGCGACTGGGCTGGCCCTGCCAGAATTCGATCATATCGGGGTTTACCCGATAGCCGCCCCAATGGATGGGCCGGGGAATTTGTTGCCCCTCATAGGCTTGCTCAAAACGCTTTTGCCGCTCTTCAATCCAATTACGGTCGGGGATCACCACACTCTGTGTGGCAATCCAGGCGCCTAGCTGGCTACCACGCGGGCGGCTGGCGAAGTACTCGTCGGACTCATCAGCAGTTACCTGTTCAACGCTCCCTTCAATGCGCACCTGGCGGGCAATTGAGGGCCACCAGAAAGTAAGCGCCGCATAGGGTACATTGCTGAGTTCTCTGCCTTTGTGGCTATGGTAGTTAGTGAAAAATACCATCCCACGCTGATCGAATCCCTTAAGCAGTACCACGCGGGCATGAGGGCGCCCCTGACTGTCTACGCTCGCCAGCGTCATGGCATTGCCATCTTTGCCTTCTTGCTCAATAGCCAGATTGAACCATTCTTCAAACAACACGAGGGGATCATCAGGGGCCTGAGATTCATCGAGTCGGCCACCTTCATAATCACGCCTGATATCCGCTATGTCGCGTGCCATTGTTAGGCTCTCCATCCAGAATTTTCAACATGGTGTCGGGTGTGGTCACAAAGCTCAAGTCTTGATTAGCCTTGAGCACTTAATTGGCGGCTGCGAAATCGCGCATAGGCCATGCAGCCAGAAAACAAAGCAAGCGACAGGATAGCTTCGGCAACGCCACGCAGGGCCTGTGCGGGAAGGGTAGCTACCATCACCCCCTGGCTGAAATAAAGCAGGCTAACAAATGCTAACCAGGCATGCCCTCGCGGCCGTTTTCCAATAATAGAAGGTAGAAACAGAATCAGAGGCAGCACAAAAGCGGCCATGGGTCGCCAACTGAACGCCGCGTCTTGCACCATGAAACCACGCAACAACATCATTATCAGCAATAAGCCAAAACTTGCCAGTACCCATTGCCGTGTTCGAAAGGTGAGAAGGTCAACGCCATGCTGTTGCTCAACGCGCTCCAGCCACTGCTTCATGATGTCTCCTCGCGCATTGTCCGCATCGCTAGCGCCAGTTTGGCGAGGCGCTTGCCCTGAGCGACACACAAGGCGCGCTCGTGTTCGTCGACTGAACGGTCACTTCGCGGACCTGCCAGGTGGCTCGAACCATAAGGTGTTCCACCGGTTTGTGTGGCTAGCAGCTCAGTGGCGCTATACGGCACGCCAGCGTAGATCATGCCGTGATGAAGCAACGGAACCAGCATGGTCAAAAGCGTGGTTTCCTGTCCACCGTGTAAGCTTGAGCTTGAAGTAAAGGCGGTAGCCGGTTTGTCGATCAGGGCACCATTGATCCAAAGACTGCTGGTGGTATCAAGAAAATATTTAAGCGGTGACGCCATGTTGCCAAACCGGGTCGGGCTACCCAGTGCCAGACCGCTGCAGTGACGTAGGTCGTCGAGCTCGGCATAAATTGCGCCTTCATCGGGAATTTCGGGCGATGTCGCTTCGCAGGTGGGAGAAACTGGCGGCACAGTGCGCAGACGCGCTTCGACACCTGCTACCTGTTCCACACCAGCCGCCATCTGCTGTGCCATCGTGGCGGTCGCACCCGAACGCGAGTAATAAAGTATCAAGACATAAGGCAATGAACCGGACATAGTCACTCCAAGCAGGGTATTTCTCTAGGGTACCAGAGCAAAGTGGTCAGCGGGTAATGGCGCGCGCATACCTTGCGCATTGGGCAGGCGTTGATAGACCCAGGCGCGGGTGCCGTCGGCCAGCTGTATTTCCACGCGTTCGTAGCGAATCCCTAGGCGCTCGTAGCGGTCAAGGCGCGCCAACTGATCGGCCGTCACGCGTAACCGCAAGCCGTCGACCTGGCTGTCTGGCAAAGGTGATAGATCAAGGCCATTGCGTTGATAGCCTTCGAGGGTGGCATCCTGCGGGTTACCCGAGCCCCTCATAACGATCCAGCGCACGGGTGCATAACGCAACGTTCCATACACAAACACATGGTGAGAGCGCTGTTCGATCTCTGCAAGATCGTCGGGCCGATCATAGAACCAGGGGCTGAGCATCGTCAGCCAAAGCCACCCGGCAAGCCCCAGCAGCAGTATCACACATACCACCAGCAGGCGTTTAAACCAGGCCATGGTATTTCCTTATGCAGCAAGCAAAGAGCGTAGAGTGGCGCCCGTCAGCGTGGAAAACAAGCTTAACAAGACGCTTAAGCAATCGAGATGGGTTTGGTAGTATAGAAAACCTATCCTGTCGGAGAGCCTGCTATGAACCAGCCACTTCGTGATGAGATGGACTTTCGGACGCTTGTGGGCGACGTGAAGCCGCTAGCGCAGAAAAATCGTGCGGATACCGGTGATGCGCGCAAGCGTCCTTCCGAGGCACAGTTGGCAAGGCGCGAGCACGCTGAAGCAGAGATGGATGAGCGTAACTTTCTATCCGATGACTTTGTCGACCTGATACCGCCCTTTGATCCCATCGAGTACCGCCGCGAGGGAATCCAACAGGGGGTGGTCGATAAACTCAAGCACGGCGGCTACCCGGTTCAGGCACAGCTTCATTTGCTCAGGCGGCCACTGGCAGAATGCCGGCGGCTGGTGTTTCCCTTTATTCAAGATGCTTACGCGCATGACCTGCGCTCGGTGCTAATTGTTCATGGTCGCGGGCGGGAGATCGACAGCCCGGCCAACGTACTGCGTTCCTATATAGGCAAATGGCTGATCCAGTTCGACGAAGTACAGGCGTATATCTCCGCCCAGCCTTCGGAAGGCGGGCTGGGCGCCACCTGGGTCATGCTGCGCAAGAGTGATCGCGCAAAAATCAATAACCGTGAACGGCAGCAAAAACGTCGTGGCTAGCGCGCGACAAATTAGCCGTCAACAGACAGTCGTCAATACACAGTCTTCAAAGAACGGCAGCCGTATGGCTGCCCCTTTTGCTGAATCGCTGATGCACTTAGTGGCCAGCGTTGAGGCGTTTTTCAAACAGTGCCTGGCGTTCTTCGACATCCGGCTGGTAGCGCACGCTGAAAAAACTCAGCGCCCGCAGGGCATCTTCGGGATGCTGGTCATCGCGAAGCGCCATGGCGGTAAAGCCGCAGCGGCGCATGTATTCCAACTGGTCAACCAGCACATCGCCAACCGCGCGTACTTCGCCGGTATAGCCGAAGCGCTCGCGCAACAGCCGAGCAAGAGTGTAGCCTCGGCCGTCGGTAAACGCCGGAAAATCAATGGCGACTGCCGGGGTTGAACGGATCTCATCGACCAGGGTCGCCGTCAGTTCACAGTCGCTTGCCAGCAGCGGCGCAAGTTCGGTGTCTTCCTGATGAGCTTTCCAAAGCGCCAACGGTACGAATGCCGGGCGCTGCTCGGGGAGTGCCTCCGCGTCGTAAGACACACACCAGGCGTTTTCCGCCGCCAGCTCGCCATTGGCGATCAGGTGATCAGCATGCACCGGCGTCAGCTCAACCGCATCGGCCTGCTTATCATTAGGCGGCATAAACACGCTCCTTGAAGGGTTTCAGTCCAATACGGCGATAGGTGTCTAGGAAGCGTTCATCTTCATGGCGCTGGGCCACGTAGACTTCCAGCACTTTTTCGACTACAGCAGGCACGTCTTCTCGAAAGAAGGAGGGGCCAAGAATTTTGCCCAATGAGGCATCATCGGTCGAGTTGCCACCAATCGATACCTGGTAGTACTCCTCACCTTTTTTATCGACGCCCAAAATGCCGATATGGCCCACGTGGTGGTGACCACAGGCATTCATGCAGCCGGAAATATTCAGATCCAGTGGCCCCAGGTCGTAAAGGAAATCGAGGTCTTCAAAGCGTTCCTGCAATGCCTGGGCGATCGGAATCGATACTGCGTTGGCCAGGCTGCAGTAATCGCCGCCAGGGCAGCAGATGATGTCGTTTAGCGTGCCTACTGTCGGGTTAGCCATGCCCAACGCTTCAAGCTCTTGCCAAAGGGCTTCCAGTTCGTCCACCGGCACGTCGGAAAGTACCAGGTTCTGCTCGTGGGTTACGCGGACTTCACCGAAGCTATAACGGTCAGCGAGGTCAGCGATGGCGTCCATTTGGTCAGCGGTCACGTCGCCCGGTGCGTGTTCGCGGCGCTTGAGCGATAGCGTCACAGCTTTATAGCCGTGGACCTTGTGGTCGGTCACGTTATTGGTCACAAAGCGTGCAAAGCTTCGGTTTTCCTGACGAAGGCGCTCGTAATCTTCCACCGCACTTTCAGTCACACTGCGACGTTCCGGCTCGGGGAAGTGGCTCTTTGCTGACTCGACTGCGGCAGCATTGAGCGTCTGAGGGCCATCTTTCAAATGCGCCCACTCTTCCTCGACGCGACGACGGTATTCTTCGATCCCCAGCGCCTTGACCAGAATCTTGATCCGCGCCTTGAACTTGTTGTCGCGACGCCCGAACTGGTTGTAGACCCGAACGCACGCTTCCAGATAGGTCAGCAGGTGCTGCCAGGGCAGGTCATCGCGTACCACGTCGCCGATCATCGGCGTGCGGCCCAGCCCACCACCAGCGAGGACTCTGACGCGCAGTTCGCCAGCCTCGTTGTACCACAGCCGCAGGCCGATATCGTGCACCTGGATGGCTGCACGGTCCTGTGAAGCACCGCTGACGGCGATTTTGAACTTGCGCGGCAGATAGGCAAATTCAGGGTGTAGGGTTGACCATTGACGGATCAGCTCGCACCAGGGACGCGGGTCTTCCACTTCATCGTTGGCAATACCGGCAAACTGGTCGCTGGTGGTATTGCGAATGCAGTTGCCGCTGGTCTGAATTGCGTGCATCTGGACTGTAGCCAGATCCCCCAGGATGTCCGGCACATCTTCCAGGGCAGGCCAGTTAAGCTGCAGATTTTGGCGCGTGGTGAAGTGGCCGTAGCCACGGTCGTAGCGACGGGTAATATCCCCCAGCGCACGCAGCTGATGGCCAGCCAACATGCCGTACGGGATCGCTATGCGCAACATGGGCGCATGGCGCTGAATGTAGAGACCATTCTGCAAACGCAGTGGACGAAACTCTTCTTCTCCCAAACGCCCGTCGCGGTAGCGATCCATTTGATCGCGAAATTGAGCGACGCGCTCATCTACCAGCGTTTGGTCATGAATATCATAACGATACATGGGGCACGGTCCTGCTAAAGCGAAGTTGTCACGTTGAAACGGGACGAATCAGTGTCGCCACCATAACGCGGGCGTCATATTCTACAAAAGAATATATAATTATCTTTTTATCTCAAAATGGTATTTAGAGCCGTATTTGAGCCAGTATTTGAGACAGTATTTGAGACAGTATTTACGCTAGCGACGTCGCCCAACGGCGGCGTTGCCATATCCAGAAAAAAGCGGCTGAGTTAATGATGCGATACATCAGCTGTATTAGCCAAATGCCGAGCAGCCCATAGTCCAGACTAACTCCCACCCACCAGGCTAGCGGTAGAAAAAGCAGCCACTGCAGGCTCAGCGTCAGCAGCATGACGGTTCGCTGAGCGCCCGCGCCCATCAGGGCTTGAGCGAGTACCAGCGCGGCGACGTCAATTACCATCATCAGGCCCGTCAACTGAAGGGGCAGCCTGCCAAGCGCAATCAATTCCGGCGACCTGAAAAACAGGCCAAGCAGCGTGTCCGGTACCCATACCATGGGCAGTGCCAGTACCACCAGCAGTAGCGCAGCTACCCAGAGCGCATCCAGCCCCCAGCGGTGGGCTTCTTGCTCGGCGTCCCGGCCCAGGGCTTCACCTACGAGGCTCATCGCGGCAACCCCGACACCCACGCCCGGGAGTATCAGCAATAGCGACAGGTTGATCAGCACGTGCCCCACGGCGACACTCGCCGTGCCGAGCTGGCTCAAAAGCCAGAAAAGCACGGCATACCCGGCGGCAAACCAAAGCTGCTGAGCCGAGTGGGGCAATGCCAGCCGGGCAGTGGTTCGCAGCACCTGAATGTCAGGTCGCAACCGGGCCCATGTCAGGGCACTGCTGTGCCGGGCGGTGACGATTATCCAGAGCAGCAGCCCAACGCCTATCGACAGCGTGGTGGCAATCCCCGCACCACTGGCCCCTAGTTCCGGAAGCCCGCCAAGGCCAAAAATCAATCCCGCACTTAGCACCACGTTAAGCAAGTGGACAGCGACAATAATTTGTAAATACAGGCGCGTGTACTGACGGCCATTCCAGTAACCACGAAAGCACAGGGTGAGCGCAATCGCCGCCAGCGCCAGCACGCGCCAGCGAAAGTAATCAACCGCCACGCCATGAACGTCGGGCGCCGGTGACATCCACTGCAGAATCGTAGGTGCCTGCCACCATGCTAACAGCGTCAACAATACACCGCTGACCAAGCCAAGCAGCAGGCCCGCCTGCAGCGGCCGGGAAAGCCCGGTATGACCCGCGCCCAGGCGCTGGGCGGTTTGTGATTGAACGCTGGACGACAGGCCGAATACCAGTGCCGTCATCATGAACATGGCGTAACCGCCGAGCCCCACACCCGCTAGTGCCGTTTCGCCTAGACGACCCACCAGGGCAGCATCGACCAGATTGAGCATGCTCTGCGAGAGCATGCCCAGCATGACCGGCCAGGCCAGACGCGCCACTTTGCCGTGGCGACGAGCGACATAGGGCATGACACCGGGCACGGTTAGCTCGGGTCGTACGAGAGAACCGGTGAAAGCCAGCGCTCCATTTCCTCAAGCGGCATTTGCTTACGTTCAGCCAATACCTTGACCTGGTCTTGAGTAATCTTGCCGGTTGAAAAATATTTGGATTGCGGATGTGCAAAATACCACCCTGACACCGCGGCAGCAGGCCACATGGCAAAGTTTTCAGTCAACGCAAGCCCAGTGTTTTCGGTGGCGTTAAGCATTTTGAAAAGCGTTGCCTTCTCGGTATGGTCGGGGCAGGCCGGGTAGCCGGGGGCAGGGCGGATGCCCTGGTATTTTTCGGCAATAATAGCGTCATTATCGAGCGACTCCTCGGGTACGTAGCCCCAGAATTCCTTGCGCACACGTTCGTGCATCCGCTCGGCAAAGGCTTCCGCCAGCCGGTCCGTCAGGGCCTGAACCATGATGGCGTTGTAGTCGTCGCCCGCCGCTTCATATTCTTTGGCCAGTTCATCGACCCCGTGCCCGGTGGTCACCGCAAAGCCACCAATCCAGTCTGCTTTGCCGCTGTCCTTGGGGGCAATGAAATCCGCCAGGCTGTAACAGATGCCATCGCGCCCTTTGGTAGTCTGCTGACGGATATGGTGCAGTCGTTCGACGACGACGGTGCGGGATTCATCGGCGTAGACTTCAATGACGTCGTCATCAACGGTATTAGCCGGCCAGCAGCCAATGACACCCCGTGCCTGAACACGTTTTTCATCAAGCAGCTTGCGCAGCATCACTTTGGCATCTTCAAACAGGTTGCGAGCGGCTTCACCGACTACTTTGTCATCCAGAATCTTGGGGAATTTCCCCGCCAACTGCCAGCTCATGAAGAAAGGCGTCCAGTCGATCCGCTCGACTAACTCATCAAGCGCATAATCATCAAAGGTTTGCAGCCCCAACTGGTTGGGTTTGGCCGGTGTATAGCTGGCCCAGTCGGTACGAAAACGCCGCTTGCGCGCCTGAGTGTAGTCAAGGTCAGCGGCTTTGGGGCGACGCTTGGCATTACGTTCGCGTACTTTTTCGTATTCTTCACGTATTTCGGCGACATAGCCCGCCTTCAAGGTCGGGGTAAGCAGCCGACTCGCCACCCCAACGGCCCGGGACGCATCGGTCACGTAAATGACCGGATGGTCATACTGGGGCTCGATTTTGACCGCTGTATGCGCTTTGGAGGTCGTTGCACCGCCAATCAGCAGCGGCAAATCCATGCCGCGACGCTTCATTTCCTTGGCGACGTGAACCATTTCATCCAGGGACGGCGTGATCAAACCAGACAGCCCGATGATGTCGGCATTGTGATCCTTGGCGGCCTGAAGGATTTTTTCGGCGGGTACCATCACGCCCAGGTCAATAACCTCGTAGTTGTTGCACTGAAGCACCACGCCGACGATATTCTTGCCGATATCGTGGACGTCACCCTTGACCGTCGCCATGACAATCTTGCCCTTGGCCTGGGTGTCTGCGCTTTTTTCGGCCTCGATATAGGGAATTAGATAGGCGACAGCCTGCTTCATGACACGGGCAGATTTAACCACCTGAGGCAGAAACATCTTACCGGCGCCAAACAGGTCGCCGACCACGTTCATGCCGTCCATCAACGGCCCTTCAATGACCTCGATGGGGCGCTCTGCCTCGGCGCGTGCCAGTTCGGTATCGTCTTCGATGTGCGCTGTAATGCCTTTGACAAGGGCATGTTCGATACGCTTGTTGACCGGCCAACTGCGCCATTCCAGATCCTCTTTTTTCACCGCGCCGCTGCCATCGCCTTTATATTTATCTGCAATATCCAGCAGGCGCTCGGTGCCGTCGCTGCGACGGTTGAGCACCACGTCTTCCACCGCGTCGCGCAGCTCAGCAGGCAAGTCGTCGTATACGGCCAGCTGACCGGCATTGACAATCCCCATGGTGAGGCCCGCGCGAATGGCGTGGTATAGAAAGACCGAGTGGATAGCTTCGCGTACCGGGTTATTACCCCTAAACGAGAACGATACGTTAGACACGCCCCCGGACAGCATGGCGTGGGGCAGGTGTTCGCGAATCCACTGAGACGCCTCAATAAAGTCAACGGCGTAGTTGTTGTGCTCTTCGATCCCCGTGGCAATGGCGAAAATATTGGGGTCGAAAATGATATCTTCCGCCGGAAAGCCGATGTCATCCACCAGCAGGCGGTAGGCGCGCTGGCAAATCTCGGTCTTGCGGGCGAAGGTGTCAGCCTGGCCTTCTTCGTCAAACGCCATCACGACGATGGCGGCCCCGTAGCGGCGGCACTTGGTCGCCTGCTCGCGAAAAGCTTCTTCGCCTTCCTTGAGCGAAATGGAGTTGACCACAGCCTTGCCCTGTACGCACTGAAGGCCCGCTTCGATGATTTCCCATTTGGACGAGTCGATCATGATCGGCACGCGGGCGATATCAGGCTCGCCCGCAATCAAGTTCAGAAAGCGCACCATGGCTTCCTGAGACTCGAGCATGCCCTCATCCATGTTGATGTCGATGACCTGAGCGCCGTTTTCCACCTGCTCCAGCGCGACTTCCAGCGCGGTGGTGAAATCTTCTTCAACGATCAACCGTTTAAAGCGTGCCGAGCCGGTCACATTGGTACGCTCGCCGACGTTCACAAACAGCGAGTCGGCTTCGATGTTGAACGGTTCCAGCCCCGATAAGCGGCAGGCGCGCGAACGTTCTGGCACGTCGCGGGGCGCCAAGCCGTGAACGGCGTCGGCAATGGCACGGATGTGCTCCGGCGTCGACCCACAAC
>JAIVHM010000046.1:1486-8571 GCA_020201095.1 Halomonas sp. | reverse complement strand
CCTCCAGAGCAGCGGGCAACGGCCTCATCGGCGACGCGCTCAATCTCTGAGCCGCACACCGGGCAATGTTCGGGAAAGATAATGGGCCGGGCATCCGCTGGGCGCTTGTCGGTATCCACCCGGACCACCTGTGGAATCACATCCCCGGCACGACGAATTGCGACGGTATCGCCAATCATGACGCCCAAGCGGGTAATTTCATCAGCATTGTGCAGCGTGGCATTGGAGACCGTCACGCCTGCAACCGTTATCGGTTCAAGCCTTGCCACCGGGGTAATGGCGCCGGTTCGGCCCACCTGAAACTCCACCTCGTTGAGCGTGGTGACTTCTTCCTGGGCGGGAAATTTAAACGCCACTGCCCAGCGCGGTGCCCGGGCGACAAAGCCCAGCTCCCGCTGGTGGCGCAGGTCGTTCACCTTGATGACCACACCATCGATATCATAGCCAAGCTGGTCGCGTTTCTCGCCGAGCTGTTCACAGTAATCGGCGACAGCTTTCGGGCCATGCATGGTGGCCAGCTCGGCGCTGGTGCGAAACCCCCAACCTCTAAGTCTTTCCATTTGACGGCTATGAGTTGGCATCACGCTATCATCGAGGTTCGCCATGCTGATTCGTGCAACTTGATAAGCATGAAACTCCAGCGGCCGTTTAGCCGTAATCTGAGGGTCTAGCTGCCGCAGGCTACCCGCCGCTGCGTTACGCGGGTTGGCAAATACCTTGCTGTCTTCTTCCCGAGCGCGTTCGTTAAGCGCTTCAAAACCCGCATGGCGCATGATCACCTCGCCGCGCACCTCCAGCAGCTCAGGTGCGTTTTCCCCCATTAGCTTCAAGGGCACCGAGCGCAGCGTGCGCAGGTTGGAGGTAATACCCTCGCCGGTGCGCCCATCGCCGCGTGTCGCCCCGCTCACCAGCACGCCCTGCTCATAAACCAACGACACCGCCGCGCCATCAAGCTTAGGCTCACAGCTAAACTCGATAGCATCTGCCTCGCTCTCCAGACGTTCGGCAACGCGCTCGGCAAACGCCTGAATATCATCGCGGTTAAAGGCGTTATCCAACGACAGCATGGGGATAGCGTGGGCCACTTCGGGGAAGCCATCGGCAGGCGCGGCACCGACCCGCTGGGTTGGGGAGTCCGGTGAGACTAGCTCAGGGTTATCACCTTCAAGGGCTTTTAAACGCTGAAACTTACGGTCGTAGTCCGCGTCGGATAGCGTGGGCTCATCCAGCACGTAGTAGCGGTAGTTGGCATCGTCCAGCTCGGCGCGAAGCTGGCTGACTTCTTGCCGCACATCGGGGGCAGGCTGACTCATTGAAGCGGATTCTCGATAGCGGTGGTACAAATTAACGGTAGTATAAAATAAAAAACACCCGCCCTCTGCAAGAGGACGGGTGTTGGATGACAAGCGCCTTGTTAGTGAGCCTGCATATGGCGATGCAGGCGATGTCGGCGTTCAAATTCGTGCACGCGTTGCCGCGCGAATTCGATGGTTTGTGCCGTCATCACGCTATGGTTCTCGTCTTTAAGCTCGCCACCCATATGCCGCACAACCACCATGGCGGTTTCGACCAGGGCCTCGAACGCTGCCGAGCTGTCGTGGGCGCCGGGCAGCGGCATCAGCAAGGTGATGCCGGGCGTTACGAACTCATCCATCTCTTCGATGGGGAAAGTACCCGGCTTGACGACATTGACCATGGAGAACTGCAGTTCACTGTCATCACTTTCGGTTTCGAAGCGATGGAAAACACCCATGGCGCTGCTATAGCGCAGACCGCAAGCCATCATCAGTTCCAACAGCTTGCCACCGTCGAAGCCTTCCGGGTCGCGTGACAGCACGCTGATGACGATCATTTCTTCCGCATTGGTCAACGTTTCTTTAGCGTGTTCACCGCAAACATCGTGACGCAATGCTTTTTCCAACGCTGGGTGAGTCCGTACTACGCCTTCAGGCGCTTCGGGCTCATGCCTATTCGGTTGTGGAACTGAATTATAAGCCTCTTCTTCAGAGGCATACTGGTCTTCAGCGACGTACTGGGCCATTTCGTACGCATGCGCGAGGCGCTCTTCCTCCGCAGCCTGGGCAGCCAGCTCACGTTCTTGCGCCTGCTCTTGAGCGATGCGGGCTCTCTCAGCCTCTGCAGCTTCTTCGGCTACTCGGCGCTGCTCTGCTTCAAGTGCTCTACGCTCTGCTTTCTGTTTTGCCAAGGCTTCGGCACGACGCGCCTTTTCGGCTTTTTTCTTCGCTCGCGCTTTGCGATGGTCGATCATTTTCTGTTTCAGAGAACGGCCGATCTCTTCAAAGTCGACCAGACGGTATGTGTCTTCTTCGTCCTCGTCAGAGTATTCACCCGCGATATCATTGCGTAGGTGACGACGTTTCGGCGACCCGTCGCTTGAAGCCTGTTTGGCAAACGCAGCGTCTTCAGGTTCGGCCCGCAGCACCGGCGTGTCGTCATAGGCACCTTGTGCCGCCGCCGGTTGTTCAGTCTCGTTATCTTCCATGGCGCTTAAACGAGGCTCACGGCTATCAGCGGAGATGGTGTTATCAAACGCTTGGCTTGAGTCGTCTGAAGAGGATAGCTCTGGCTCGCGATGACGCTGTTCGGTTTCGGATGCTTTCGTTGGCTCAGGCATTTTCACCTCGGGGCGCTGGGCACGCGTATTTATCGGTGCTTCAGAATTGCGCGTAGTAGCTTTCTGCTCATCCCGACGCTCTTCAACTTCTGAAGAAACAGGTGAACTTGCCTTAGAGGCACTGTGCTTAAACTGTGAAAGTATTTTGGATGGTCCTGGGTGTTCCTGACGTTTTAACTTCGGCTTCTGACTTAGACCGCTATAGTCAGCTGGCTTAACGACACGAGCTCCTCCATTGGGAAGCTCCCAGTTAATTTCAGCTTCTTTAGCCGCATCGTTGAACTCGGTGGATCGACTTGCCGGTGTTTCGCCGACAGCCTGGTCAAGGCGAGGAACACGGCGCTGGCGCTGGAGTCGTCTCACCCCATCGATCACGATGAGGGAAACCAACGCCAGCCCTAAAATGATTAGCCACTCTCTTAATTCCATGTTGAACATTCCATGGGTCATTTTGACGGTTGCTAAGGCGCGATGCCTGAAAATTAGAACTCTACTGTTAAACCTATACTTACCCTAAGCATAGCGCGATTACTACGAAAAGGGCTACTTTTTGCTAATTTTCACGTTATCGCACAGTTTTTAACGTTATTTAGGGCAAAAATTCGACTGTACCTTGGGCAATAAGTGCCCTAATGCCTGCCTATTTATTAACTACCTTACGCGATAGCCACATTCTTTGCGATTGCGCCGCCTGTTAGCAATGAAGGCCCAGCTCGTTAAACATCGTCCTGCTGAGTACCGCAAACCAGATGCGCTTACCACATTTTCAGATACTACTGAAGGTCAAAAAACACTCATCGCTAGATAATATAGATAAGTTTAGCGCCTTGAGTCACCCTTTTTAACGTTTATGCGTGAATCATTAAGCGTCAGGGTAGTTAACAACGTTAACACTTGCGAGCATTAATCCACCAACGCGGTCGCTTCTTCAATGCCTACCGAGACCATCCGCGAGACCCCCGGCTCCTGCATGGTGACCCCCATTAACCGCTCAGCAGCCTCCATGGCAATTTTATTGTGAGTAATATAGATGAACTGAACGTTATCCGACATCTCTTTTACCAGCTTTGCATAGCGACCAACGTTAGCATCATCCAAGGGGGCATCGACTTCATCCAGCATACAGAAGGGTGCCGGGTTTAACTGGAATATAGCGAATACCAGCGAGAGTGCCGTCAGTGCTTTTTCACCTCCGGATAAAAGATGAATCGTCGTGTTCTTTTTACCCGGCGGGCGCGCCATGATGGCCACACCTGTTTCTAACAAGTCATCACCGGTGAGTGTCAGCCAGGCAGCGCCACCACCAAATACTCTTGGGAACAAGGTTTGCAAACCGCTATTGACCCGATCAAACGTATCTCTAAAACGCACGCGGGTTTCTTGATCAATACGTTTAATGGCCCGTTCTAGAGTTTCCAGCGCTTCGCTTAGCTCGGCGTGCTGGGCTTCCAGGTAGTCGCGACGTTCGGCTTGTTGATCGTATTCTTCTATTGCCGCCAGATTAATGGCCCCAAGGCGACGGATCTTGTCGGTGGTACTTTCCAGACGCTCCTGCCAGGCCGTTTCAGTGGCGTCGCCTGAAAGCTGCTCCGCTAATGCATTGCCATCATGACCCAGCTCAGTGAGCTGTTCGTCCTGAGTGGCAGCTTTTAACGCCAGCGCCTGAACGTCCATGCGGCGCTGCTGCAGCTGCTCTCGGCTTTGCTCCAGATTACGCTCATGCTGCTGACGGGTCAGTTCGTCATTACGCAGCTGCTCCGCCAGCGTCTGGGTTTGCTGACGGGTGTCATTTAAACGCTGTTCCTGCTGCTCGCGCTGGTGGAGCAGCTCTTCAAGCTCCTCAGCGGCGAGCTCGTCGGGCTCCAGCAAGGTTTCCCGCGACGCTTCCAGTTCTTCAATGCGTAGCCTCAGGCGCTCTTCGCTCTCGTTGCTGCGCGACTGTTGGGAACGCAGGCTATTACCCTCTGCGTTTAGGCGTTCCCGCTCAAGCGCCAGCGACTGTTGGCGGGCTTTCAGCGGTGCCTGCTGCTGATTCAATCGTTCGCGTTGTTCGCGCTGGTGATCCCGCTGCTCGGCGCTCTCGTCGCGGGCCAGGGCAGCCATTTCCAGCTGTTCCATGGCTTCATGCCAGCGGGCACGCTGTTCATCGAGCGTAAGCGCTAACTCTGCTTCATCTTCCTGCAGTTGGCTCAGTTCTTCGTCAAGTTCAGTGGCTCTGCTTTCCAGGTGTTCCAGACGCTGAGCAAGTCGCTGTTCGGTTACCGCCAGTTGCTGAAGCGTGGCGGCGTGTGCACGCTCATCTTCTGCTTGTTGGTCGCGGGTTTGCTCCAGCGTCTCGATGGTTTCACTCGCCGCCTCACACTGGGCGTCAGCAATCGCTAACACCTCTTCGTCCTGCTCAAGACGGGCCGCCAGCTCATCATAGCGACGGCGGGTGACCAACAGCGCGTCCACGCCGTCGCCGTTGGCCTGCTGGTGCAGCCAGCCACGCCCGCGCCACACGCCCTCACGGGTGACCACGCTTTCACCAGGGGCAAGCGTGGGTAATAGTGTGTCGGCCTCGGCGCTGCTCTCGGCATAGTGAATACTTGCTAACCATTAGGGAGGCAAGTTCGCCCTGCCGCTGGCTCAATTCGGCGCGTTGCTGATCGCGGGTCTGGGTCGCCTGCTGGTAAGCCGCTTTGGCCTCGCTGTAGCGCTGCTGCCATTGGTCGCGCTCGGTTTGGAAGGCCTCAGCGCGCTGCTCGGCCTCTTGCTTGCGGGCCTGACATTCGGCGTGCTCGCTGCGCAACGCGGAGACATCGGCAAGTTCACCACGCTGCTGACGGCGCCGCTGACGTTCTGCCTGTAGACGGGCAATTCGCTGTTCAAGGTCGCGCAACTGATCCTGGCGACGCTCGGCCTCGCGGCTGGCATCCCGCCAGTGGCTTTCGGCATCGGCCCACTGTTGCTCTGCAGCTTCCAGGGAGGGGCTGGCATCGGCCAGGGTCTGTTCCAGGGTTTCAAGCTGTTCGTCCAGCGCTTCGTGCTCGGGCAGCAATTCTTCCAGCCGCTCTTCAATGGCTGCCAGGCGTTCCTGGTCACCTTCGCTGACCTGGCGCTGTTCATCGAGGTCTCGCCGTGCCGTCTCGATGTCGCTTGCCAGTTGCGCTTCCCGGCTGCGCCGGTGGGACTGGTCCTGCTCCAGACGGGCGATGCGGGTGGTGGTCTCAAAGAACTGCTGCTGATGGCGTTCGAGCACTTCGGCCAGTTCATCGTGCTGTTCACGGGCCTGCTCCAGACGTGTTTCGCACTGGCGCACGCCGAATACGTCTTTCTCGACGGCGATTTCCAGCTCGCGCACGCGGCTTTCCTGCTGGGACTGTTCAGCCCGCAGAGCGCGTCCGCGCAGCACGGCAAGCTCACCTTTCAACTGGAATTCCTGTTGCTTTAAGGCTTGGTAACGCTTGGCGGCCTCGGCCTGGCGCTTGAGCCGTTCAAGCTGCTTATCCAGCTCTTCACGAATGTCGTCCAGCCGCTCCAGGTTCTCCTGGGTACGCCGCATGCGGTTTTCGGTTTCGCGGCGGCGCTCTTTGTATTTGGAGATCCCCGCGGCCTCTTCCAGCGTGGCACGCAGATCGTCCGGGCGGGCCTCGATCAGCCGCGATATCATCCCCTGGCCAATAATGGCGTAGGAGCGCGGGCCGAGCCCGGTGCCCATAAACAGGTCGGCGATATCCCGACGGCGGCATTTTTGGCCATTGAAAAAGTAGTTGGACTGGCCGTCGCGGGTCACCAGTCGCTTCACCGCAATTTCGGCATACTGGGCATAGACACCGCCCATGGCGCCATCCCGGTTATCGAACTTCAGCTCAATAGAAGCCTGGCCCACGGGCTTGCGGCCCGTCGATCCGTTGAAGATAACGTCAGCCATGGACTCACCGCGCAGCGTCTTGGCGGAGGATTCGCCCATGACCCAGCGCACGGCGTCGATAATATTCGATTTGCCGCAGCCATTGGGTCCGACGATCGCGGTCATGTTGCCATCAAAAGGCACCGTGACCGGGTCAACAAAGGATTTGAAACCGACTAGACGGATCGACGTTAAACGCATGGAGACGTCACGTTGAGATTATTCGAAAACACGATCAATGGTCACCCTGGTAGCCTCTCGTGCGTTAAGCGGGCCAACGTCGACCCGGTCCACATCGCCCCATAAATCCCCCGCCTGGGGGGTTGCCTGGCCACTTGACGAAACACGCACCATCAGGCGAACCTCGCGCACCTGCGATATCTGCGCGTCAGCCGTCATGGCGGCACTGTCGTCTAGCACGACGGTCATTGGCAGCTCTGACACCAGGCCCTGAACCACCGCCAGCGGCGCTTGTTCGCCATCAATGTCACGCGCAACGATAAACAGTTTATCATCACCGTCAACCTGACTTTCCAGATCGGGGTCAAGCGAGATACT
>JAIVHM010000046.1:0-1388 GCA_020201095.1 Halomonas sp. | reverse complement strand
CCCGCCATGAAAAAACGCAGTTGTGCGAGCTGGGCTAACAGCGACGGCAAACGCCCTTCGAGGGCGATCAAGCGCTCAAGCGCTGTCACGGCGTTATCCGCTTGGCCGGTTTCACGGTATAGCGGAAACAGCGTGCTCCACAGGTTGGGGTTGGCCGGCTGCTGGGACGCCTGGGCTTCAAGCCGCTCGATATACATCTCGCGTGAGCCCTCCGGGTGTTCGCGAACGTCCTGGCCAATGGCCCACAGCACAAGGTCATCTTCGGCGCCCTGCTGCTGGTACCACACCAGGCTGCCCACCCCCAGCGCGAGCATCACCAGTGGCACAACCCAACGCCCCGAGGCATGAGGCTTGAGCGGCCGACGCTGTAAGGGGGCGGTATCGTCCAGCAGGCTACGTTCCAGCTCAAGACGTTCTTCAGCCAATTGCACTGCGTTTACTTTCCCCTGGGCGTGGGCATTTTCAAGCGCTGCCAGACGCCGCCGATAGATAGCGACATTTTGCTCGGCGGCGCTGTCATGTTGCTCAAAGGTCAGCTGTTCGTCGCGCCAGCGGCGCGCCCTGCGCAATGGCAGCACAAGCAGCCACAGCGCGGGCAACAATACGCAGGCAAGCGCGACCCACAGCAGCATCACGATGACTCCTTACGCTCAATCAGGGCATCCAGCCGCGCCTGCTCATCAGGGCTCAGTGCTTTCGCCGAGGCGTGGCGACGGGCCCGGACGATCAATGCGACCACTACGCCCACAACCACTAACAAACCAACCGGCAAGCCCCAAAGCAAATAGGTGCGCTGTTCCAGGCGCGGGTTGTAGAGAATGTAGTCACCAAATCGCTGCACCATATGATGGATGATTTCCGTGTCCGATTTGCCATCATCAAGCAGTTGATACACGCGCTCCCGCATGTCCGCCGAAATGGGCGCGTCGGAATCATCAATCGCCTGGTTTTCACACAGCGGGCAGCGCATCGAAGCGGTTAGATCGCGGTAGCGCTGCTCGGTTACCGGGTCGTCAAAGTCGCGCAGTTCGATACCGGCCGACCACGTCGGCAGCGCGCACAGCATCAGCACAGCCAGGCCTAACAAGCGAATTAGCGCCATTTTTCCACCTCCGGCAGAAGACGGCTGTGAACATCTTCGGGCGATACATAGCCTTTATGGTGGTAGCGAATGACGCCTTGCGCATCGACTACAAAGGTTTCTGGCGCGCCAATGACGCCAAGCTCAAAGCCTAATTCACCTTCCGGGTCAAAAATATTGGCCGCGAAAGGGTCGCCAAATTCGTTTAAAAACGCCAGGCCATTCTCACGGGTATCGCGGTAATTAACCCCCACCAGACGGATGCCACGATCAGCCAGGTCAAGCAGCTGGGGCATCTCCTGACGAC
>JAIVHM010000142.1 GCA_020201095.1 Halomonas sp. | reverse complement strand
TTTGGCGTGGCCACCCCGGAAATGCCGTTTGGCGGCGTGAAGGACTCAGGCTACGGCCGTGAGCACGGCGGCTTCGGCATGCACGAATTCGTCAACGCCAAGTCGGTCATCGTTGTCAAAGAGTAAGTCTCTGCTAGTGATTACTTGATGCACTAACGAAAAGCGCCGCAGGTTTTTAGCCTGCGGCGCTTTTTTATATATGACGGATTGTTAAGTACTTTTTAGCGTTCGGCGTTGCCAGAATTTGAACAGCAGCGCCAGCACGACCCAGGTCACCAGCGCGGCAATCACATCGTCCAGCACGATACCCAAGCCGCCATTTACATACTCGGCCAGGTGAATCGGCGGCGGTTTAACGCTATCGAAAAAGCGGTAAACCGCAAACGCCAGCAGCATTACCAGTGGCTGGCGCGCGGCCGTTAACCCAATGACAGCCAACGGAAAGGCGATATACTCATCGGCAACGATACTGCCGTGATCCAGGCCCGCATAATGCCCCGCGGCGATCTGACATACCGGCACTGCCGCGACCAACAGCACGGCGATGACTGCCGCCTGATAGCCTACGGGCCTGCCCAGCAGCCACCATGCCAACGGTATACCAATCAGCGAGCCAAAGGTGCCCGGGGCTAGCGGCAATTGCCCCAACCCGAAGCCGGTGGCAATCCAGAAATTGAGCGTATCGAGCATCAACCCGCCTGCTGGGCTTGCTGCTCAAGCTCGCGGGCCACCTGTGAACTTTTTTCTTGAGAACTTTGCCAGGCCTTCCAGGCCAATACGCCAACGCCTGCAACCGCCCCGTACTTGAGCGCTTTGCCGCCCAACTTGCGGCCACGTTTAGAACCGACCAGCATGCCCATTGCACCGCCGCCCAACAGGCTTTTCATATCAAAACCGCTGGAGGAATCGCCGCCAGACTTGCCCCCTTGATCACCACCGCCGAACTGTTTGGACAAGCCACTCAACATGCCTTTGACATCGACGCCGCTACTGCTGCCGCCCTTCTGGCTTCCGCCCGCCTGCTGCATCAGTTGCTGTAAAATCTTGCTTGCGTTCATCCTTGTACTCCTTAGTAGAAAGTCTTTTCAGGACTCGCTGACGATCAATCCACGTTATAGAACATGCTGCATGAACGCAGCATGAACCAGGCCTACAAAAACCAATGCGCCCCTAGCATTAAATAAGAGCGCCCTTTATGTCCACCGAGCTTCCCTGACGACTCGCCCGCACGTCAACACGGACCGGTATTTGCTCTTTGAGTTCGCTGACGTGGGAAATAATCCCAATCATGCGCCCACCCATTTGCAGCTCGCTGAGCATGCCAATCGCCTGGTCCAAAGCGTCCTGGTCGAGGCTGCCAAAGCCTTCATCGATAAATAGCGTATCCAGCTGAATGCCGCCAGCGTAAGCCTGCACCACGTCGGAAAGCCCCAGCGCCAGGGCGAGCGCGGCCATAAAGGATTCACCGCCCGATAACGTCGCCACCGGGCGGTTCTTGCCGGTGTAGGTATCGGCCACGTCAAGCTCCAGCCCTGAGGCGCGGTTGCCTTTGGACGGGTCTTCGCGGCGCACCAACTGATAGCGACCGCGGCTCATGTGCACCAGGCGCTCGGAGGCTTGAATCAGCACATCGTCCAGCAGCACGCCGAGCACAAACCGCTGCAGGCTAATGCGGTGCCCCGTGCGGCCGTTGGCGACCTCGCTCAACGTTCCCCATACCCGGTACTCGGCTTCAAGCGATGCCTGGGCGGCATGGGCGGCGTCGAGCTTTTCTCGCGTGGCATCCAGCTGCGCCACCCGCGTGGTCAGCTGCTGATAGGTTTTTTCAAAAGCCTGCTCCTGAACTTTTGCCTCAGCGACCTGTTCTGCCAGGGCAGGTAGATCCGGCAAGTCCTGCCCCTCAAGGCGTGAGTAAATCGCCTCCAACTGGCCTTCCAGCTTGGCCAGTGCGCGCTGAAAATGGGCCACCGCCTCGCTGAGCTGTTGCGCTTCGTCATCGCTCAACCGTGCCTGGTCAAACGTCTCTTCGTCGTCGAAGACACTCTCGGCCAGGGCGTGTTGCCACGCCTGCTGTGCTTCATCAAGATCGCTG
>JAIVHM010000208.1 GCA_020201095.1 Halomonas sp. | reverse complement strand
CATCACCGCTGGCAACGATCAGCAGTGGCTTGTCGCCCACCCGAAACGCCAGGGTTTTGGCAATCTGACCAGGTGCTACACCATGGGCTTCAGCGGCCAGTTGTACCGTGGCGGTGCTGGGTTCGAGCTCTTCGATGTTGATATCTGGCGCATGCTCGGCAAAAAACTGGCGAACGGTCTCGACGCTCATTATGAAATCCCTTTGTTGGCTGAATGCACTAACCTAACGTGCCTTGGTTGACTTAGCCAAGCCATGGCGGCGTGGTGATCGTTGCGGGCTCGCGCTGCATGATGATCTCGCCGTGGCGGACCGACATCAGCACCTCGCCCTGGGTGCGCAGCACGCTGTAGTCATCTTCGCCGTCCAGCAGGTTAAAACTGGCAGGTTTACCTACCTCGATGCCGTACCGCGCTTCAATATTGAGCGTGCGCGCGCTGTTGTCGGTAATCAGCGACAGCGCCTGGCTGAAATCCTGATAGCCCATCATGTGGCAGATATGCAGGCCAAAATCCAGCGTGCGTAAAAGCTTGCCGTTACCCAGCGAGTACCAGGGGTCGATGATGGAGTCTTCGGCGAAGCAGACGTTAATGCCCGCTTCGTTAAGCTCCTTCACACGGGTCACGCCGCGCCGTTTCGGGTAGCTATCGAAACGCCCTTGCAAGTGAATGCTTTCGGTGGGGCAGGAGACAAAGTTGATGCCCGAGCGCTTGAGCAGCAGGAACAGCTTGGAGCAGTAAGCGTTGTTATAGGAATGCATCGCCGTGGTGTGGCTGGCGGTGACGCGGCTGCCTAAGTCGTGAGTCAGCGCTTCATGGGCCAGCACTTCGAGGAAGCGTGAATTGGGGTCGTCGATCTCGTCGCAGTGCACATCCACCAAACGGTCGTACTTGATCGCCAGTTCGATCACCCGCTTCATGGAGGCCACGCCAAGCTCGCGGGTGTACTCAAAGTGGGGAATGCCGCCGACCACATCAGCACCGATTTCCAGCGCCTCTTCCAGCAGCCTGTCACCGTCTGGGTAGGAGAGCAGTCCATCCTGCGGAAAAGCGACTACCTGTATATCGATTTTATCTTTTAGTTCGTCGCGTAGGGCGCACAGGGTTTTGATCCCGATGAGGCTGGGGTCGCTGGTATCGGCATGGGTGCGCACAAACTGTACGCCGTTGCCGATCAGCAGGTTCAGGGTTTTAAGTGCCCGCTCGCGAATATCGGCTTCGGTGAGCATCGGCTTACGCTCGCCCCAGCGCTCAATGCCTTCAAACAGCGTGCCACTCTGGTTCCAGCTTGGCTCGCCCGCCGTCAGCGCAGCGTCCAGATGAATGTGCGGCTCGATAAACGGTGCGCAAAGCAGTTTGCCGCCGGCATCCACTTGCCCACCACTTGCCACTTGTGGCGCGTCCTGGGCGGTAATCGCTGTGAATACGCCGTTCGCGATCTCAAGTCGGTAGAGCTCGGGGCGTTGGCGCAAACGGGCGTTGATGATCTGCATGCTCATATAAAAAACGGCTCACTTATTGTTTGGCAGTGGAGACTAAACTATCGCCTAGCGTAGCGTGTTTGACGCGCAACAGCACAGCGTAACTCCCCGCCGCGACCGCCACGCCCACCAATGGTGGCAGCAAAGGCGAAAAGTAGGCGGCCCCGGCGCCTAGCGCATAGGCGGCTAAACCACGCCGGTTGAAATCGGGCAGCTGAGCGCTTTCAAGCGCGGGATAGCGACCTTTATGCTTGAGCCAGAAGTCCGCCATGATCACGCCGCCCATAGGGGGTATAAAGGTGCCCAGCAGCACAAGGAAGGGAATCAGCAGGTTATACATGCCGCCGACCGCCAGCACAGTGCCAATCGCCGCACCACCGACCGTGACCAAACGGCGTTTTTCGGTACGCAGCAAATTACAGCCCGCCACGGCGAAGTTGTAGATGGTGTTGTCCTGAGTGGTCCAGATATTCAGGAACAGCATCAGCACGGCGATAGTGACAAAGCCTTGAGCGATCAAGACGTCCACAATATCGGCCTGCTGATAAATCATGGTGCCTAGGGCGCCGGTCAACACCATCAAACCGTTACCCGCAAAGAAGGCCGCCATCGTGGCAATCACGGCGATCTTGGGCGTCTTGGCGAAGCGGCTCCAGTTGGTCGCCTGGGTGCCGCCACTGATAAAGGTGCCAATAATCACGGTAATCGCCGCTGCCACGCTCATGCTTTCCGTAGGTGTTTGCTGGCTTAACCCGGCGAAACCGCGCACATCCACCAGACCGGTAAACAGACTGATCAGGATAAACAGCATCATGGCGGGCACGGCAAAGCGCGAAAGCCAATCCATCCCTTTGTAGCCAATCATGGCGGTCACGCAGAAACCAAACCCAAACAGCACCATTAGGGGGATTTCCAGCCATTCAGGCATCCCGGTGGTGCGAACCAGCACTAACGCAACCGTGGCGGTGCCCCAGGCGTACCAGCCAATCTGGGTAAAGCCGAGGATGACATCAGACAGCTTGCTGCCCTTCTCGCCAAAGCAGAAGCGCCCCATCAGCACTGAGGTCAGCCCACTTTTGCAGGCAATGTAGGCAAGCGTGGCGGCGTAGGCGCCGAGCAGCAGGTTGCCCAACACGATGATCCACAGCAGTTGGCCAATCGAAAAGGCTTGGCCTAAGGTGCCGCCCGCCCACATGGTGGCGGTAAAGAAGGTAAAA
Source organism: Halomonas sp. (assembly GCA_020201095.1). Lineage (GTDB taxonomy): Bacteria > Pseudomonadota > Gammaproteobacteria > Pseudomonadales > Halomonadaceae > Vreelandella. The sequence continues at coordinate 7,778 of JAIVHM010000208.1, read as the reverse complement.
CCGAGCAGTACCGCCGAGGTGGAAAGCAAGCCCTTGCGGGCGCTGAGGGGAACTTCGCTAAGGGGGTAGTCAGAGTGGTTCATGGCTGGCTCCAGGTGGATGACATTCACCCAGTATAGGAAGCAAACCGTGTGCCACTTGGTTTAGGGCGTATTTTTCACTATCAGCCCGCGCATTAGGGTTTCGACGATGCTGTCGCGGTCATCATCCAGCGAATACTGGTCAATATCTTGCAGCCAATCAAAGCAAGTGCCGATCAAAAAGCCGTGAAACTGTCGGCGGGCATTGGCTGGCGTTAGATCAGCGCGAAGCTGGCCTTGTTGCTGGACTTGCTCAAACAGCTGCTCAACCTGTGCTTCTGCATGTTTGGGGAGCTGGGTGATCATGCAGATTCGTGGATGCTCGTCTTCAAGCTTCTCACAGCGGTGCAGTACAATGGTGGCGGCGCGCTGCAGGGATATATCGTGGCAGATGCCTGCCAGTGAGCGTTGAGCGATATCACGCAAGCACGCAAGCGGCATGGCACCGAGCTGCTGTACGGCGTCATCGACGATTTCATCCAGCGGAATGCGCACTCGCTCCAGCAGCGCATCAAACAGCGCCGCTTTGTCCTCAAAGTGCCAGTAAATCGCCCCTCGAGTAACGCCTGCTGCCTGAGCAATGTGCGCTAAAGTGGTGCGCGCCACGCCTTGGGCGAGAAAGGTGGTTTCCGCAGCGTCGAGAATGGCTTCCCGAGTGCGTTCGGCGTCGGCTTTACGACGTGACATAGCGGTTCCTGATTAAACACGTGGCATTATTCTGGCACTGATCGCTGGCAAAGTCGTGAGCAAGTGATTATTATACACTTCACTGACATTCATGAATGTCAGTGAAGTGTATACCACTGCCTGCCCAATGGGAATATGGCGTTTGATCGTCATCAAGGAGCTTATCGTGCCCGCTACTTTTCTTCGCTTGCTGCCGGTTGTGCTGGTCTTGCTCGTGCTAATGGGGTGCGATCAGCCTGAGGCGCAGTCGAAAGACGCACCCAGGCCCGTAAAACTGATGACATTGGAAGCGGCTAATGCCTCAGCGTTAAGGCAGTTCCCAGGGCGCGTTGAAGCCACCACGCGCAGCAATTTGTCGTTTCGTATGGCGGGCGAACTTTTAGCGCTCAACGTCAGCCCCGGCCAGAAAGTGTCAGAGGGCGAGGTGATTGCGCGTATCGACAACCGCGATGCGCAAAGCGAGCTGGATAGCGCCCGTTCACGCCTCGAGCTGGCCGAGGCGACGCTTGAACGCATGCGCTACACCCTGGAGCGTGGCGCGGTCAGCCAAGCCCAGTTTGACGAAGCCGAGAGCGAGGCACGCGCGGCGCGCTCAACCTTTGAACAGGCCGAAGAGCAGTTAACCCATACCCAGCTGCGCGCGCCCTACGATGGCGTGATTGCCCAGGTGCCGGTGGATAATCGCCAAATCGTCCAGGTGCAGGAAACCGTGGCCGTCATCCAGCAGCCGGGCCAGCTAGACGTAGTCTTTCATCTGCCCGAGCAAATCGTTCAGCGCATGCCGCGCGATGACGACCAACCCTTTGGCGAAGCGTTGGCATTTGAGGTTCGCTTTGGCAATAGCGACACTCCTTACCTCGCCCAGTTAGCCTCCTATACCACCCAGGCCAGCGAGCAGAGCTTGGCGTATGAGGTCACGCTGACGTTACCCCAGCCTGACGATATCAACCTGCTTGACGGCATGAGCGCCAGCGTCAGCCTGGATTTAAGCACATTAGAGCGCGAAGACAGCCAGCCGCTTTGGCACCTGCCGCCCGATGCCATCGGGTATTCGGGCGACGATGCTGACCAGGCCCAGGTATGGCGTTATCTCGACGCCGGGCGGGTAGAGGCCGTGCCCGTTGAGGTGGGTCGTTTGACCAGTCAGGGGCTTGAGGTCAGCGGCGACTTGTCTGCGGGTGACCGGATTGTAGCCGCCGGTGCACATCGCTTGAGCGTAGATGCCCAGGTGACCCCGTGGGAAAAAGAGCAGGGGCTATAACATGGTCGACTACTTTTTACGCCATCGGGCCGCCAGCTATTTAATGACCGGTGACAACGCAATACCCGGGTGCGACGCCTAAAGAGGTCGAGCAGGAAGTCACCTCGACGTTAGAGCAGTCTATCCAAGAAATGTCGTCGATCAAGCGGGTAAGCTCGGTAAGCTCCGACGGCCTCTCGCAGATTACCGTTGAGTTAGAGACCACGGTGCAAAACGAAGACCTGGAGCAGCTGTGGGATTCGCTGCGTCGCAAGGTTCAGGATGCCCAGGGCCGTTTGCCGCCAGGGGCCAGCGAGTCCAGCGTTAACGACGATTTCGGCGATGTATTTGGCCTGATGGTCAATCTGAACGGAGAGGGCTACAGCATGCCCGACCTTGCCGACCATGCGGACTTTCTCAAGCGTGAGCTGGCGCTGGTAGATGGTGTCGAAAAGGTATCGCTGGGCGGCGAGCACGAAGAGCGCATTTTTATAGAGGTCGACCGTGAGCGGCTACGCGCGCTCAATATTCCGTTAACCCGCCTTCAACAGCTGCTTGACACCCAGAATGCGGTCGCCGACTCGGGGCATCTCAAGCAGGATGGCCGCCGTTTTCGCATTACGCCGACGGGTAGCGCAGCGGATATTGAAGATCTGCGCGCGATTATCGTCAGCGAAGGCGACGGTGAATTGGTGCGGCTGAGCGATATTGCCGAGGTGAGCCGTGAACTGGCGGAGCAGCCCCAGCAGCTTTACCGCGATATGGGGCGGCGAGCGATGTCGCTGGGCGTTTCGTTTGAAAGTGGCGTGAACGTGGTCGAGGTGGGTGAGCGGCTTCAGCAACGCCTGAACGAGCTTGAAGAACGCACGCCGCTGGGTATGGAACTCAACGTGGTATACGACCAGCCCCAGGTGGTCGATGAGGCGGTATCAGGCTTTTTGGTTAGCCTGATGCAGGCAGTGGCCATCGTGATCTTAGTGCTGATGCTGTTTATGGGTTGGCGCAGCGGCCTGCTGATGGGCTTTATTCTACTGATCACTATCATTGGCACCTTTATGCTGATGCGCTTTCATGGCCTGCAGCTGGAAAAAATCTCCCTTGGCGCGCTGATTATTGCCCTCGGTATGCTGGTGGATAATGCCATTGTGGTCACTGAAGGCATGCTGGTGGGCTTGAAACGCGGCAATACCATCCGCGACTCGGCGCATCAGGTCATTCGCCAGAACGCCTGGCCGCTGCTTGCCGCCACGCTGATCGCGATTGCCGCCTTTGCGCCCATTGGCCTATCACCGGATACCACCGGCGAGTTTATCGGCTCGCTGTTTTTTGTGCTGCTCTACTCGCTGCTGCTGAGTTGGGTGACCGCGCTGACGCTGACGCCGTTCTACTTCAAGCTGTTTTTCCGCAACGTGGCCCCCGGCGATGGTAAAGAAGACCCCTACAAAGGCCGGGTGTATCGGCTGTTTAGCCGGGTGATTATTGCCGGGATTCGCTTTCGTTGGGTCACCATCGCCCTGGTGGTTGTCATCTTGATCGGTGCGGGGGTTGGCTTTGGCTCGGTCAAGAACGCCTTCTTCCCAGCCTCGAACACGCCGATCTTCTTTGTCGATTACCGTACGCCGGAAGGCACCGATATTCTCGAAACGCAGCGCCGGGTGAGCGAGCTGGAAGACAGCGTGATGGACATGGACGGCGTTCGCCATTTGACCACCACGGTGGGCGGTGGCGCGCAGCGTTTTACCCTGACCTACTCGCCGGAAGACCGCTACGCGAGCTATGCCCAATTGATTGTCGAAACCGACGATAAAGCCACCCAGCAGGAACGCATGGCAGAGGTGGAAAAGGTGTTGGAGCGCGACCACGGCGATATCGACTATAAAATCGCCCCGCTGGAGGTCGGCCCTGCACCCAAAGCCAAGCTGGAAGCGCGTTTTTACGGTAGCGACCCGGAAGTGCTGCGCCAGTTGGGCGAACAGGTCGAGGCCGAGTTCCGCGATACCTCACACATGACCAGCGTACGCACCAGTTGGCGAAACCGCGTCCAAGCGATAGAGCCGGTGTTTTTGGAAGATACCGCGCGCCGGCTAGGCGTTACCCGCGAAGACCTGGCGGATACCCTCGCCCTGAGCACCAGCGGTAGCCAGGTGGGTGTTTACCGCGATGGCAGCGATTTGATTCCCATGGTGGCGCGGGCAATTCCCAGCCAGCGCCACGATATAGACAACCTTGGCTCGCTGAACGTGTGGAGCGAAGAGCGGGGGCGCTACATCACCGCCGACCAAGTGATGGGTGACGTGAGCACGGAAGTGGCCGACCCCTTGATCATGCGCCGCAACCGGGAACGTATGCTGGCGGTGTACGGTGAGCCGGATCCATTAAGCGGCGTGACAGCAGCCAGCGTACTGGCTGAGGTTCGACCCAAGGTAGAAGCGCTGGACTTGCCCCCAGGCTATCGACTGGAGTGGGGCGGCGAGTATGAGACGGCTGGCGAGGCCCAGAGTGGGCTTTTCTCCTCGTTGCCGCTGGGGCTGGTGATGATGTTTATTATCACCGTGGTGCTGTTCAACAACTTCCGCCAGCCGCTGGCGATCTGGTCGCTGGTGCCGCTGACGATTATCGGCGTGGTAGGCGCGCTTTTGCTCACCGGCTTGCCGTTCTCGTTTATGGCGCTGCTCGGCACGCTGAGCTTGATCGGCATGGTGATCAAGAACGCCATCGTGCTGGTGGAGGAAATCAACGTGCAGTTACCGCTGCATCAAGACCGCTACCACGCAGTGGTGCGGGCGGCTGTCAGCCGTGTTAGGCCTGTCGCCATGGCCGCGCTGACCACCATGCTAGGCATGATTCCGCTGATCAGCGATGCGTTCTTCGCCAGTATGGCGGTCGCGCTGATTGGCGGCTTGGGCGTCGCCACGTTGTTAACCCTGGTGGTGCTGCCGGTGGTCTACTGCGTGCTTTATCGGATTCGCATACACGCTGACTAGTGTCCTATGGCTGCGCTCGCGATGGCATCACCACCACGAGCGCAGTTGCCTAGCTCGCCACGCGGAAAGGGTTCCGCGGATCGTTATCCCAGGCCAAGAAAGGCTGGCCGGTTTCCTGGGGCACCATGGTGATGCAGTTTTCCACCGGGCAGGTGATCTGGCACAGGTTGCAGCCCACGCACTCCTCTTCTATCACTTCATAACGGCGCGCGCCGTCCTTTTCGGTGAGCTTGGCAATCGACTGGTGGGAGGTATCCTCGCAGGCGATGTAGCAGCGGCCGCACTCGATGCATAGATCCTGGTCGATCTTGGCGATGGTCTTGAAGTTGATATCCAGGTGCTTCCAGTCGGTGGTTTGCGGTATCGCCTTGCGCGAAAATGCCTCTATCGAGTCGTAGCCCTTTTCTGCCATCCAGCGGGAAAGGCCGTCTTTCATCTCTTCCACAATCCGAAAGCCGTTGAGCATCGCCGCGGTACAGACCTGCACGCTTCCCGCCCCCAGGGCGATAAACTCCGCCGCATCCCGCCAGGTGGAAATGCCGCCGATGCCGGAAATCGGCAGCGTTGGCGTCGCCGGGTCACGGGCGATTTCCGCCACCATATTCATGGCAATGGGTTTCACGGCGCTGCCGCAGTAGCCCCCGTGGGTGCTCTGGTGGCCCACCGTGGGCTTGGCGACCATATTGTCCAGGTCGATGCTGGTGATCGAGTTGATGGTGTTGATCAGCGATACTGCATCGGCCCCGCCGCGCATCGCTGCCTGGGAGCCCGCACGGATATCGGTGATGTTGGGCGTGAGTTTTACAATTACCGGTTTGGAGTAGTGCTTCTTGCACCAATAGGTAACCTTCTCGATCAGGTCGGGGTTTTGGCCCACCGCCGCGCCCATGCCGCGCTCCGGCATGCCGTGGGGGCAGCCCAGATTTAGCTCGATGCCATCCGCACCGGTGGCTTCCACCAGCGGCAAAATATACGCCCAGGCCTCTTCATTGCAGGGCACCATGATGGAGACGATTAGCGCGCGGTCGGGCCAATCCTTCTTCACCTGGGTGATTTCTTTAAGATTGACCTCCAGCGAGCGGTCGGTAATCAGCTCGATATTGTTGAAGCCGATCACCTCGCGGTTCTTGCCGTAGTGGGCCGAATAGCGCGACGAAACGTTTACCGCTGGTGGCTCTTCGCCGAGGGTTTTCCATACCACGCCGCCCCAGCCCGCTTCATAGGCGCGCACCACGTTATAGGCTTTATCGGTGGGAGGTGCAGAGGCGAGCCAGAACGGATTGGGGGCTTTGATGCCGGCAAAGTTCACCGACAGATCAACGCCGTTGACCACGCTGTCGCCGCTGTTTTTCTTGCCTGGAAACGCGTGGGGAGTGAGGGATGTCGTCTTCATGCGGCCTCCTGCTTGGCGGCAAGCGCCTGATGAATGGCGTGCGCCGCCAGTTTGCCGTGTTGAACGGCCTGTACGGTAAGATCCTGACCGGGCTTCACGCAGTCGCCACCCGCGTAAACATTCGCAAGCGAGGTGCGGAGCATGGCATCGACGTGAATGCGTTCGCCGTCCCGGGCAAGCTCCGCGGCGGTGGCGTCGCTGAGACTTTGGCTGTCAAAGCCCTGGCCAATCGCCTTGAAGATGGCGTCGGCGGCAATCTCGAAGGTCTCACCGGTGGCGGTTAACTGCCCCGACTGTTCCTGCGTCTTGGCAAAGCGCATACCGGCCACGCGGCCCTGGTCATCCAGCACAATCTCGTCCGGCTGCGCCCAGGTGACCATGCGTACGCCGTTGGCCTTGGCGATCTCCTGCTCGTGGTCGGTGGCGGACATGGCTTCAACGCCGCGGCGGTAGACCAGCGTCACTTCAGTCGCGCCTAGGCGAGTCATCTGGGTGGCCATATCGATGGCGGTATTGCCTGCGCCAATCACGATGCAGCGCTTGGCTACGGCGAGGCTGCCCAGGTCGTCGGTTTGGCGCAGGGTTTTGATGTAGTCCAACGCGGGCATCAAGCCGGGTGCGTCTTCTCCAGTGAGGCCTAGAGCGCGGCTGGCGCCCAGACCCAAGCCGAGGAAGACGCTGTCGTACTTTTGGTGCAGGGTGGCAAGTTCTAGGTTGTCGCCTAATCGCTTCCCGTACTGAATATCGATGCCGCCGACTTCGAGAAGAAACTCGACTTCCTTGCGGGCAAAGTCGTCGGTCATTTTGTAGCGGGCAATGCCGTACTCGTTGAGCCCGCCAGGTTTCTGTTCGGCTTCGAAAATCGTTACCTGATGGCCGAGCATCGCCAGCCGATGGGCGCAGGAGAGCCCCGCGGGCCCGGCACCCACCACAGCGATATGGCGACCGGTGCTGGCAGCCCGCTTGAACGGGTGGCCATCGAACTGCATGTGGTCGGTAGCGTGGCGCTGTAGCAGGCCGATCAATACCGGCTGGCATTCGGCGTCGTGGTTACGCACGCAGCTACGCTCGCAGAGGATTTCGGTAGGGCACACCCGGGCGCAACTGCCACCCAGGATGTTGGCTTCCAGAATGGTCTCCGCCGCGCCGTTGATGTTGTTTTCGCTGATCTGGCGAATAAAGCTGGGTATATCGATCTCCGACGGGCAGGCCTCAACGCAAGGCGCATCAAAGCAGTAAAGACAGCGCTGACTTTCGATGATCGCCTGTCGCTGCGTCAGTGGTGGATGCAGGTCGCTAAAGTTGCTGTCCAGCGTTTGCGGGTCGTAGGTGCCGACCTCTTTTGCGCTGGGTAGGTGATTCAGTGGGCTAGTCACAGTCGAGCCTCCATTTTT
>JAIVHM010000045.1 GCA_020201095.1 Halomonas sp. | reverse complement strand
CGTTAATCGCGCGTGATTTTGAGAAAATCTCGGAGAACTTGGGTTTTACTTTCTGACGGCCTAAATCCGCCTTTAGGCGCAGTAGTGAAAGCAGCAACACACCGCACAGCATTACCGCCATTACAAACACTGCCGCCTGAAACCCAATCAATGTCAGCAGCACGCCGCCGACAAAAAAGCCCAGCCCTTTTAGCGCGTTTTTGGAGCCCGTCAGCATCGCTACCCAGCGGTACAGTGAGCTATTGGCGTTAACGCTCTCTTTGGGCACCAATACCTTAACGGCGCTCTTGGCGCTCATTTTGTTGAGGTCTTTGGCAATCCCCGAAATCGCTTGTGCGGCCATCACCCAGACAACGGTCAGCAGGCTAGCGGGTACCATTAGCATGGCGAGAGCAATAATTTGCAACCCAAGCCCCACATTCATGGTGCGATTGAGGCCCAAGCGCGCACCCAACCAGCCGCCGACCAGATTAGTCACGACGCCAAAGGCTTCATAAAACAGGAACAGCATGGCGATGGCCAACGGCGAGTAACCCAGTTGGTGGAAATGCATCACCACCAGCATTCTCAACGCGCCATCGGTAATCGTGAAGGCCCAGTAATTGCCCGTTATCAGCATGTACTGGCGCACTTCAAACGGCAGTGCCTTTACGCGTGCCCGTATGTTCAACAACGGAGATTCAGCCACGATCCACCTGCTCGCCACCTACCTTCAGTGCCAGCTCGGCGGTGCGGTTGGCATAGCCCCACTCGTTGTCATACCAGGCGTAGAGTTTTAGCTGGGTGCCGTTGATCACCATGGTGGAGAGCGCATCGATAATCGAACTGCGCGGATCGGTGCGGTAATCGATCGACACCAGCGGGCGCTCTTCATAGCCCAGGATGCCTGCCAGCGGACCCTCAGCAGCGACTTTCAGCGCTTGGTTGACCTCATCAACAGTGACTGAGCGCTCCAGCTCAAACACCATATCGGTCAACGACGCGTTAGCCAGCGGTACGCGCACGGCATGGCCATTAAGCTTACCTTCTAGCTCAGGAAAAATCGCGGTAATCGCTTTAGCAGAGCCAGTTGTTGTAGGAATCAAACTCATACCGCAGGCGCGAGCGCGGCGCAGGTCTTTGTGCGGAGCATCCAGAATGGTTTGCGTATTGGTGATGTCGTGTACCGTGGTCATCGAGCCATGGCGAATACCGAAGGTTTCCTGAATGACTTTAACCACCGGCGCCAGACAGTTGGTGGTACAACTAGCAGCAGTGACAACCCGATGCTGAATGGGGTCGTAAAGGTGGTCGTTGACACCAACAACCACGTTCAATGCATCCTCGTCTTTAAGGGGTGCACTCACTACCACCCGGGCAACGTCCTGATCAAAATACGGCTGAAGCTGAGCGGTATTTTTCATCACGCCCGAACACTCAATGACCACCTCACACCGAGACCAGTCACTCTCTACAATCTCGTTATTGGCGCTAAATGCGATCACATCGCCATCGATCACGATGGCATCCTGATGGGCAGATATGCCACCGCCCGGTGACCAATGCCCATGAACAGAGTCAAATTCGAGCAGGTGGGCAAAAGTCGCTGCGTCACCGCCAGGGTCATTAATGTGAGCCAGTTCTACTTCGCCCGCCTCTACCCGCGGCCACAAACTTCTCAGTGTCAAACGACCAATACGGCCGAACCCGTTGATGCCGATACGTAGTGCCATGGAAGCCTCCTAAGCTGTTTGCCGAGTGAAAGCATAATCTCTACATACGCTAAATCATATATATAGCGATAAAAAAACGTCCTTTACAGGCCCACCGCACTGGCGGTGGGCCTGGATGTTACTTAGCCATAACGTCCGGAGATATAATCTTCGGTTTTTTTCTTGGCCGGGGTTGAGAACATCACTTTCGTGTCGTTGTACTCAATAATTTCGCCCAGGTGGAAAAACGCTGTGTAGTCAGCGACCCGCGCCGCCTGCTGCATATTGTGCGTTACCGTCACAATGGTGAATTTCTCTTTCAGGCGATCCATCAAGTCTTCGATGGTCGCCGTGGAAATCGGGTCAAGGGCGGACGTCGGCTCATCCATCAGGATGACATCGGGCTCGACGGCAATTGCCCGAGCAATACACAACCGCTGCTGCTGACCACCAGAGAGCGACGTGCCCGGCTCCTGAAGTTTGTCTTTCACTTCGTCCCACAGACCTGCATCCCGCAATGCTTTTTCAACCAGCTCTTCCTGCTCGGCTTTACGGCCGACCATATCGTGCATGCGTGGGGCGTAGGCCACATTTTCAAAAATAGACTTGGGAAATGGGTTGGGCTTTTGGAACACCATGCCCACACGGCGACGCAATGCCACTTCATCCATTTTAGCGGCATTAACGTCGTGACCGTCCATCTCGACCAGCCCTTCCGTCCGAACGCTTGGGATCAGGTCGTTCATCCGGTTCAGGCAGCGAAGAAACGTCGACTTACCGCAGCCGGAAGGACCGATCAGCGCTGTCACATTTTTCTGGAACAAATCGATATTCAGATTGTTTAGCGCTTGCGTCTTGCCGTACCACAGGCACAGGTCGCGAATACGAAAGATCGGGTCGTGGTGCGCCTGCTCGTTGCGCGTGTAGGGCTGGCCGACATTCGGCGTATTTTGCTCTGTCATTACAGGTGCTTGGCTATTCATAACGGTATCCTCTATGACGCGCTGGCTTACCAGCGACGCTCGAATTTCTTGCGTAGCAGAACCGCAAACGCGTTGAGTGAGATTAGGACGGCAAGCAGAACCAAAATACCGCCAGCGGTCTTTTCAACAAACGCCCGGTCTGGTTCGCCTGACCAGGTAAATACCTGCGCCGGCATGACCGTCGCCGCTTCGGTAAAAGAGGCGGTCAAAACAGGATTGAGGGTATCGCTGCCAAATTATTAATATTGATCTCGATAAGCTGGGTAAGGCGGTTGTCGGGGGCAAACTCTTCAAGATACACCGCCGTCATCACGCCAATCGGGAAGGCAATCGCCAGGGTGACGATCATGGTCATGACCGTACCCACCACCGCCGACATAATCCCGGCGAGCTCCGGCATTTTGGAGTCGCCACGGGAGAAGAACGTGGTGTTAAAGCGCATCGCGACCTGACCTTCTTCGACCAGTTGATCAATTGCCGCTTTTTGCTCATCGTCTAAACGAACGCGGTTGCCCTTGAGATATTGATCTACCTCACCACTGGCGAGCACCCAGCGATTTTCCGTGGTGCCTTCCAAATCGGGATCATTTCTCATGTCCAGAGGTATCACTCGTACCACGCTGCGGCTGACGACCGACATTATTTCCGAGTCTATCGCCGCTCTCCCATTGGTAGAGGCTTCTTCAGTGTAATTGACTTCAACATTAACCAGTGCTTGCTGGAAGGCCGGCAGCCCTTTATTGAGCATATCGGCGAAAAACACCAGCAAAAAAGCAGCTGCCAACGCTAGAGCACCCATTGAGATGTACTTCAACCGCGCGGATTTACGATGTCTGCTCTTGAGTTGCTGACTAATTTTGTCAAATGAATCGCTCATGAATAGATCCCTCAAGAATTACAGATTATTGACGCGGTATTTGTCGCGGAAGCGGCGAATCATGATCACTGACACCAGGTTCAGAGATAGGGTCACCGCAAACAGCACCAGCCCCAACGCGAAGGCGGATAACGTTTCGGCACTGTCAAATTCCAGGTCACCCGTCATGGCGGCCACAATCCGGACCGTTACGGTGGTCATTTCCTCAAGCGGATTAGCGGACAGGTTGGGCCGCATGCCCGCCGCCATGACCACGATCATGGTTTCGCCAAGGGCGCGTGACATACCCAACAAGGAAGCGGAGATAATCCCCGGTAGCGCCGCCGGTATCACGACATCACGAATGGTTTCACCTTTGGTCATGCCCAGCGCCAACGAACCCTGACGCATGCTGTCGGGCACCGCATTGATGACGTCATCAGAAAGCGAGGAAATGAACGGGATGATCATGATGCCCATCACGATGCCGGGGGACAAAGCGTTGTTGAACGAGGCATCCAGGCCCACCGTTTCAGCCACGCGCACAATGAAAGGCGCAACGGTAATCGCGGCAAAAAAGCCGTAAACCACGGTCGGAATGCCCGCCAGGATTTCCAGCATTGGCTTGGCAACACCACGAACCTTGGCAGGCGCGTACTCACCCATATAAATGGCTGACAGCAGGCCCACCGGTACGGCCACACACATGGCAATCGCGGTAATCATGAAGGTACCGGCAAACAACGGCACTGACCCAAACTGCGCACCGTCACCATCTCCACGACCCGCCGATGCCAGGAAGCTGTTACCCGGCGACCACTCGGTGCCGGTAATGAAATCCCAGAAGCTGTGCATCTGGAAAAAATTGAGCGCCTCACCAATGATCGACAACAAGATGCCAAGCGTCGTCAGAATCGAGATGGTGGCAGCGCCGCCAAGTGTCCAAACGATGACACGCTCAATTGCCTTACGGGCATGAAAGTTTGCGCGAATCAGCATCATGCCAACACCAAGCCCCACCACCGCTACCACAAGGCTGACTAAAAGCAAGGAAAAGGTAGGGATCTCGCTACCCATCACCAGCATGATAAAGGCACCGAGGGCACTTACCAGCACGGCCGGTAACGCCGTTGCTACCACAGTAAACCAGGCGTATTGATCGGGCTGCGCATACATCGACGTTCCCGATGCACGTACACGTGTGGCTTTGCTTCGCCCGACATAAAAGGCGGCAAGCCCCAGCAGCAGAAGTACACTGCAAAAAATCAAAAAAAGCTGGTTGGTCTGCATCGTTGCCATCTCAGGTTAACCAATGGATCTGTTGCCGAGCCACCATAAGGCAAGAACATGACAGCTTTGTGACAAGCTCGCTAACAAATCGCGATTGCCACAGGGCCTATTTAAAAAGCAAGAAGCCGGCAGCTAATGCTGCCGGCTTCATTACTGTCGTAAGGCTAACTTACTCCAGGTCTTCCAACTCGAGCTTGGTGCGATCAGCCACGGCCTGCTGAGATTCCTCAACGGCATCAGCGGTAGGTACAATCAAGCCAATATCTTTGAGCAGACCATCTTCACCAATCATCATGTCGGATGCGAACATTTCAGCATACTCATACATGACCGGCACTTCGTCGGCGTGCTGGTTCTTGATGTAGAAGAACATGGTACGAGCCACCGGGTACTCATTGTTGGCAATCGTCTCTGGGTTAGCTTCTACACCGTCAATGGTAGAGCCAATCAGTACGTCGTCATTTTCTTCCAGGAAAGAATAACCAAAGACGCCAAAGGCCGTTGTATCTTCGGTCAGGCGCTGAACGATCAGGTTATCGTTTTCGCCACCGTCGACCCAGGGACCGTCGCCACGTACATCGGAATAGGGCTCGCCGCCGTATTCCTCGAACTCTTCAGAAGCCACTTCCATGACCAGCTCTTCGAAAGAGTCACGCGTACCAGACGTTGTCGGCGGGCCTACGATGACGATTTCGCGATCCGGCAAGCTGTCGTCGATCTCGTTCCAGTTCTCATAGGGGTTATCAACCAGATCACCGTCTTGCGGCACCTGGTCAGCGACCGCCAAGAAAATCTGCTCCAGCGTGACCGGCATCGGATCGTTTTCGTTGGACTGAGCAAAAGCAATACCGTCACTGCCAATATAGACTTCAGTGATATCGGTAACGCCGTTCTCTACGCAGCGCTCGAACTCACTTGGCATCATGCGGCGCGAAGAGTTGGTCATATCGGGGGTGTCATCACCAACACCATTACAGAATAGACGCATACCGCCGCCAGAACCTGTGGACTCCAGGGTAGGCGTAGGATAGTTGGTGGTAGCACCGAACTCTTCTGCCACAAAGCTGGAGAACGGATAAACGGTACTGGAACCAACGATGTTGATTTGCTCACGGGCCTGGGCAACACCTGCCACACTCATTACGGCAGTCGCGAGCACGGTAGTTTTGAGAATACGGTTCATGCGAATCACTCCTGAAGCTGTTAGGGATCTTGCTTTCGCAGGACTCACTTTGCATCGCTTCGATGACAGCTTCGTGACAAGCAATGCCACACAATCATTTTTTTAAATTTTTTTTATCACGGCTCGCATTGCCGTATATGAATTACAACAACAGCCCCACGGCTGCCAGGGTACACAGAGCAAGCGACGCGGCCTGAAGCCATTGCCGGTCAATGCGGTGCGCTACTGCATCGGCCAATGCATTGCCCAACAGCACCGCGGGCAACAGCGTTGCCGCTACGCCCAACTGCCATAAACCCACCTGCCCCGCCACTGCCAGCGTCGCGAGCGTCAGCAGTGAAGTAATGATGAAAAAAGCCGCCAGATTGCCGCGTAGACGATCAGGGGCAAACCCGTGCATCAGCAGCACCATCGGCGGCCCACCAATGGCGGCGACGGTGCCGAAAATCCCCGAGAACACACCCGCACTAAATAATGACACGCGGTTGACCGGCAAGCGCACCCGGCATAGCGTGACGAACACTGCAAACAGCACGATAGCGGCAATCAGCCCAATAACCGCCAGACCAAAACCCGTGGCGCGCTGCACAAAGGCGCCTAGTGCCAAGGTAAACGCACACCCCACCCAGTTGCTCAGTGGCATATCCAACCACGTCACAATGTTTTCAATCATGCTGGGCGCTCGTCCGTTGCTGCTGGCGTCAGCAGGCGCACACCAATGTTACCCACCAGAGCTGCCGCCAGCATGGTCAGCACCATCGGCCAGAGATGTTCAACTTCAAAAAGCCCCACCATGGCCCCAGCCAGGGCACCACAGCTAAATTGAATACCGCCTAACAGGGCAGTCGCAGTGGCACTGATATGACCGAAATGATCCAGCAACGAGGAAATGGAATTGGGGGTAATCAAACCGATCATCCCGGTAAATAACATTATCAGCGGTACAACCACGGCCAGAGAAGCGACATTGAACGCTGTCGCCGCCACCAAACCCAGCGCGGCTATCAGTTGAATCGCCAACCCCAAGCGTAAATTTTGCTGGGGGCTACGTTTACGCAACAGATAGATATTGACCCGGTTTGAGCCAGCGATCATGACCACATTGACGCCAAACACGAACGGGTAAACGCCAGGGCTCAACGAAAAATAGTCCAGGTAGAGAAACGGCGAGGCCGTCACAAAGGCAAAAAGACCGGCGAATGAAGCGGCTACAGCGCAAATGTAGCCCATCCCCTCACGATGGCGTAGCACACTGGCATAGTTGCGAATCACCTGACGCGGCGACGCCGCTGGCAACGACATATCACGCGTCTCGGGTAGCCGTGATCCCAGCAACCAGAGCAGAAACGCGGCATATACCGCGAGAAACACAAAAATTAGCCACCAGTCCGCTATGTACAGCAGCAGGCTACCGACCGTTGGGGCTACCAGCGGCGCGAGCATCATGATCATCGCCATGGTTGACATCACCCTGGCGGCTTCACGACCGCTGAAACAGTCGCGCACAATCGCCGCCGAGTTGACCACGCACGCCCCGCCGCCCAACGCCTGCACAAACCGCCAAACAAGCAGGGAGGTAAGGCTATCAGCGGTAGTAATCAGTAAGCTTGCGCACAGAAACACGACCAGCCCACTCATCAGCACCGGCTTACGCCCTAGCCGGTCAGACAAAGGGCCAAAACACAGCTGGCCTATCGCAAAGCCGAACAGAAAGACACTGATCGAGAGTTCGGTACGATGAATGCTCGCGTTGACGGTATCGGCAATGGCCGCCATTGCTGGTAAATAGGCATCAATAGCAAAAGGCGCCAACGCCGTGTTGGCGGCCACCAGAATAGCGACGCGCCGGGGATTGAGTTGCATGTCTCTCCTTAGGGTAGCCGCAGTCACCCTGGCAGCATAACGATAGGCCGCTAATTATATGCTTTTTAGACTGCGTTGTCGGCCATGATCAATCGAAGGCCGTAAGGAGATTAAAGTCGAGGAGGCAGCAACAGGTAGCGGCAAACGCAGAACACATCGTTAGTGGTCAGCCGTCTCCTGGGATTCGAGCATTTCAACCAGCGGCTGGAACTGTTCGCGGTTGTGCTCATTCATGTGCATGAGAATGCGATGGGCTTCCAGAATACGATCACGCAGACCTTCTTCATCGGCGGGGACTTCAGGCAAGTCTTCTAGCGCGCGGTTCAAACTTGCCGTGGGCTGTAACGGCGCTTCCATCAAGGTGAAAAAGCGCGCGAAACCCATGACATCGAGCATTTGGCGCACGTCCTGATTATCCACGATAATCGTGGGCGGCTGTTCCAGGCGCCCTTTTACCGCCATGGACACCTTGGCAAGAAAACCGAGCGCTGTGGAGTCAACGTTTGTGGCCTCACGCAGATCGATCATCACAGCGCTCAGCCCCGGCGTCTCCGCCAGTCGCTTAGCCTGAGTATCTAAGGTAGCGCACAGTGTCAAACGTACGTCGCCACACAGTTTTAAAACAAAAACACCAGAGTCGAATGCCGCTTTTAAGCGACCTTCTTCAGTCAGCATGACCAAATCCGCTCACCATCATGATTGTCAGGTCGTCGGGCAAAGCATCACGATCGGGGCTGTCCTCATCATCAGCGCGTTGTTTGCTTAACAGCGCGTTGTTGTTGGTCAGTCGATCACAAAGCTGTTCAAGCGTGGGGCTCACGCTTACGAGTTGCTCAAGCTCCCTGAGCCGCGTGTCGAGCGAATCACCCGGCAAGCACTCCAATACGCCATCCGAGCACAGCCATAGCCGAAAATCATCCGGCAGTTCACAACTGAGAACGGGGTAGTCCATATCAGGGAACAACCCTACCGGCATCCCTTCACCTGGCAACCGCATCAGTTGGTCACCGGAGACTAATAACGGCATCGGTAACTGTGCCCCGAGCGAATAGTGCAGAGTATGCGCTTCATGGTCAATAACGCCAACAAATAATGTGGCGTGTTTACCGATATCAGTACCTTGCAGCTCGCGATTCATCGCCGCCAGCCACTGGCTGGGCAATTTATCGGGCTGCTCACCATCCCATTCGCCTAGCCAGCGATTGCAAAGATACTTTAACAATACCGTGACAAATGCGGAGGATGCCCCATGGCCTGACACATCGGCAAAGTAGAAGGCACTGTACCGCGCATTGTAGCGCTGGTAATCAAGAAAATCCCCGGACAAGTAAAGCGATGGCGCAAACCAGTAGTCGTAGTGAACCCCGTTGATCACCTTGGGGCGCGGCGGCAACAAACGACGTTGAATGTGCCCTCCACTCTGCTGGTCCATACGCAGCAATGCCAGGTGAGTTTCCAGGCTTTCGTTGAGCTCGGCCAGGCGTTCATGATCCCGGGCACGGGCCTTTTCAAGTACGTCTAGCTCAATTGCCTTGCGGATCATACGCCGCAGCAGTTCAGCGTGGCGCAACGGGTGGACAATATAGTCAACCAACCCGACATCCACGGCTTTGATCAAGTCGGCATCCTGGCGCGAATCACTCACCACCAACGTGGGCAGATGATGGGTGAGTTGCGACCATTGCTGACGGGGTACTGCCCGTGCGTGAGCCACAATCAAAGCGGTTTCGGCCGGTAGATGCGCAATATTGTCTGCTGCATATACCGACATACCATCACAGGTAATCGCCTCGGCAAGCGCATCGCGCTCTTTCCCGGGTTCATCGATCACCGCAATCAGCTGCTTATGCGCCATGGCAAGCCTCAGTCGGCGAAGTCGGCATCATCAAATTCAAAGTCATCGGCAGCAAACGGGTCATCGCCGAGTTCGCCATCGCTAATTGCAAATCGACGGCTCTGGAGATAGGTGTCGCGAATGAACCGATAGCGGTCGCCCTGAATCAGCTCTTCCTGGTCAAGCAGACCGGCGCGTGTATCAACGATATTCAGCGCCGTCAGCCCTGCCCGCACCGCATCGTCTTCGACGTAGGTAACGGGGTAAGCCGCCATATCAGCGGGCAGACCAGACGTGTCGCGCAATGTGCTGGGCCCGAGCAGCGGCAGCACCAGGTAGCGCGAGTCTTGCCAACCCCACACCGCCATGGTCTGACCAAAGTCTTCGTCATCCACGTCAATATCCATGCGTGCAGCGATATCAAACAGTCCGCCAATCCCCATGGTGGAGTTGACCAAAAACCGTGAAGTCGAACGCCCGGCGTTGGCCGGCTTACCTTGAAGAAGGCTGTTCAACGTGGTGCGGATCTCGCCCAGATTACTAAAGAAGTTGCCCACCCCAAGCTGCAGCGGCTCAGGGGTAACCGTGCGGTAGCCCGTGGCAACAGGTTTTAACGCATAACGATCAAGCACGTCGTTGAAGACAAACACCTTACGGTTAAAGCCTTCCCAGGGATCCTCCGGGTTCGACGCCTGCGAGCTTTCTGAGCCGGTTGAGCCGGTGCTGGCACAACCGCCGAGCGCCATCACCATCGTCGAGGCCAAGGCAACCCCCCATGCGCGTCGCTGAATCAAATAACACGTCCCTACCCTAGACATACTGCGTTCCTCTGTTTGTCATTTTTACGTTTTGCTGGCGGCGGGCGACTCACCGCCGCCTCACGATCACGCTGCCTGCACTGTACCCTGCACCGAAGGAGCAGATAACGCCAATGTCACCCGCTTCAAACGATTCGCGATGCAAATGAAATGCGATGATAGACCCTGCTGAACTAGTGTTCGCATAGCGGTCAAGAATAATCGGCGCCTGTTCTGCGCTGGGATCGTAACCGAGCACCTTACGCGCAATCATATCGTTCATGTGGCGGTTTGCCTGATGCAGCCAAAGGCGTTTCAAATCGCTTCCCTGAAGCTCCAGCGATGCCAAATGCTGCGCGATCATTGATGCTACCATTGGGCATACTTCACGGAAAACGCGGCGCCCTTCCTGAACAAATAATTTATCTTCCGCCAGCGGATCACTATCGGTAACCCGATTCAAAAATCCAGCATTGTTTCGTATGGCATTGGAGTACGTCGTGGCTAACCGGGTCCCCAGTATCTCGTAAGATTCATCAGCAGACGCACACGCAGCGTCCTCCAGCACCAACGCGGTACACGCATCACCAAAAATGAAGTGGCTGTCGCGGTCGGTAAAATTGAGGTGTGCCGAGCATATCTCAGGGTTGACGATCAACGCACGTTTTACGCTACCTGATGCAATGGCGTTCGCGGCGGTTTCAACCGCAAAGGTCGCCGAACTGCAGGCCACATTCATATCAAAACCGTAGCCACCGGCGCCCAGCGCGTGCTGAAGCTCAACCGCAACGGCTGGGTAGGCGCGCTCCAGATTAGAACAAGCAACGATCACAAGCTCAATATCAGTGGCATCCACCTGTGCACTGGCTAATGCCTCGCGAGCAGCGCTGAGCGCCATACCGCATTGGATTGAGGGCTCATCGTTTTTACGCTGGGGCAATTTGGGACGCATACGCGACGGGTCAAGGATACCGTCGGCGTTTAATACGTAGCGGCTTTTGATGCCCGACGCTTTTTCGATGAATTCGCTACTCGAGTGAGCGAGCGGTTCCCGTTGTCCCTGCTCAATGGCCTCTGCATGGCGGGCATTCTCTTGATCCACCCAGGCGTTGAATGCGGCAACTAACGACGCATTATCAATGGCGTGTTCCGGTGTATAGAGTCCCGTACCGGTTATCACCACGTGTGTCATGTAAATCTCCTTTTCACGGCTGCTTGCGCAGGAAGCTTAAACCGCCGCCAATATCAATACTGTGTGCGTTTAACGCGCATTTTTCCAGCCTGCGTCTAAACGTTAATTATCTCTTGCCAGCGTTTTTCCAGCCGCTTTACCGAAACGGGCATTCGTGTTCCTAACTGCTGGGCAAATAACGAGACGCGAAGTTCCTGCAACCACCAGCCAAACTCAACCAGCGACGGGTCCTCAACGCGCCCTCGGCGTTCGTTCTCGCGACGAGTATCGAATTTTTCTTCCATCGCCTGCACGTCCTGCATCAGCATCTGATCACGCCCCCGCTCGCGGCTATAGACGAGCGCCAGTGCAAAATTGAGCTTGCCTTTGAGCACTTTGCTGACCGCAAGATGGCCTTTTAGGGCCGCTTCTACCTGGTCCAACAATTGCTCGGCATGGGGCACCAGGTCGCCCTTGACGGCTGCCAAGCGATCGTTGAGCTCGGCTGCGGAGCGCGGCATAGGCGCCTGCGCCACCGTTTGGGTAAACACCGCCACTAACACATCGTCGATCAACGCCTGTTTGCTGCCCACGTTGGTGAACAGCAACGCACATTTTTCTAGCGCGGGCAGTGCCTTGATCGTCTTCACCTGGGCGGGGGATTGCTGCATCGCCAAACGTGCCACGCCCATTTGGTGGGCCGCCTGGGCTTTTGCCGCATGGTCAAAGAGCATGACTTTAAACGTATCGGCCTCGTTGACCAATGCCGGGTAGGCTTCCACCCGAATACCCGCCTGAGTGGTTACGCGAGAGTCTGGCAGCGGCGCCTCAGGTAATCCTGATAAATCCGGCGCCTCGCTTACCTGCTCTGACAGTGCCTGGGCACCAGCTTTCGCCGCCGCTTCAAACTGTGCTTCCAGCGTCCGCAGCGAGCGGCCTTGCCCCAATGTGTTGCCATCGTGATCCACCACCCGGATATTCATCATTAAGTGGGCCGGCAAGCTATCAAAACGCCAATCGTCCGGGTGCACACGTATCCCTGTTCGCTTGCGAATGAACTCGCCCAGCGCCTCGGTCAAGGGCCGCTCATCCGGCACCAGCGTTTCCAGCGCCGCATCAACCCAATCAGGGATGGGCACCACCTGACGGCGAATGCTTTTGGGTAGGGCTTTCATCAAGGCAATGCATTTCTCGCGCAGCAAGCCTGGCAACAGCCACCCAAGGGCATGCTCTGGCAGTTGTGGCAGCATCGCCGCGGGAACGGTCAGCGTGATGCCATCGTCTTCCGCGTCGGGATCAAAATGATAGCTCAACGGGTAGGCAACCCCCGAGAGGGTCAGATGATTCGGGTACTGTGCTTGAGTAACGTCTTCGGCGTCACGGGCCTTGAGCGCCTCTATATCGAACTTGAGCAGCGCCGGGTCCTGCTGCTCGGCCTGCTTGCGCCAGTGCTCAAACCCTTTGCCGTTGACGATGTCGCTGGGGAGCCGCTCGTCATAAAACGCAAACAAAGTGTCTTCATCGACCAGGATGTCGCGCCGACGGGCACGGTCTTCCAGTGATTCCACTTCTTCAATCAGCGCACGGTTGTGGGCAAAAAACTCGCCCTTGGTAAGAAACTCGCCTTCTACCAGCCCGCGACGAATGAACAGCTCCCGCGACTCGACCGGCGCGATCGGACCATAATGCACGCGACGCCTGTTCACGATGGGCAAACCAAACAGGGTTACCTGCTCGAACGCCACGACCTGGGCGCGCTTCATTTCCCAATGAGGCTCGCTGTAGCTGCGCTTAACGAGATGCGAAGCCAGCGGCTCAATCCACTGGGGGTCGATCTTTGCCACGGTGCGCGCAAACAGCTTGGAGGTTTCCACCAGTTCAAAGGCCATTAACCATTTAGGCGTTTTTTTGGCCAACCCTGAGCCAGGATGAATCATAAATTTACGGTTACGCGCACCTAAATACTCGCGATTTTCCAGCACAGCACCCAGGTTGGACAGCAACCCGGT
>JAIVHM010000207.1 GCA_020201095.1 Halomonas sp. | reverse complement strand
GTGGTGGCCGGGGGCTATGGCGATGGCTACGACCGCCACGCCGAGGATGACACGCCTGTGTTGGTAAACGGCCAGCGCTGCCCGCTGGTCGGCAAGGTCTCGATGGATATGTTGACGGTTGATGTCAGCGACGTGGCCGATGCGGCCATTGGCAGTGAAGTGGTGCTGTGGGGGCGCGCAGGCAACGGTACGGTGCTGTCTGTTGATGAGGTGGCCCGCCACTGCGGTACCATCAGCTATACCCTGCTGACAGGGGTGTTGCCCCGCGTGCCGCGCCGTTATCATGGCGCTTTTGAATAAATGGCGAAACACATGTCGAGTTCATCGTATCCCCGTTCTTTCGCTCACCCGCGCTTTTGGCCTACTTGGGTGGCCATTGCGTCCATGTACGTCGTGGCATGGCTTCCCTGGCGGTTGAACATTGCCATTGGTTCGGCCATCGGTCGCCTGGCCTGGCGGTTTGCCAAACGCCGCCGGCACATTACCGACGTTAATATAAAGCTCTGCTTCCCAGAAAAAAGCCCTGACGAACAGCGCCAGCTGGTGAAGCAAACCTTTATTGCCAATGGCATCGGGTTGGTGGAAACCGCCGTTGCCTGGTGCCGCAGCCCCGAGGATTTTCGTCATCGTGTCGCGTGCATCGGCGAAGAAAACCTTGCCAGGGCTCAGGCACAAGGTAAGGGCGTGCTGATTGTTGGCGTGCATTTTTCGCCGCTCGATTTGGGGGGCGCGCTTCATTCGCTGTTTTTTCATTCGGATGCGGTCTACCGCCCGCATAACAACCCGCTGTTCGACCGCTTCATGACCCGCGCCCGTCTGCGCGTGTTCGACCAGATGATCCATCGACATGACTTGCGCAGCGTCATACGGCGGCTGAAAGCCGGGCACTCGGTATGGTATTCCCCCGACCAGGATTTTGGCCGTGATGCGAGCGTATTCGCCCCGTTTTTTGGTCAGCAGGCCGCGACGGTTAGATTAACCGCCAAAATTGCGCGGATGACCGGGGCGCAAGTGGTGCCGTTGATTTTCTACCGCAACCCCGATGACCGCACCTACACCTACGAGTGGCTGCCCGCGCTCGAGGATTATCCCAGCAAGGATGAAGTGGCCGATGCCACACGGATCAATGCGTTTATTGAACAGGCGATTCGCCAGCACCCCGAGCAGTATCTCTGGCTGCATCGGCGCTTCAAAACCCGGCCCGAGGGTGAGCCGGGAGTTTACTAGTGGGGCGCCCTCAGTCGAGGTTGCGTGAGTAGAAGATCTCGAGCATTTCCTTGCGCAGGCGATCTTCAATATTGCGCGCTTCCTCGAAGGTGATGTCTCTGCTCGAGGTGCCGAACAGGTAATTGTCCAGCTCGAAGTCTTTGAGCAGCATCTTGGTGTGGAACATGTTCTCCTGGTACACGTTGACGTCGATCATTTGATAGGCGTGCTTGGTGTCTTCGGCCAGGTAATCCTGAATCGAGGTGATGTCGTGATCGATAAACAGTTTTTTGCCGTCTACGTCGCGGGTAAAGCCGCGAACGCGGTAATCCATCGTTACGATGTCGGAGTCGAAGCTGTGGATCAGGTAGTTCAGCGCCTTGAGGGGGCTGATATGGCCACAGGTTGATACATCAATGTCCAGGCGAAAGGTGCTGATGCCATTATCCGGGTGGGATTCAGGGTAGCTGTGCACCGTGACATGGCTTTTATCCAGGTGCGCGACCACGGTTTCAGGCAATGGACCTGGTCCGGGCTCTATTTGCTCGGGATCCGTTTCATCCAGCTCATGTTCGGCAATCAGAATCGTCACGCTGGCGCCGTGGGGCTCGTAATCCTGGCGTGAAATGTTCAGCACATGGGCGCCGATGATGTTGGTCACGTCTTTGAGAATCTGTGTTAGCCGTTCGGCATTGTAGAGCTCATCGATGTAATCGATATAAGCCGCACGCTGCTCTTCTGTCTTGGCGTAACAAATATCGTAAATGTTGAAGCTTAGCGAGCTGGTCAGGTTGTTAAACCCGTGGAGTCGGAGATTATCTGACACGTCCGAACCTCCCTATGGCAGATGAAAACACCCCGACGAGCCAACGCCGGAACCGATCATGCGTTAGCCACGCATGGTGATGAGTACTCAATCCAACACCCGTTAATCCCAGGCGCTTAATAAGCGGGCGTATTATGCCCGCCCCAGGCGCGGGATGCATCCAATCAGGCAAGTTTTTTGGCTTGCTTACCCAAGCGCGTGAGCGCATTTTCAATGCCTCGGCGCTCAGGCGTCGACGATCTCGTAAGAGTGGGTAATCTCGACGCCGCCGTTGGTCAGCATGATCGATGCACTGCAGTATTTCTCTGCCGATAGTTCGACGGCGCGCTGGACCTGTTTTTCTTTCAGCGCGCGACCGGTGACCACAAAGTGCACGTGAATACGCGTAAACACTGAGGGCACGCTATCGGAGCGCTCAGCGTCAAGCTCGGCTACGCAGTCGGTGACATCGGCGCGAGCTTTGTCGAGAATGTTCAGAATATCAAACGCCGTGCAGCTGCCCATGCCCATCAGCAGCATTTCCATGGGCCTTGGGCCGGTGTTACGGCCGCCATGATCGGGCGGGCCGTCAATCACCACGCTGTGGCCGCTGCCCGACTCAGCGACGAATTGGCGACCATCTGTCCATTTTACGCGTGCTTTCACGTTGCTCTCCTCATTCAGGCCTCGTTCAGGCGGCCAGGCGACAAACAGTAAGTCGCGCAGCATAACATCTCTTACCTGGTGCGCACTGCCTCATTGTGGCGGCCAGCCACCCTCGGCAATCATCAAGCGCCCGTCAACGCTTGGGTTGTAGATATATACCCAGGCTTGGCCGAAACGTGTCGTTAACAGTTGACGCTGGTACTCACCCTGTTCAGGCGCCTCTTGGCGGTGATCCTCTAGAGTGTCGAGGTGGGCAAGCTGGCTTGCCGTCAAGCGATAGACCTCAAGGCTAATACCACGCGATGCCTGCCATTTTGCGCCGGGGTAGGGACCGATATCGTAGAGCGTCAGTGCCGTGCAGGTATCACTTCCCAGCCGGGTCGCTGTCGACAGCCAGTGAGCGTTATTCAGGCCTTTCTTAAGCGTGCCGTATACCGCTACCAGAGGCGTAGTGGCCACGGCGGTTTCAAGGTGTCTGGCGGTCATTGCGCGCCTCGCCGGTCTTGCAGATGAGTGTCCAGCTCGGCAAGTCGCTCGGGGGTGCCTACATCGACCCAATGCCGTACGGTGTGTTCGCCGCTGACGCGCTGGCTGTCGATGGCCTGTTTAAGCAGCGGTGCCAGGGCAAAGGCGCCCGCAGGGTGATTCGCCACCAGCGCTGGGTGGATCAGACTGATGCCCGCAAAGGTCAAGCGCGGGGCAGAGTCTTGGTGAACCCGCCCACTACGCAAGGCGAAATCCCCGTCGGGGTGGTGCTTGGGGTTATCCACCAGCACCAGGTGCGCCAGATCATTCGTCGCCAGCGCCTTCGCATCGGGCAGGTGATCGCACCAGACATCACCATTGATAAGTAAAAACGGCTCCTCGCCGAGCAACGGCAATGCCCGAAGAATGCCGCCACCAGTCTCAAGCGGGGTGGCTTCACGGCTCCATTGAATGGAAATGCCGTGGGCGTGGCCGTCGCCCAATGCCTCGATAATCTGCTCGCCGCGGTAGCTGACGTTGATCACCACCTGGTCAATGCCGGCGCGTTTGAGCCGCTCCAGGTGGTGGACGATAAGCGGCTTGCCGGCGACGGGCAGCAAGGGCTTGGGACAGTGATCGGTCAGCGGGCGCATGCGTTTGCCGAGACCGGCGGCCAGAATCATTGCCTTCATGTGCCTGCCTCGTTTAAACGTGCAGTGATGGCGGGGCGCAAGGTGTTGGACGCCCAGTGGGCGAACTCGGCATGGGCATGCAGGCCGGCCAGGCTGTCGTCCAAGTGATCGAGGAAGTGCGGCAGGCGCGAAAGGTATCCCGGTTTTTGGTCGCGCAGGGTTAGACGGCAGAAAATGCCCAGCACTTTAAGGGTGCGCTGGGCGGCCATTGCCTGGCTCTGGCTAAGAAAAGTGTCGGCATCTACGCGTTGCGACAGGCGGCCATCCTGTTGAGCCTGTGAATGAAACGCACGTATAAACGCCGAAAACTGCTGCTCGCTAAACCGGAGGTAGCGTCCCCGTAGCAGCGAGATGGCATCGTAGCTGATCGGACCGGCGACGGCGTCCTGAAAGTCGATCATGTAAAGGCGCTGATCCAAAACCATTAAATTCATGGCGTCAAAATCGCGATGGACGCAGACTATGGGCTGAGCCAGGGCCTGTTCAATCAGCTCGGCCCGCAGCGCTGTCCAACTCTCGGGCGTCTCGATGCCCAGCCATTCGCTGAGGCACCACTCGGGAAATAGGTCGAGTTCCCGGCCCAATAGCGCGGCGTCATAAACGGGCAGCGCCTCGGGCGATACACGATTTTGCAAATCGGCAATCAGCGATAGCGCCTGATTATGATAGCCTCTAATAGGTGCATCATCAGTAAACAGCTGTTGTAAGGGCGTGCTACCCAGATCGTCCAGCAGTAAAAAACCTTGCTCCAGGTCGGCTGCATGCACCTGAGGCACAGGCAATCCTGCGCTGCGCCAGCGTCGAGCGATGGTCACGAATGGCTGACTATCTTCCTGCTGGGGTGGGGCATCCATGACCACTTGGGTCATGCCTCCGGGTAGCGTTAGCCGGAAATAGCGCCGAAAACTGGCGTCACCACCGGCCGGGGCAAGTGAAATAGTGTCTATGGAAAGACCGTGTTGTTGCGCAGCCCATGAAGTAAGGGCGTTATTCCGCGATGAAGACATGCAAGCTCCTGGCTGGTCGGGCATGATGCGGACTGTATAATACCGATTCTCGATGCCAAGGATAACGAACATGGGCAAGCGATTTTCGCGCGCGGTGCCAGTGGCGCAAACATTGATGGGCAGTTTGTTGGCAAGCGCCTCTTTTTCCGTCGTGGCACAGAGCGAACCGCTCTCGGCGGAGGCGCTGGATTGGCAGCCTTGGGAACGAGAAGAAGCGGCTAACCAGCTTTGCCGTGGGCGTTACGTGATGCCGGGCTATCGCCTGGCGGAACAGGACAGCCCCGAAACGCTGGCGGCGGAAGCCACCGAGGCGGATTATGCCACGGATGGCAATACCATTTTACGGGGTGACGTGGTGCTGCGGCGTGCCGACCAGGAAGTGGAAGCTGAGCGTGTCAGCATGCCAGCTGACCGCGAACGGGTGAACGCCGAGGGCAATATTGCGATGCGTGATGGCACGTCCCTGGTGCGTGGCAATACCGCTGAGATAATGCTCAACGAAGACCGCACGCAGTTGGATGACAGCCAGTTCGTGTTGTATGACCAGCATTTGCGTGGTCAGGCCGTTCAATTGGAACAGTTGGAGAAAGATCAGTATCGCCTTCAGGATGCCCGCTTCACGACATGCGATCCTGGTGAAAATACCTGGCAACTCGTCAGTAGTGATATCCGGCTTGATCAGGCCGAAGGCTTTGGTACCGCGCGTAACGCGCGTCTGGAAGTCCAGGATGTGCCCGTACTGTATGTGCCGTGGGTGCGTTTTCCGATTGATGATCGCCGCCATACCGGTCTGTTGACCCCTGCAATCGCTTTGTCTGGGGACGGTTTCGACTATACCCAGCCGTTTTACTGGAACATCGCGCCCAACCGCGATGCGACCATCACACCGCGCTGGATGAGTGACCATGGCC
>JAIVHM010000044.1 GCA_020201095.1 Halomonas sp. | reverse complement strand
GCAGTACTTCATCGGGTAGCGTGCCTTTGACCACTTCTACCTGGGCATCCAAGCCTTCCTGGCGACGCCCGCCGGTATCATTGCGAAACACAATCGCGCTGGGCTTGAGGACTTTCTCCAGAGCATCGACGATCTCTTCGGCGAGGGTCTGCATACCCGCGGTGTTCAACTGCACCACCACTACATCGCCGAAACGGTCGATCACCAGTCCCGGCAACAGGTCGCCTTCCCCGTGAATCAAGCGGTAAAACGGCTGTTCAAACATCCGCTGACGTAAGGCAAGCGCCTGGTTAAAGCGGTGCACAAACAGCGAACGGTCCAGACGCATCTCGGGATCACGTGACATCACCCGCGCCGCAATAAGCGAATGCGGGTTCACGTAAGCGACCCCGAGGGTTTTACCGTTCGACGCCTCGACCAGAGCAGTCTCACCCGCGGTAAAGTTCTTCAGCGGGGTTTCCTTGATATCGACTTCGTTGGAATAGATCCACAGATGGCCCGCTTTCAGGCGGCGGTCAGCGTTTTTATTCAGGCGCAGGCGTTGGGTCACAACAATCTCCAAAACAGCTTTGGCTTCAAAAGCTCGGGCTTAAAAACATAGATAAACAAAAAGACGCGGCCCCCCGGTTAGCGCTGGCAGCCGGGGCAAAAAACGCTGGCCCGCTGGCCGAGCGTAATACGGCGTAGCTCCACCCCGCAGCGCATGCAGGGCTGGCCGTGCCGACCATAAACATTGAGCCGCTGAGCAAAGTAACCGGGCTCGCCCTGGCCACTGACGAAATCGCGCAGCGTGGTACCGCCCTGAATGATGGCAGCGGCCAGCACTTCCTTCACGGCGGCCGCCAGCTTCTCGTAACGGGCCAGGGAAATACGCCCCGCCGCCCGCCGGGGATCGATCCCCGCCATGAATAACGCTTCAGCCGCGTAGATGTTACCGGCACCGACGACCACACGGTTATCCATTAAAAAGGGCTTTACGGATACCCGCTTATTGCGTGAGATGCGATACAGCCACCGCCCGTTAAAGGCGTCATCCAGAGGCTCGGGACCCAGGTGCGCCAGGCGCTTGTCGGCGCTGCCATCCCCCTGCTGCCAATCGACAAAGCCAAACCGACGGGGATCATGGTAGCGCAACACATGGCCGCTTTGGGTCACCACATCCACGTGATCATGCTTTTTAGGCAAGTCACCCACCCGTGCAATCCGCAAGCTGCCCGACATACCCAAATGCCACAGCAGCGTGGCGTCCCCCTCGGCGGTGGCGAGCGGGATCTGCAGGTATTTGGCTCGGCGCGTCAACTCACCGACCCGCGCCCCGACGAGTCGTTCGGCGAGGTTCTCAGGCACGGGCACACGCAGGCGGGATTGGCGCACCAATACCTCGGTAATCTCCTGGCCTTCCAGATAAGGGGCGATGCCCCGCCGAGTGGTTTCAACTTCGGGCAGCTCGGGCATGATGAGAGCCTTTGATGACAATGTGGTGACGGTCGTTGACGTCTGCTCTGCTGACGCT
Source organism: Halomonas sp. (assembly GCA_020201095.1). Taxonomy (GTDB): domain Bacteria; phylum Pseudomonadota; class Gammaproteobacteria; order Pseudomonadales; family Halomonadaceae; genus Vreelandella. The sequence goes on along the minus strand of JAIVHM010000044.1, from coordinate 6,396 downwards.
TTATTGGCAGACACCCAGGCATGCAAAAACCCGGCTTGGGGCCGGGTTTTTAACAGGCACTCGCCTGCAGTGGAAGCCAGTCATCGTAACCGTAATTACTTGATCTTGGCTTCCTTGTACATAACGTGCTTGCGGACCACCGGGTCGTATTTCTTGAATTCGAACTTGTCCGGGGTATTCCGCTTGTTTTTATCAGTGGTGTAGAAGTGACCTGTACCGGCACTGGACACCAGCTTGATTTTATCGCGCATGGTTTAACTCTCCCAATTTTTGGCCAAAGATAGTTAGCCAAATTAATAGCTTAGATGGCGTCGCCGCGCTTGCGGATATCAGCCAGAACCGTCTCGATGCCTTTCTTGTCAATAATGCGCATACCCTTGGAGGAAACGCGCAGCTTGACGAAGCGGCTTTCGGCTTCAACCCAAAAACGATGGGTGTGCAGGTTCGGCAAGAAACGACGACGCGTCTTACGCTGGGAGTGTGAAACGTTATTACCAGTTACCGGACGCTTACCGGTAACCTGACATACTTTGGACATGAGAGCCTCCAACTGCTTGGCCAGGATATAATAACCTGAGTGTTCAAAACTGTCGGGCAAACCGGAGCAGGGAAGGAGTCGACGCCGTTAACCGTCAAGCTTTATCCAAATCCGTTATTCAACCCAAGTTTAAAGGGAGCACTTTATACCAGAGCATCTGGCCATCAGCAAGAAAAACCGTCGCGAACGGGTAAAAATCACCGTTTACATTAGCTTAACTTAGCTAATTCACTATGATTCGCGACGTACTTATAGCCAGCCACGCTCGGCAAATGACACCACGTCTCCATCCCCCACCACGAAATGATCAAGCACCCGCACATCAAACAAGGCGAGCGCTTCTTTCAGACGATCAGTGATTCGTCGATCTGCATCGCTTGGCTCGGCAACCCCTGAAGGGTGATTGTGAGCCAGGATAACGGCACCAGCGTTGTGCGCTAAGGCACGCTTGGCAACTTCGCGGGGGTAAACAGATGCGCTATCTAGGGTACCGCGAAACAGGGATTCATAGCGAATAATTCGGTGCTGTGTATCCAAAAAAAGCACTGCAAATTCTTCATGGCCCAGATGACGCAGCTGCGCACTCAGGTAGTGACGCACCAGAGTAGGCGATGTCAATGCTTCACCGCGGGCAAGCTGGGAAGCCAGATGCCGCCTTGAAAGCTCAAGCGTTGCTTGTAGCTGGGCGAACTTGGCGCTCCCCAGCCCGCGCGCGTCACAAAAACTTTCCTGGTCGGCCTCCAGCAGCTGACGCAGCCCGCCAAAGCTTGCAAGCAGGTCTCGCGCCAGGTCGACCGCTGAACGGCCCTGAACGCCGACACGCAGAAAAATGGCCAGTAGCTCGGCATCGGATAGCGCTTGCGCGCCCAAATCTAATAGCTTTTCTCGTGGCCGCTCGCCTTCTGGCCAGTGGTTAATGCCCATCATCGCCTCCCTGCGCGGTGTTTCGCCTGTCCTTATGCGTGAATGCAGCATGCCAAATTGTGCAGACGAATGGTATGGTAAGCCTTCTAAAGAATGCTCAATATGGATCTTATGCCATGACGTCCGTGACTTCGACCACAACGCCAACCGCTAACGGTAAGCGCGTGCTGCTGGGCATCAGCGCCGGTATCGCCGCGTATAAAAGCGCGCTGATCGTGCGATTGCTGAAACAGGCGGGATGCGAGGTTCGCGTCGTTATGACCGACGGTGCCCAGGCATTCATCACCCCGTTGACGCTACAGGCGCTGTCGGGTAAGTCGGTTCGCACCTCGCTGCTCGACCCGGAAGCCGAAGCGGGCATGGGCCATATCGAGCTTGCCCGCTGGGCCGATGTCTTGCTGATTGCCCCAGCCACCGCCGACCTCATTGCACGCCTGGTCCACGGCATGGCCGACGACCTGCTGACTACGCTTTGCCTGGCTTCGGAGGCGCCCAAATTGATCGCCCCCGCCATGAACCAGGCCATGTGGCGTCACCCCGCCACCCAGCGCAATGTCGAACAGCTCGCCTGCGATGGCTGGCAACTGATTGGCCCGGCGGCCGGCGACCAAGCCTGCGGCGACGTTGGCCCAGGCCGCATGAGCGAACCCGACGCCATTGTTGACGCGCTATTGCGTCAGCTTTCGCCATCAGCGAGCGCCGCGCCGAATGCGTCAGCGCCGCATGTTGTGATTACCGCAGGCCCCACCCGTGAAGCCCTCGACCCGGTGCGCTACCTCTCCAATCATAGCTCGGGGAAGATGGGCTACGCCCTTGCCGCCGCAGCCGCCGCAAAGGGCGCCAGGGTCACGCTGATCAGCGGCCCTGTAGCGCTGGCAACGCCCGCAGGCGTCACTCGCATAGACGTGGAAACCGCCGAGCAGATGCATAAGGAATCGCTGCAATTAGCCCCTCAGGCCGCGCTATTTATCGGCTGTGCAGCCGTCGCCGATTACCGCGCGGCAAGTGCCGCTGAGCATAAGCTGAAAAAGACCGATGACAGCGACACGCTGACGCTGACCCTGGTCAAAAACCCCGACATCATTGCCTCGGTGGCGGCACTTCCACCTGCCAGCCGACCTGTGGTGGTCGGCTTTGCCGCCGAGACCCAGGACATCGAACGCTATGCAGCGAACAAGCTGACCCGCAAACGCCTTGATATGATTGTCGCCAACGACGTTAGCCAGCAAGGCATGGGCTTTGGCAGCGACGACAATGCGGCGCTTATGCTATGGCGCTCCCCCCAGGGTATCGAGCGTCGAATGGAAGCCCCACAGCCCAAAACACAGTTAGCGGAGCGCGTGATCCAACAAGCCCTGACGCTACTCCTCTCGTCTACCGGAGCGACTTTATGAGCCCCCGACCTCGCCTGCAGTGCAAAGTGCTGGATGAACGACTGCGCGACTACTTACCCCATTATGCGACCGACGGGTCAGCGGGCATGGACCTGCACGCGCTGCTTGACGAGCCGCTTACCCTGAACCCAGGCGACACACAGCTCGTACGAACGGGCCTGGCGATCTATATTGAAGACCCTGGCCTTGCCGGTATGATTTTGCCGCGCTCCGGTTTGGGGCATAAGCACGGGATTGTGCTCGGCAATCTGGTGGGGTTGATCGATGCCGACTACCAGGGCGAGCTGATGATTTCCGTCTGGAATCGAGGGCAAAGCGCTTTCACGCTTGCCCCATTTGAGCGATTGGCACAGTACGTGCTTGTTCCGGTGGTACAGGCTGAACTTGATCTGGTCGATCAATTTAGCGACTCCACCCGCGGCAGCGGCGGCTTCGGCAGCACGGGCCGTCATTAATCAGCACTCGCCACTTTCGTAAGGATACTCCCATGACGACACCCACAATTCCCGCTTCGATTTTTCGCGCTTACGACATCCGCGGCATTGTCGATGACACGCTTACCGAGGAAACCGTGGAATGGATTGGCCGCGCCATCGGCTCTGAGGCCGCCGCGCGGGGCGAGTCCACCGTGGTGGTGGCCCGCGATGGCAGGCTCTCGGGCCCACGCCTGCAGGCCGCGTTAATGCGCGGCCTGAACGCGGCCGGGCGCGACGTAATCGATATCGGCATGGTGCCCACCCCGGTGCTATATTTCGCCACCCACATTCTCGATGGCACCCGCTCGGGCGTCATGGTCACCGGTAGCCACAACCCGCCCGACTACAACGGCTTTAAAATCGTGCTCGACGGCGAGACGCTCTCCGGCGACGCCATTACTGCCCTCCACGGGCGACTCGAGTCGGGTGAACTGGAAAGCGGCGACGGCAGCATCCGGCAAGAGGATGTGCGCGACGTTTATCTGCAGCGCATTCTCGGCGATATCAACGTCAGCCGCCCCATCAAGGCAGTGGTCGACTGCGGCAACGGCGTTGCGGGCGAGCTTGGTCCGCAGTTGATTGAGCGCCTGGGCGTTGAGACGATTCCGCTGTTTGATGAGATAGATGGCACCTTCCCGAACCACCACCCTGACCCCGGCAAGCCTGAAAACCTGCAGGATCTGATCCGTACGGTTCAAGAAACGAAAGCCGATATCGGCCTGGCCTTCGACGGCGATGGCGACCGGCTCGGCGTGATTACCCCAAGCAGGTGATCAGTGACGCGGGTGGCGAACCGGAAATGTGGCGAACGGGCCACTCGCTTATCAAGGCACGCATGAAAGAGACCGGCGCCCAACTGGCTGGTGAAATGAGCGGGCATATTTTCTTCAAGGAACGCTGGTACGGGTTTGACGACGGCCTTTACGCAGCCGCGCGCCTGGTGGAAATCCTGGCTAATTATCCTGGCAATGCTGACGACTATTTTGACAGCTTCCCGCAGGATATCGGCACACCGGAAATCAATATCACCGTCACCGACAGCAACAAATTCAACCTGGTAGATAAACTTGCTCGAGAGGGCGACTTCGGCGATGGTATCAAGACCACATTGGATGGCATTCGGGTTGACTACCCCGACGGCTGGGGTCTTTGCCGTGCCTCAAACACCACGCCCGTGTTAGTGCTACGTTTTGAAGGAAAAAACGAAGCCGCTTTAGCGCGTATAAAAGCGCAGTTTGCCAATGCACTGAAAGACGTCGACCCCGCCTTGACGCTACCCCAGGCTTGACCTGGAACGCCATCATGCCGAGGAACCGAACCCACAAGAAGGCGCGGCCCGGCATGAGCGCCACAGTGCGCTGAATACCCATAAGTTAGCCACATCATTATCAAGGGACAACGTCATGAGTTCAGCCAGTCGCGACCCACAGGTCGTTGTGGAGGTGCTTTCCGAAGCCCTCCCCTATATTCAGCAGTTTTCCGGCAAAACGGTTGTCGTCAAATATGGCGGCAATGCAATGACGGAAACCACCCTGATCGACTCCTTTGCCCGCAACATCGTGTTAATGAAGGAAGTGGGCATTAATCCGGTGGTTGTTCATGGCGGCGGCCCCCAGATTGGCGACTTGCTGGCCAAGCTCAATATTGAATCGCGTTTCGTCAACGGCATGCGCGTCACCGACTCGCAGACCATGGACGTTGTAGAAATGGTACTCGGTGGACTGGTCAACAAAAGCATCGTCAACCTCATCAACCAGAGTGGCGGCAAAGCGATTGGCCTGACCGGTAAAGACGGCGCGCAAATCCGTGCGCGCCAGCTTAGGGTGGAACATCAAAGCCCTGAAATGACCGCCCCGGAAATCATCGATATCGGCCATGTGGGCGAGGTCGAGTCGATCTCCACCGACCTGATTGAAATGCTCGCGGCGCGCGACTTTATCCCCGTGATTGCGCCGATTGGCGTGGACAGCGAAGGCCATAGCTACAACATCAACGCAGACTTGGTGGCCGGCAAGATTGCCGAGGCACTCAACGCCGAAAAGCTCATGCTGCTGACCAATGTGGCAGGCCTGATGAATGCCGACAGCGAAGTGCTCACCGGCTTGACCACGGCTCAAGTTGACGCCCTAATTGCCGATGGGACTATTCATGGCGGCATGCTGCCTAAAATACAGTGCGCGCTGGATGCCGTGAAAGGCGGCGTCAACAGCGCCCATATCATCGATGGCCGCGTTCCGCATGCCGTGCTGTTGGAGATTTTCACCAACGCAGGGGTTGGCACGCTGATCACCGACACGACTAACCGCGACGGAGAGCAACATCATGAGCGATGAACGCAAGCCTCGCCGCCGCGAGCAGATCCTTCAGGCCCTTGCCCTGATGCTTGAAGAAGACAGTGGCAAGCGGATTACCACTGCGGCACTGGCCCGTCAGGTAGGCGTCTCGGAAGCCGCTCTGTATCGCCACTTCCCAAGCAAGGCACGCATGTTTGAAGGGCTGATCGATTTTATTGAAGAAAGCATCTTTGCCCGCATTACCCGGATCATGGAAGAGGTCCCCGACGCCACCAACCGCTGCGGCACGATCCTGTCATTGGTGCTTGGTTTTGCCGAAAAAAACCCAGGCCTGGCCCGCGTCATGGGCGGCGACGTATTGACCGGCGAGACCGCCCGGCTACGCCATCGCATCCACCAGCTGTTCGAACGGCTGGAAGCCCAGTTCAAGCAAATCCTCCGCGAAGCCGAACTGCGTGAAGGGCGTCGCCCGAGCATCCCCGCCTCGGCGGCGGCGAACCTGCTGATCGCCCACGCCGAAGGACGTATTTCCCAGTATGTCCGCAGCGACTTCAAACGCCTGCCCACCGACTACTGGGACGACCAGTGGACGCTGCTGTCGAGCCAGCTGCTGCGCGAAGCAGTACAACCTGCTTAGCGGTATGCTGACAATCGAGTAGGGTGAGGCGTTACCGCCTCATCCCTCTCACAGAACCGTACATACGGGCCACGTATACGGCTCATGTCATTAACTTACCCCGAACTCGGGGACAGTGATGCCCGTTTTGATC
>JAIVHM010000043.1 GCA_020201095.1 Halomonas sp. | reverse complement strand
ATCCAGGCAGGCCTGATTGCAGGCGATACAGGTATTGATCTCGTTGGCCAGACCCGCTTCGGCCTTGCGTACCCATTCCGGGTCGGCGAGAAACGGCCGCGCCATCGAGACCATGTCAGCATGACCCTCGGCGAGCACCCGCTCTGCCACCTCCGGCATGTTGATGCGATTGGTGGTGATCAGCGGGATCGATAGAGCCGCCTTCATCCGCTTGGTCACTTCGCTGAACGCCGCCCGGGGAACGCTGGTGACAATGGTCGGCACCCGGGCTTCGTGCCAGCCAATGCCGGTATTGATCACATCGGCACCGGCCGCTTCAATTGCTTTTCCCAGGGCAACGACTTCTTCCCAGGAGCTGCCCTCCTCCACCAGATCGATCATCGACAGGCGGAAGATGACCAAAAACGCATCGCCCACGGCAGCGCGAATGCGCTGGACGATCTCGATGGGAAAACGGACCCGGCGCTCGAAATCGCCACCCCATTCGTCGTCGCGCTGGTTGGTGCGCTGACAGATAAACTGATTGATCAGATAGCCTTCGGAGCCCATCACTTCAACGCCATCGTAGCCCGCCTGCTGGGCGAGATTTGCGCAGCGCACGTAGTCGGCAATTTGCTGCTCGACCTCATCGCTGGTCAGCGCGCGCGGTGTAAAGGGATTGATCGGTGCCTGAATCGCCGATGGCGCGACCAGCTCAGGGGAATACGCATAGCGGCCGGCATGCAGGATCTGCATGCATAGATGCCCGCCTTCGGCATGAACAGCGTCGACGACCTGGCGATGTTCTGCCAGCTGCGCTGCCTCAGTCAGCGCGTTGGCGCCCTGGAATACCGCACCCTCGGCGTTGGGAGCAATACCACCGGTCACGATCAGGCCGACCCCGGCGCGGGTCCGCTCAGCATAAAACGCGGCCAACCGTTCAAAGCCATTGGGCGCTTCTTCCAGATTGGTGTGCATGGAGCCCATCAACACCCGATTAGGCAGCGTTAAATGCCCCAGTGTGATCGGGCGGAAAAGATGCGGATAGGCGGGCGCACGAGTCATCACGGTTCTCCAGAGGGTTATACGATGATTATTCAAACAAGCGTATGACATCCTGACGATCACGTACAGCCCCTGTTTTGGCGACAGGTTCTGATAAAAGGATCTTGCTCACGCTGTAAAAGGGCGTCACATTACCCGGCTAACGATAAGGGACTGTTTTAAGGGAATGCGCTATGCCATTGATTTATTTTTTAGCCCCGCTAACCACTGTACTGATCTGGTCGGGGAACATGACCATCAATCAACTGACCGTAGACGCCATCGCCCCCAGCAGCATCGCGTTTTTGCGCTGGTTGCTGGCGCTGCTGGTGATGACGCCCTTTGTGCTGCCCGCCGCCATCCGCCACCGCGAGGAAATCCGTCGCCACTGGCCCAAGCTGGCCCTGCTCGGGCTACTTGGCATGGGCCTGTGGCAAGGCTTGGCCTACGTTGCCGCGGAAACCACCAGCGCGACCAATATGGGCATTCTGGCGGCGATGGTGCCGCTGCTGACCGTGCTATTGAGCGCGCTGATTCTGCGCGAGCCGCCGACCCGTGGTGGCGTGGCAGGTGGGGTCCTGGCGTTTATCGGCGTGACCGTTCTACTGGGTCGCGGCAACCCGCTTTCGCTGTTACAGCTGGAAGTCGCCTATGGCGACGCGCTGATGGTGGTGGCAGCCACCTGCTATGCGCTTTATGGCGTGATGCTCAAGCGCTGGTCAATGAAGTTGCCGCCTTGGGTCATGCTCTATGCTCAGGTCTGCTTTGCGGTACTGCTACTGCTGCCGCCTTATTTAATGGGGCCAATGACGCCGGTGGATAGCCAAAACATCGGGCTCATCCTCTACGCGGGTATCCCGGCATCGATCATCACCACGTTTTTATGGATGCGTGCCGTCCGCCAAATTGGCGCCAGCCAGGCGAGCATTTTCATCAATTTGATGCCGCTGTTCAGCGCCCTCATCGCCATGGCGTTTCTGGGCGAGCAGGTGGCGGGCTTCCACTTTATAGGCGGGCTGTTGATATTGGCAGGCGTCATCATGGCGCAAACGCTGACCCAGCCGTTGACTGTTGCCAGGGCATCGACGAATAAGCGGTCGAGGGATAAAACGAGCAGTGCCAAGCAATGATACAATAAGGCAACTTATTTTGACTGCCGGGAATCCTTCAATATGTCCCTAGAAGAACTGCACCTTAATCTCCGCAACCTGACGACAGATGACTACGAACAGCTGAAAACGTTAATGGATGCGGTGTATCACGATATCGGGGGTGCCTGGCCGAAGCTGACTATCGATAAACTGATTCAGGAGTTTCCCGATGGCCAGATCGCCATCGAAGACGATGGAATGCTGGTCGGTGTGGCACTGACCGTTCAGGTGGATTACGACGAGTTCTCCAACCCGCACAAGTACGACGACCTGATCGGCCATCGTGAGATCATCCGTAACGATCAGGACGGCGATGCCATGTACGGGCTGGATGTGCTGATTCATCCCGACTACCGGGGCTACCGCCTGGGTCGCCGCCTTTACGAGGCGCGCAAGGAGCTGTGTCGCTCGCATAACCTGCGCGCCATTCTAGCGGGTGGGCGAATTCCCGAATATCACCAGCATTCTGATGAGCTGTCTCCAGCTCAGTACATCGATAAAGTATCGCGTAAAGAAATTTACGACCCGATTCTTTCGTTCCAGTTGGCGAACGACTTCCAGGTCAAGCGTCTGCTGCGCAAGTACCTGCCAGAAGACGAACAGTCGCGCGGCTACGCCACCCTGCTTGAGTGGAACAACATTCTCTTCGAGCCCGCAGAAAGCGTGCTTGATACCCGCCCGACCCAGGTACGTGTGGGGGCGGTGCAGTGGCAGATGCGCGAGTTTTCTTCAGTAGAAGCCGCATTACAGCAGATCGAGTACTTTGTGGACGCGCTGTCGGATTACCAAAGTGACTTTGCGGTTTTCCCCGAGTTGTTCAACGCGCCACTGATGGGGCTGCAGGATCGTGAAGCCCAGCAGGACCAGATGGGCGCGATTCGTTTTCTGGCGGGCTTTACCGAGCGCTTCATTACTGAGCTTACGAGGATGGCCGTCTCCTACAATATCAACATTGTCGGTGGCGCTGTATAATGTGGCCTACCTGTTCCATCGCGATGGCAGCGTTGAGAAGCAGTCGAAACTCCATATCACGCCCCAGGAGCGCCGCGACTGGGTCATCGAAGGCGGTGACGATCTGCAGGTGTTCGATACCGACGCAGGCCGCGTGGGCATTTTGATTTGCTACGACGTGGAGTTTCCTGAACTGGGCCGCCTGCTCGCCGATCAGGACATGGACATTCTGTTTGTGCCTTTCTGGACCGACACCAAAAACGGCTACCTGCGGGTGCGTCACTGCGCCCAGGCACGCGCCATCGAAAACGAATGCTACGTGGTGCTGTGCGGCAGCGTCGGCAACCTGCCGTCGATCGAGAACCTGGATATTCAGTATGCACAGTCAGCGGTGTTCTCGCCTTCTGACTTCGCCTTCCCGCATGACGCGGTGCTGGCAGAAACCACGCCCAATACCGAGATGATTTTCTTCTCGGATCTGGACTTGACTCGCCTGACCGTGGTGCGCGCCGAGGGATCGGTGACCAACCTGAAAGACCGTCGCAAGGATCTCTTCGACCTGCGCTGGCGCGACTGGTCCTGGAAGTCAGGCGCCAACCTCGACGATTAATGTAATTGGCCGGAACAGCCCTACGCGGGGGCGCTGTGAACCCATCCATGGGCGCTACTTTCGCCATCCATGGCGAAAAACCCCCGCTACGGGCTGATTCCGACCATTCCATTCGTTTATTGACCCGCTACTGTCAATCAGGCCAGACAAGGTGTTTGGGCACCCGCCCCTTGGCATCAAACGCCACGCCTTCATCGCGCAGTTTTTGATGTTGGCGTGCCGCGCCGCCGTGGTCGGCCAGTTTCAACGATGCGGCAATGACCCGGTGCCAGGGCAGCTGGTGACCGTCCGGCAAATGACGCATTGCTGAGCCCACCATGCGTGGGGTCGCGCCCTCGGTCATTGCCGCAATCCGCCCGTAGGTCGTGACCCGCCCCGCCGGTATCTGATCGACAATGGTATAGATCTGTTCGAGTAGTTCCGGACGGGGCATCGCTTTACACTCCTTCTAAATCGCTTTTATCAACCACTGCCATACCGTCTCAGCGTCTTCGCTCACGATACGACGGCTAGGTCTCACCAGCCAGAAACGCTCCTCACTGGGTACGCTGACCGAAAACGGTGCCACGAGATCATCGCGCTGCTCAAGCAAACGCCGATGCGTCAGTGCAATTCCTCCACTCTGGCTTGCCAGCGCCAGCGTCATGACCTGATTATCGCAGGTCAGCGCGTGGCATTGTGCTTCAATATGCGGCACTCCCGCCGTCTGCAACCAGCCGGGCCAGCCGACCCCGAAGCCCACTGCATGAAGCAGCGTATGCCCGGCCAAGGCTTCCGGTGACGTAAGTTCTTTGGCGATCTGTGGCGAACACACCGGCAATAGTTGCTCATCACCCAGCGGCCACATCTCAACACCGCTCCATTCACCACGCCCATAGCGAATTTCAATATCCGCCCCTTCCGGGCCAAAGTCATCCGGCCAGATAGCACTAACGATGCGTAGCGACAGGTGGCGGTGTTTATGATGCAGCTGAATCAGCCGGGGGGCTAACCACGACTGTTGAATCACAGGCGTTGTGCGCAGCGTGACCGGCTGCTCGCTGGTCATGCCGAAAACCTCCGAAGTGCCTTCGCTGATACGCGCAAAGGCATCGTGGATGCTTGGCAACCAGGCCTGGCCAGCAGGGCTCAGGGTAAGACTGCGGGCATGGCGAACGAACAGCTTCTGCCCCAGACGGTCTTCCAGCAGCCGGATACGCTGACTGATCGCCGCCTGGGTCACCCCAAGCTCGTTGCCTGCGGCGGTAAAGCTGAGCGTTCGTGCGGCGGATTCAAAGGCTTGTAGCCATAGTAGTGGCGGCAACGCGTTCATGAAAAAGTGACCTATAAGCTGAGCGGGGTCTTAGGGGCCAGATTAATCGTTTGTCACTGCCATTGCGACTGCGCATCCTAGCAAAGCGTTATTTAGTCAATGCCGGGAGGAAGTGATGAACAGTACCGTTTTCGCTGAAGAGCAACACCAAGCGCCCCAAATGGGCGAATTAGCCCCCTACCAAGACGGTCCATCACTGACTGAGGCAGTGCCCACTGATGAAGGTATTCGCCTCACATGGCAGGATGGCCAACACACCACGCTACCGCTGCTGTGGCTACGCGACCATTGCGCCTGCCCCGCATGTCGGCACCCGCAAACCCGCGAGCGGTTGTACCTGCCGCTTGAGGATATCAACGAAACGCCAGCGATCGAACTCGCGGGTGGGCATCTATACCTGACCTGGCAGGACGGCCACGAAAGCGCTTTCCACAGCGGCTGGCTTTATCAGCGTCGCCCGGAAGCAGAGATCCCCACAGCCGTTCCATCGCTCACTCCCTGGCGGGATCAGTTCACCCCTGAACGCATACGCCATGCCGAGTTCTTGACGCCCGACGGCGAAAAAGCCTGGCTGACCGCCATGTTGCGCGATGGCCTGGCGCTAATCACCGAAGGCCCGCTGGTTGAGGAAGAAGTCAGCCGCCTGGCGGAGCGTATCGGCCCCCAGCGCGCAACCAACTTTGGTTCGCGCTTTGATGTGCGCTCAAAGCCCAACCCCAACAATGCCGCCTACACCGCTGTCGGCCTGCCGCTGCACATTGACCTGCCTAACTGGCGTCAGCCGCCCGATATTCAGCTGCTCTACTGCCTGCAAAACGAGGCCAGCGGCGGCCAATCACTGTTTGCCGACGGCGCCCGCGTGGTCAACGCATTACGCCAACAGGACCCGGAAGCCCTGAAGATTTTAAGCGAAACCGCGATCGATTTTCGCTTTCAGGATGACACTCACGATATCTCGGTGCGTGAGCCGGTGATCAAGCTCGACGATGACGGCAACCTTGTCGAAATCCGCCTCAACAACTGGATTCGCGACACACTGCACCTCCCCGCGCCCAAGATGGCCGCCTGGTACCGCGCTTATCGTGTTCTATGGCAGCTGTTTCACAGCGAGGCGCACCAGATCGAGTTCACCTTATTACCTGGCCAGATGGTGGCGTTCGATAACCGTCGCGTCCTCCACGGACGGCGCGAATTCGACCCCAACAGCGGCGCACGTCATTTGCAGGGCACCTATCTGGACCGCGACATGCTCGCTTCCAAGTTGCGCGTCCTCGCACGCAGTGCATGAGAAAGGTGCATGAGAAGCGTATAACGCGCCCGCATTGATAATAAACCAAGCAAGGAGATCGTATGACACATCTGAAACCTCTCGCATCGGGCATTGCCCTGGCAAGCGTAGCGTTGTTTGCTTCAGCGGCCCACGCCGATGACGAAACTCTCGACTTTGGCGTGCCTGCCTGGCCTGGCATTACCGTCAAGACTGCCATCGCCGAACAGCTGCTCAACCCGCTAGGCTACGAGACCACCACCCAGGAAATCGGTCTGCAGGTGATTTACCAGGGCATTGAAAGCGGCGATATCGATACCTTCTTGGGTGCCTGGCTGCCTGCCCAGCGCGACATGTTCAACCCGCGCAAGGAATCCGGCGTGCTGGTCGATGTGGCCAACAACGTCGATGGCGCGCAAATGACCCTAGCCGTGCCGGAATACCTTTATGAAGACGGCCTGCAAAGTTTTGCCGACCTTGATGACTACCGTGACCAGTTGGATGGCAAGATCCATGGCTTTGGTGCCGGTTCGGCGGCCAGCGAAATTCTTAACGACGCCATTGATGACGACACCTGGGAGCTCGGTGACTGGCAACTGGTCGACACCAGCGAAGTCGCGATGCTCTCCGCCGCCCGTGACTCAATCTCCCGTGAAGAGCCCATTGTATGGGTTGGCTGGACGCCGCACTGGATGAACCTTGAGCTACCGATGCGCTATCTCGACGACGAGAAAGACCTGTTCGGCGAGAACAATGGCGAAAGCGAAGTGCTCACGCTAGTGCGTTCCGACTACGCTGATGCCAACCCCAATGTGGTGACGTTCTTTGAACAGTTCACCTTCACCGCCGAACAGCAGAGCTGGATGATTCAGCAGTTTGGGCAGGAAGAACGCGAGCTGGACGGTGTCGCCGAGCAGTGGATCAACGAAAACGCCGAGCGGGTGGAAGCGATGCTCGCTGACGTAACCACCACCGACGGCGACCCCGCCTGGCCGGTTATCGAGAACCAACTTAACGAGTAAACGTTTCAAAAGGTTCACCTTCCTTCTACCCATCGGCGGGGGAGCGTATGCTGGCGCTTTTCTCACCGATGGGAGTAGCCATGTCGCGAACACTGCTTAAAGGCATCGGCTTGATCGTTATTCTCGTCGCGCTAGGCGTCATGTGGCATTTGCTTCAGCGCTACGAGGTGCTCACCCAGGCTCAGCTGACCGACTTGACCCGCACGATCAGCCAATGGCAAACCGCGCCGTGGATGTTTGCGGCCGTGATAGCGGTTTACACGGGCTCGTTGCTGGTTATGTTTCCGCTGAGTCTGCTGGTGATCGTAACCGGCTTGCTGTTCGGCCCGTTATGGGGGCTCGGCTATGCCACGCTGGGGACACTTGCGTCTTCGGTAGTGTCGTACTGGGTAGGTTACTGGCTAGGTCGCGATGCCCTGATGCACTACGGTGGCCGCCATCTGCGCGGGCTGTCCGGCTACTTATCGAAGCGCGGCATTAGCACCATGACGGTGATCAACCTTTTGCCGCTCGCGCCCTTCACTTTGACCAATATGCTGGCGGGCGCCTTCCATCTTAAGTTTCGTGACTACATGATCGGCTCGACGCTGGGGATCGTCCCGGGGCTAGCCGCGGTTATTTTGCTGGGTAGCCAACTGGGTGCGCTGTTCACCGCCGCGTCTCCCCAGGAGCTTGTCCTGGCGGTACTCGGCCTCGCTGCCGGTATCGGCCTGCTGATTGCCTTGAAGCGTTACGCCACATCGCGCAGCGATAAACGCTCTCAGCTGAAGGAAAAATGACGCTTATTCAGCCGTTGGCTTATCAAGATTTGCCGTGATACTTGGCGAGCACCTCGGCGTAAAAGTGCGCGACCGAGCCGGCAAACTTGGCAATGTCGTAATCAGCGGCAAACTGCTGCGCCTGGTGGCCTAGCGTGTGGCGCAGGGCATCGTCCTGGGTCAGCGCCCTCACTTGCTGCCCCCATTTCTGGCGATTCTGCGGTGTTTTAAAGCCGTTGAAGCCTTCCCGCACCACGTCATCGATGCCGCTTGAGCGCACTGCCACCACTGGCAACCCCGCTGCCATGGCTTCAAGAATCACCATGCCCTGGGTTTCAGAGATCGACGCAAACACAAAGACATCGCCCAGGTGATAGTAAAGCGCCATGTCGTCGGGCGGCACCGCCCCCACCAGGGTGACATGCGATGTCAGCGCTAGCGTATCGATCTGCGTCTGGATAATCTCGCGATCCGGCCCGTCGCCAATCAGTAACAGGTGGAAGTCATCGTGCCCCTCCCCTTTGAGCTCGGCGAGAGCCTCCAGCATAAAGCTGATATTTTTCTCTTGGCTGATGCGTGAAACGCTGACCAGTATTTTGTGTGTCGACGCGATCCCAAATTGTTCGCGCAAAGGGGTCAGTGCCGCCGTTATTTTACTGGGTAGCCAACTGGGTGCGCTGTTTACCGCCGCGTCTCCCCAGAAGCTAATCCTGGCGGTACTCGGCCTCGCTGCCGGTATCGCCCTGCTGATTGCCTTGAAGCGCTATGCCACATCGCGCAGCGCTAAACGCTCTCAACTGAAGGAAAAATGACGCTTATTCACCCGCAGGCTTATCAAGGTTTGCCGTGATAC
>JAIVHM010000206.1 GCA_020201095.1 Halomonas sp. | reverse complement strand
GGCTGCAGGCGCTGGAGTCGCGCCGTCGCGAGCTGCAAACCCAGACTGAGCAGCTGCAGAACGAGCGCAACACCCGCTCAAAGGCGATTGGTAAGGCGAAGGCCAACGGCGAGGATATCCAGCCGCTGCTGGACGAGGTTAGTGACCTGGGCGAGCGCCTGGATGCCGCGAAGCAGCAGTTGGCCGAGATACAGGCCGAGTGGGACGATGCGGTCAGCGGGATTCCCAATATTCCCCATGAAAGCGTGCCGGAAGGCGAAAAAGAAGACGATAACGTTGAGCTGCACCGCTGGGGGACGCCGCGCGCATTTGATTTCGAGGTGCTGGATCACGTCGATCTGGGTAAAAAATCGGGCTATCTCGATTTTGATTTGGCTTCCAAGCTCACCGGCGCGCGCTTTGCAGTGATGCGCGGGCCGGTGGCGCGCCTGCATCGCGCACTGGCGCAGTTCATGCTGGATACCCAGACCGAGCAGCACGGCTACGAAGAGTGCTATGTGCCGTACATGGTCAACCGCGACTCGTTGATCGGCACCGGCCAGTTGCCCAAGTTTGGCGAAGATTTGTTTAAGCTGGACGATGAGCGTGAATATCACCTGATTCCCACCTCGGAAGTGCCGCTGACCAACTTTGTGCGCGATGAAATCGTCGACCAGGCGGCGCTGCCCATGAAGCTCACCGCGCATACACCGTGTTTTCGTTCTGAAGCAGGGTCACACGGTCGCGACACCCGCGGCATGATCCGTCAGCACCAGTTCGATAAGGTCGAGATGGTGCAGATCGTCGAGCCGGACAAGAGCTATGAGGCGCTGGAAGAAATGCGCGGCCATGCGGAGGCGATCCTGCAGGCGCTTGAATTGCCGTATCGCGTGGTGACGCTGTGTACCGGCGATATGGGTTTCGGGGCGACAAAGACCTACGATCTGGAAGTATGGCTGCCCAGCCAAGATACCTTCCGCGAGATTTCATCGGTTTCCAACTGTGAAGATTTCCAGGCGCGGCGTATGCAGGCGCGTTTCCGGCATCCAGACGCGAAAAAGCCCCAGCTGTTGCATACCTTGAACGGCTCGGGGCTGGCGGTCGGGCGCTGCCTGCTGGCGGTACTTGAGAACCACCAGCAGGCGGATGGCTCGGTGGTTATTCCTGAGCCGCTGCGTCGCTATCTGGGTGGGCTGGAGCGTCTGGCCCTTTAAGCGCCCATTCCACGTTAACGCCTGCCTCTATGCGTATGGTCCCAGGGCGATATTCGCTGCTGGGGCCTTTGTTGGCGTCGGCACTAGCGCTGCTTTCCTCTCGCATTGACATCATACGGGGTTGGAAAATCGGCGACTGGGTTTCTTCAATGTGCTGAACATGGGCAAGCTCCGTATCCAGCGTGTCGGCCATTAACTCGGCCTTGTGCTGGGCTTTCTCCAGTGCTTTGACCAGTGCTTCGTCGGTGGCGGCATCACGATCCTGCAGGTCGAATTGCACGCCGTCCAAGGCGTTCACGCCTGCGTCCATCAAAGCGTCCAGCACGTCACCAAGCTGGTTGATATCTGTCAGTTCGACGGTGACCGGACGCTCGAGCCGCGTGCGTTGCAGCGTTTCACCCTCGCCATTATCTCCACGGTTGCCTGATACCTGCTCAGGGTAAATGTTCAAAGAACCGGCGCTGATAGCATCGCGCTTAAGGCCACTATCTTCCATGGTGTTTATCAAGTCGCTTGCCCGGCGTTCAAGGCGCTCCCGCGCAGCGGTTAATTCGTCACTGTCGGTGTCTTCAAGGCTTGATAACGCAGGTGTCTTTTCCCAAAGGCGGGCATTGAGGGTTGCTTTATCAGGGGCGACCTCAACCGACGACTGGGCCTGAACATTCAAACTTGGGGGTGTTGGCGCTGCCTGGGCCATCGGAATGCTGATCAGGCTAAGCAAAATGCCAGCGGTAATGCTGCGGCTTAGCGGTTTTTGGGCAGGTAGGCGAAATTTCATGGTTCAATATCCCTATAAATGCGTGTGCGCTCAGGCACATGGCGAAGTAGGTAGAGTAAGACTAGACTCTGCTTGGAATGGAGTAGGCTAAAGAAAGTTCAGCGGTGTGAGAATAGTTGAACGTTGTTGCTGGAAGTTTGCACGCTTGGTGCTGGATTCCATTGTCTTCTGGGTTAAAAGACGATGTCGCTTAGGGATGGAGGGGTATGTCGAAGTTATCGGATGAGAATTACCGCAGTATTCCGCTGAATGCTACGCTTGCCATGGCCGCTTTGGTGGTCATTATGGCGGGAATGAAAATGGGCGCGGAATTGTTGGTACCGCTGCTGCTTGCCATTTTTATCGCTGTTGTTTGTACGTCGCCTGTGCATTGGCTGAATCGTTGCGGGTTGAGCTTGCGCCTTTCAGTTTTCCTCACCTTGGTTTTCTTGCTGGTGTTTGTGTCGTTGATCGGCCTGCTGGTGGTGAACAGTTTCAGTACCTTCATCCAAGCCCTGCCTAATATCGAAGCGCGTCTGTATGAGCATTACTGGGATGTATTAAATGCCTTGGCCTCACGCGGCTTGGCGATAGATCCTGACCAGCTAGGTTCGATGCTGGAAATGGAGGGCGACGGGTCTTGGATGCAAACGTTGCTGGGAGAGCTTGGCAACATGTTTATGCAGAGCGCTATTGTCGCCTTGCTGGTTATTTTCTTGATGTTCGAAACGCTTAATTTTCGCGATAAGGTGTCGCGGGCCCTGGAAAACCCTGCACCGAGTTTGAAGCGTTTTAGCGAGTTCAGTTTGACGTTGAAACGTTACCTTGCCGTAAAGACGGTGATTAGCCTGGCGACGGGTATTTTGGTTTGGCTTTCTTGCCTGATCGTGGGGGTGGAGTTTCCGCTGCTTTGGGGGGTGCTGGCCTTTGCGCTCAATTTTATCCCCAATATCGGTTCGGCGATTGCCGCGATTCCACCGGTATTATTGCTGCTGGTCGCGCAGGATGGGGGTGTCTTGCAGGCATTACTGCTGGCATCCGCTTATCTGGTGATCAATTTCGTGCTGGGTAACTTGATAGAGCCGCGAATTATGGGGCAGGCGCTGGGGCTTTCGACCTTTGTGGCGTTTCTATCGCTTGTGGTGTGGGGGTGGGTGTTCGGTGTCGCCGGGATGTTGCTGTCGGTTGTTTTGACCATGACGCTCAAGATAGCCCTGGACAGCCATCCGCAAACGCGTTGGATTGCGCACTTGTTGGGTCCTGGCAATCGAAAGGGGGAAACCTCAAGCAAGTTGGATGCTCGGCGGCCGCCTTGGTTGAGGCGCCACTAAGCTACATAATGAAAACCGCCGACCGTGTCGGCGGTTTTTTCGTCAAGCGTTCTGGTCAATAAACTGGGTCAGCTGAGATTTTGATTGAGCGCCTACCAGCGATGCCACTTTGGTACCGGCTTTAAAAAGCATGACGGTGGGGACGCCGCGAACGCCTTGTTCAGCCGCGATCTCGGGGGCGTCATCAACATTCACGCTGACCACCTTGATGTTGTCGCCTTGTTCATCGGCGACTTCGTCGACCACCGGGGCCATCACTTTGCAGGGTCCACACCAGGGGGCCCAAAACTTCAGTAGGACTGGCTGTTCGGCGTTGAGGACTTCCTGCTCAAAATTGGCGTTAGTAACATCAACATTAGTAGCCATTTGTTTCTCCCGTTTGCGTTGCTCTTGCTGTTTCGTTGCCTCAAATGGAGCAACGGTCATTACGCGAATGCGTAGCGCATTTCATTACGCCAAGTCGGCAAATGTTAGCGGGCGAAACGGAGTGTGGCAAATGCGTTCTTCACGAAATCGATGAAATAGTAAAAAGTAATAGGTGCTGCTAAGGCGGTTTTTTTATACTATAAAGGCATTATAGCGAATTTTTTTATTCTAATAATGCCATGCGGTTGTGCGAGCCAAGTGCCCAGGGCAGCGCTTGTCGTCGCAACGTAATCATCCGCGCATTGACCGGTTAGGTGACACTATGAAACTGCAGCAGCTTCGCTACATTTGGGAAGTGAATCGGCACAACTTAAATGTTTCCGCCACCGCGCAAAGCCTATATACCTCGCAACCTGGGATTTCCAAGCAAATCCGCTTATTGGAAGATGAGCTGGGCGTCGAAATTTTTGCCCGTAGCGGTAAGCACCTGACACGCGTGACGCCGGCTGGTCAGTCGATCATTGATCTGGCCGGGCAGGTGTTGCGGTTGACCGAGAACATCAAGCACGTCGCCCAAGAGCATAGCGACGAGCGGCGCGGCAGTTTGGCGATTGCCACCACCCATACCCAGGCGCGCTATGCATTACCCCCTGTCATCAGCGCTTTTACTCAGAAGTATCCCGATGTAGCGCTGCATATGCAGCAGGGCACGCCCAAGCAAATCGCTCAAATGGTCAGTGAGGGGCAGGCTGATTTCGCGATCGCCACCGAGTCGCTGGAGCTGTTTACCGATCTGATCCTGCTCCCTTGCTATCGCTGGAACCGCTGCATACTGGTGCCCAAAGACCATCCGCTTGCCAATCTGGATGCGCCGTTAACATTGGAAGCGCTGGCGGAGCACCCGCTGGTTACCTATGTGTTTGGCTTCACTGGGCGTTCCCAACTCGACGATGCGTTTAAAGCTAAAGGGCTGACACCTAACGTGGTGCTCACGGCGGCAGATGCCGATGTGATCAAAACCTATGTGAGGCTCGGCATGGGGGTGGGCATTGTGGCGCACATGGCCGTCGATCCAGCCTTGGATGATGATCTGGTCGCACTGGATGCACGTCATCTTTTCGCAAGCTCGACGACCAAGATTGGTATCCGTCGTGGAACCTTTATGCGCGGTTATATGTACGATTTTCTGACCCGTTTTGCACCCCATCTTACCCGCGATCGGGTGGAGGAGGCGCTAACCGCAGGCCCGCGTCATGAGCAGTCGTTATTCGATGATCTGGACCTGCCGGAGTATTAAGCGTCAGTTAACATTAGTGCTGTAAATGCAGTCCACATTCGCGCTTTTCCTCGACCTTGGTGGGGTCAAAGTAGTCGAAGTTGTTGGGCAAATTGTGGGCCTGCAGGTACTGATACATATCCTTGGCTGTCCACTGAAGCAGCGGCGCGACTTTCAGTAGGCCGTCGGCGTTGCGGCTGACCGGTTGCATCTTGGCACGTTCGGGCGTGTCTTCAGCGCGCAGGGCGGTGAACCACACGTCCGGCTGCATTTCCCCCAGGGCGCGTTCGAAGGGTTCGATTTTGACTTCCTGAGTGAAGGCATCGTGGCGCGGGTCATCAATACCCGGCATGGGGCCTTCCAGCGCTTCGCGGTGCGCGCGGGTTCGTTTGGGCAGGAAGCTGACGATATTGAGGTTAAGCTGCTTGATGACCTCATCAGCAAACTGATAGGTAGCCTCGGTGTTGTAGCCGCTGTCCATCCATACGATGGGAATATCGGGGCGCACTTGAGTCACCATGTGCAGAATCACCGCTTCGAACGGGCGGAAGTTGGTCGTGCAGATGGGCTGTGCGCCCTGGGCCAGTGCCCACTCGACCAAACCTTGAGGGTTATTGGCAAATTCGTTGTTGATCGCGTCAAGTTCTGAGGACATGCTGCCTCCTTATCGTCGGAAATATCATCTTACTAGGCTACCAAATAGCAGGCAGGTCGCCCCAATACCGTTTGGTTTGGCTTTTATATTCCTCTTTGATTTAAAAGCCGTGCTTGCTTATTCCAAGGCTTCGATTAGATGGCGAATTTTGTCTAGCGTCTCGGTGTATTCCTCATCGACGTTGGAGTCGGCCACCAGCCCGCCACCGCCCCACACGTGAAGCCTGCCGGCATCTGCCACCATCGTGCGAATAGCAATCGAGGTGTCCATGCT
>JAIVHM010000284.1 GCA_020201095.1 Halomonas sp. | reverse complement strand
GCCAGCAATCCTGATCGGTCCGGCCCTTACAGCTCTTTAACATGGTGTGTAAACCGCTACCCTGAAGCATTGCACTCGTTCACGGGTAAGACGGTTTCACAGGCTCGCTGGGGGGCAAAAGCGGAGTTCGAGGGCGTCATGGACATGATTTCGATTGATGATGCCACCGACATGCTGGACAGGTGGGTGGTACAACGCAGCAAATCAGCTAAATGACTTAAGTATCAGAGCGTTTAGGTGTAGTCCTGATAAGATTTTTCTTCAACAAAACGCGATCCCAGCAGCAGATTCACTTCTTTTTTGATGGCGGCTCGTCGGTCATTGGTGAAATAGACGGATCGGGCGAGGGATACGAATTGTGGCCCGAAATCCTGCTTTGCCTCTTGGGCACGGATATCATCCTCGATGTCCCAAAGCTCTTCGTTGACGGCTTTCAATTGAACACGCAAGTCTGCAATGCGTGATGGATCCTGAATCTCCTGCTCCCATATACGGTTCAATGCGTCCAGATCCAAGCGCACGTTGCTGATTTTTTCGGCATTCTTGATACGCTCGGACTTAATTTCCAATATCGTGATCTTGTCGAGCACTTCACCAAACGATAGCGGTACTTCGATAGTGTCTTTCATAGAAACCCTTTAGATGAAAATTCACAACATGCACAGTGTAATTTATTGCCGCCCAGTATGCTTACCTATAGTGGTAAGCCTGTCACGCGAAGGAAGCCCTGTGATACCCGAACCTTTGCAAGCTTAGGCACTCTCAACACTGTGATTTTCTCATAACCCTAGGAATATCCTGATATGTCATTATTGCCTGTTGTCCTGGCGGGTGGTGTTGGATCGAGACTATGGCCACTATCACGGCAATTATATCCCAAGCAATTTCTGTCATTGGATGATGGGCCCACTATGCTGCAAAAGACGCTAGGGCGTCTTGAAGGGCTTGAGACACTAGCGCCCATTGTTATATGCAATGAGGAACATCGTTTTCTGGTGGCAGAACAGTTACGCCAGATAGGGTCGGATAATCGTCACATATTGTTGGAACCGGTCGGGCGCAATACGGCGCCCGCGATTGCTTTGGCGACCATTTCCGCGACGCAAGACGGTGATGATCCTTTATTACTTGTATTGGCAGCTGACCATCAGGTTCAAGATATCGCGCCGTTCCATGACAGTATCAAGAAGGCGCAGACGCTTGCAGAGCTCGGTTATTTGGTTACCTTCGGCGTCGTGCCCACCTGTCCTGAAACTGGCTACGGCTATATCCATCAGGGGGCTTCTCTGGAGGCAGGTTTTGATGTCCGGCGTTTTGTCGAAAAGCCGGATGTAGCGACGGCAACGGCTTACTTGGAAAGTGGTGAATATCTCTGGAATAGCGGCATGTTCCTGTTTCGAGCAAGCCCATCAGGCAATGGCAAAGATAGAGAATGACCTGGATTTTACGCGCATCGATAAGGATGTTTTCGCCCAATGCGATGACATTTCGGTCGATTATGCCGTGATGGAGAAAACGCAGCATGCGGCTGTCGTGCCCTTGGCGGCGCGCTGGAGTGACCTTGGCGCCTGGTCGTCCGTATGGGAGTTAAGCGATAAGTGCGAAGCGGGTAACAGCTATCACGGTGATGTTATTCAGGAAGATACCCGCAATACCATGCTGCGTTCCGAGAGTCGCTTGGTGGCCGCGATAGGCCTGGAAGACCTCATCATTATCGAAACCAAGGATGCGGTATTAGTCGCTGATAGGCATAAGACGCAAGACGTTAAAAAAATCGTCGAACGACTCAAGTCTGAAGGTCGGGACGAGTTCAACAATCATTGCGTTGTCTATCGTCCCTGGGGGCGCTATGAATCAGTCGATAAGGGGCAGCGTTATCAGGTTAAACGCATCACGGTGAACCCCGGTGCCAAGCTCTCGGTACAGATGCACCATCATCGGGCAGAGCACTGGATAGTGGTGTCCGGCACGGCGGAAGTGACCAACGGAGAGGCAACCTACCTTGTGTGCGAAAACGAGTCGACCTACATTCCCATCGGCCAGATCCACGCGCTAAAAAACCCCGGTACGCTGCCACTCGAGCTGATAGAGGTGCAGTCCGGCAGCTATCTTGGAGAAGACGATATCATTCGCTTCGAGGATCAATACGGCCGCGTTTGATCAATCCGTAACACGATATCCCTGGAGAACAGGGGATATCGATAGGTTTGAATCAAACTTGTGAATGGACCTCTCTAGCCTCTCCAGGTTGGCGTTCTGCCACTTCCCCGGTTGGCGTAACCGACAGCGGTCCAGGTCAATCAACCATGGCGCGCCACTGTTATCGACCAGAATATTGCGGGCATTCAGATCGACATGATCAAGCTTTGCCTGGTGAAAACGTCGAATCATGGCGCCTATGCGTTGCAAGAGCGCTTCATCCGCCAGGTGGTTGACGATCAATTCGGCTAACGCCTTGGCACCGGTGATGCGTTGAGTGATCAAGGCGGCTTCGTAGCTGAGCCCATGACGAACCACGCAGGTGGCGATAGGGCGCGGAACAGGTAAACCCTGCTCGAACAAGTTGGCCG
>JAIVHM010000042.1 GCA_020201095.1 Halomonas sp. | reverse complement strand
TGGCAAAAATCGATGCGACGTGACACAACACATTGATCACATTCGCTTGCCTAACCGACTGACAAACCTAAGGTTTTACACCTCAATCACCGCTGGCAACGCCGTGCGTCCCCGGCAGCGGATACGTACTTTAAGGCCTCAGCAGTAACTTGGCAAGGGATAGTAAAATAAAAAAGCGACAGAACCCGTCAAAAGACGGAATCTGCCGCAAACCACCGATCAGAACGCCTGACCAGAGAGTGCTCGTTGGCGGTAAAACACTCACGCCATCAATGATTGACGCTTAAATCT
Organism: Halomonas sp.; assembly: GCA_020201095.1. Lineage (GTDB taxonomy): Bacteria > Pseudomonadota > Gammaproteobacteria > Pseudomonadales > Halomonadaceae > Vreelandella. The sequence continues at coordinate 11,234 of JAIVHM010000042.1, read as the reverse complement.
CAAAACCGAGACCAAATTCTTCGCTGGACATCGCCATCAGACTGCCAGCCCCCGACTCGATCATTTGCGCGTGCGCCTTCGTACGCGGTAAAAGACGCTGATAGTAGAAGCGCGCGGTATTCAGCTTAGCGGCATAAAATGCCTTATCATCGCCTGCCAGAGAGACAGACGCCTGCTTGGCCGCACGAGCAAACAGATAAGCCAGCGTGACGTAACCGGAGTACATCAAGTAATCAACGCTTGCCGCGCCCACTTCTTCGCGATCTTGCATTGCTTTCATGCCCACGCCCATTGTCAGCTCGCCCCACTCAGCATTGAGCTTGACCAGTGGCTCAACAAATTCTTTAAGAGCCGGGTTATCAGCTTCTGCTTTGCAGAACTTATGAATCTCTTTGGTGAAAACTTTTAGTGACTCACCCTGGCTCATCAACACTTTACGGCCCAGCAGGTCGAGGGCCTGAATACCGGTTGTGCCTTCATAAAGCCGGGTAATACGCGCATCGCGAACCAGCTGCTCCATACCCCACTCTTTAATGAAACCGTGGCCGCCGTATATTTGTACACCTTCGTTAGTGCATTCAAACCCAACCTCGGTGAGAAACGCTTTTACGATAGGCGTCAGCAAGCCGAGCAGGGTTTCAGCATGGTCTCGCTCTTCACTTGGCTCACTATGCTCTACCACATCGAGCATTTGTGCGGTGTAAAGCACCAGCATGCGACCGCCCTCGGCAAACGCTTTTTGCGTTAGCAGCATGCGGCGTACATCGGGGTGAACGATGATCGGGTCAGCGGGTTTTTCCGGTGCCTGCTTGCCTGACAGACCACGCATCTGCAAGCGATCGCGAGCATAACTCAGTGAATTCTGAAAACTCGCTTCGATCAGACCAAGCCCCTGAATACCGACCCCCAGACGAGCCGCGTTCATCATGGTAAACATGCAGGCCAACCCTTTATTGGGTGGCCCCACTAAATAACCTGTGGCGTCGTCGAAGTTCATTACGCAGGTGGCGTTACCGTGAATACCCATTTTGTGCTCAAGAGAACCGCAAGTGACGCCATTGCGTTCACCAGGATTACCTGCGGCATTCGGCATGAACTTGGGCACTACGAACAATGAAATGCCTTTCGAGCCTTCAGGCGCATCGGGTAATTTTGCCAAGACGAGATGGACAATATTTTCGGCGAGGTTGTGATCGCCGGCAGAAATAAAGATTTTGGTGCCGGTAATCGCATAAGCGTTGCCATCAACGGGCACCGCTCGCGTCTTGATCAAACCGAGGTCGGTGCCACAGTGAGGTTCGGTTAGGCACATAGTGCCTGTCCAAACGCCCTCAACCAGCTTAGTGAGATAGGTGGCTTTTTGCTCGTCGGTGCCGTGATGCCTTAGCGCATCGGCTGCGCCATGAGAAAGCCCCGGATACATTCCCCACGCCAGGTTAGTCGCGCAGATCATTTCTGACAGCATCATCGCCAATGAGGGCGGTAGCCCCTGACCACCTTGTTCGGGATCTGCAGCCAGACTGGGCCAGCCGCCTTCCACATACTGCTGATAAGCCTCTTTAAAGCCTTTAGGCGCTTTAACTTCTCCGCCTTCCAGCAGGCAGCCTTCTTCATCACCGCTTTGATTGATGGGCAGCAGTACGTCACGGGCAAAGCGCGCCCCCTCTTCCAGAATGGCGTTGACCACGTCAGGAGAAGCGTCATCACCATTCGGTAGTGATGCGTAATGCCGAGGGTAATCAAACATTTCGTCCGTCACAAAACGCATATCGCGCAAGGGGGCCTGGTAGCTGGGCATCGCACTTCTCCTTCATGAGGGGGCTGAAAGCGGCATTGAGCTCAAAGAACAGCTTTCAAACACATGTTTGAAAATTAACTCGCAGCCAAGCCTCAGTCAAGCGATCGTTTGAATTAATCATTCAGAATGGCTACTACTTTGGTAGACGAACTGATAAGCACATGATTGAAAACAAAAAAAGCCTACCAACGACAACGCTGGAAGGCTCAGTTTTGAACACACGTTGACGCATGATTACTGCATTCGGATACCACCATCCAGCCGAATCACTTCTCCATTCAACATCGGGTTCATAATAATTTGCTCCGCCAGTTGGGCAAATTCTGCTGGCTTGCCCAGACGTTTAGGGAAAGGAACCGCAGCGGCTAGCGCTTGAGCGGCTTCGTCAGGTATTTCGCTCATCATGGGGGTTTCGAACACACCTGGCGCAATCGCCATGACGCGAACGGCATGACGGGAAAGCTCCCTGGCAGCGGGCAGGCTCATCCCCACAACACCGGCTTTGGAGGCACTGTAGGCACACTGCCCTACCTGCCCATCAAAGGCAGCGATAGAAGCGGTATTAATAATCACCCCACGCTCACCGGTCTCATTCGGCGTGTTTTGGGCCATCGCAGCCGCCGCCAGGCGCATGACATTGAAAGTACCGACGAGATTGATATTGATCGTTTTGGTATAGCTTTCCAAGTCAGCAGGATTGCCCTCACGGTCAACCAGTTTGGCAACACTGACGACGCCCGCACAGTGAATAACACCCGAGAGCCCGTGCTCACCGCCCAATGCTACGGCGGTATCAACTGCCTGCTGCATCTGTTCTTGAGACGTGATATCCGCCAGGCACGCGCGAGCGCCATCCCCCAGATGCTCTGCATGGGACTTGACACTGTCGCTGAGGTCGCACAAAACGACGCGAGCACCGGCAGCCACTAAACGCTCGGCTGTCGCAGCCCCTAAGCCTGAAGCGGCGCCGGTGATTAAAAACGTATGATCCTTCACTTGCATAGTCGTGTTTCCTGTTACGAAAGTCGTTATTGGCTCAAATTAACGTCTTCGGCTGCCTGGGCGCGTAACTTGAAGCGCTGAATTTTGCCGCTTGGCGTTTTGGGAAGTTCGTCAACAAACTCGATAACGCGGGGAAACGCATGGGCCGACAACCGGTCTCGTACCTGCTGACGAATTTCATCCCCAAGGGCTTCGCTTGCCTCATAGCCATCACGCAACACAATATACGACTTGATCACCTCGCCCCGAATCTCATCCGGCTGGCCCACCGCTGCCGACTCCGCCACAGCGGGATGTGCCATAACGCTGTTTTCGACATCGGTTGGGCCCACACGGTAACCGGAAGTCGTGATGATATCGTCATCACGGCCGGCAAACTGAAACGACCCATCCTCGTTGCGAATCACCACATCGCCCGTCAGGTAATACCCCTGCACAAAGGGGTCTTTTTCCTGCCAGGTGTAACCCTGAAAAAAGTGCGCGGGCGACTGCTCAATATCCACGGCCAAAACGCCCGGCTCGCCGGGTGACACCTCGTTATATTCGGCATCCAGAATCGCCAAGCGATACCCCGGCATGGGCACCCCCATGCCCCCGATATGCTTGGGGTGATCAAGGGTATGGTGATTGTTACACGTCATCCCGGTTTCGGTTTGGCCATAGTGGTCCATCACCGAACACCCCAGCGACTTTTCCACCCATGACACCACCTCGGTATTAAGCGGTTCGCCTGCTGAACTGGCAGCACGTAGCTCAAGTGTTTGATGGGCGTCATCGAAAAGGCCTGACGCTTTCATAAGCCGGTAGGCCGTTGGCGCTGCGGCAAAGTTAATGATGCGGTGGCGCTTCATGAATTCAAACGCTCCTTCGGCACTGAACCCGGCTTCGCAAAAGTGAGTCGTGACCCCCAAAAGCAACGGGCCAGCAATCGCATAGTAAAGCCCGTACGCCCAGCCGGGGTCCGCCATATTCCAGAAGCGATCCTCCTCGCGAAGGTCGACCGCCAACTCCATATAGAGAGCGAATGCCGTCATACCGGAAAGCGGCACGGCTACGCCCTTTGGCTTGCCCACTGTTCCGGAAGTAAACATCTGCAGAAAAGGTTTCTCCGCAGACAGGCGGGGCGGCTCACCGCTCATTGACGTATGCGTCAATGCCGTCTGCCAATCATGGTCGTCAGAGTGCTCACGAGTCGGTCCACCGACGGCCAACACTGGCGGGCATTGGCCCAAGCCATCAAACTTATAGCGGTTCGCATGATCGGTAATGACAAGCTTGGAGTCAGCCCGACCCAGCCGATAATCCACTGCATCGGGGCCAAAGGCAGTAAACAAAGGTTGGTAAACCGCACCAATACGCCAGGTCGCCACCACGGCGACCAGAAGCGCCAGCGAACGGGGGAGCATACACGCAATGCGATCCCCCTCGCCTAGTCCTTGGGCTTGAAACCAGCCCGCAAGCTTGGCGCTTTGCTGATCAAGCTCTTTATAGCTAAGTGTGTGCGTAGCACCTTTCAGGTCTTCCTGTACCAATGCCAACACATCGCCCCTGCCAGCACGAACGTGACGCCCACAACACGCTTCGAAGGCGTTTAGCTGGCCGTCCTGATGATCATCCAGCTTGGCGATGACTTCTCCGATGGAAAACGCATCAAGGTAATCCGAATAGTTGGAGCGTGGTGTCGCTGTCATGATGGCTCTCTTGGGTATTGTTGGTAGTGAGCATTGGGCTTCGCAGGGGCTGGCATTGCTATCATCAGTTTACGTTAACGGAACCCTATGAATAAAACTACGCTAAAAGCAAACGCAAAGGAGCGCAAGCCCGTCGTGGTGTTTGGTGGTTAGACGTTAGTCGCGCAAAGCGAGGTAATCACCCCGGCTCCCCTTAACGGGCCATGATCATCGCGACCAGCTCATCGGCCAGGTCATCCGGCGTTCTGGGACCATCCGGGTCGTACCATCGCACTGTCCAGTTCAGCGCACCCAGGACAAAACGCGAGACCAGAAAACGATCCCCATGAATCAGCCCTGCCGCCAATGCATCATCAATCACGGCGACCCACAGCGCCTCATACGCATCGCGCAGATGACTCAGATGGGCACTCGCCGCAGGCGTCAGTCTTCGCCATTCAAACAGCGCGACCACGTGGGCATTGCGATCAGTAAACAGTGTTTCGAGGTGCGCTCGCGCCATGGCGCGCAGACACGCCTCAGGATGATCTTCGCAATTATCGAGCGCCCGACGCGCAATCAACAGGGCATTGTGGGTGCCTTCTTCAATCACAGCCGCCAGGATTTCCTGCTTATCTTTAAAGTGGTGGAACAAGCTACCGGACTTGATGCCCATTTCCTGCGCCAGCATACGCACCGTGGTACGGTCGAAGCCTTCCTGGACAAAAAGCTGAGCCGCGAGGCGTGTTAATTCCTTGCGACGAGGGGATGCATTCATTACATTCATGTCATTCACACTAGCGCTTGCTTGGTTACCTTGGAGAAAACCACAGCACCCGCAACGGGTCAACGCATAGCGCGACTCGCAGCGAGATAATCACAACAACCTTAATGGAGAACACCATGAGTAACGCTAAAGACGTCGTGTTTCTGTCGGCAACACGCACCCCGATGGGCGGCATGATGGGCAGCCTATCGAGCATCACGGCTCCCGAGCTGGGCGCGATAGCCATTCGCGCCGCGGTTGAGCGTGCCGGTAGTGATCCTCGCTGGCGGCATGGAGTCTATGTCCAACGCTCCCCACGTGCTCACCAAGGCGCGCAGTGGTTATCGGTTAGGCCACGGAGAGCTGAAAGACCACATGTTCCTGGACGGTCTGGAAGATGCCGAGACCGGCAAGTTAATGGGTGTTTTCGCGCAGGATGTCGCGTCTCAGCGTGGCTACACCCGCGAGCGGCTGGACGATTTTGCCATCGCCTCGCTCGAGCGTGCCATGGCGGCTACCAATGCAGGCCATTTAGATGCCGAAATGGCCGCTGTTACCGTCAGCTCTCGTCATGGCGAGTCCCTGGTTGAACATGACGAGCAGCCCTTCCAGGCCAAACTGGATAAAATCCGCCAGCTGCGCCCCCCCTTTGCCAAAGAGGGCACCATCACCGCTGCCAACTCAAGCTCGATTTCTGATGGCGCATCGGCACTTATTCTGGCGAGCCAGGCAGCCGCAGATCACCACGGCCTTAAACCACTGGCACGCATGCTGGGACACACCACCCATTCACGCCACCCGAGTGAGTTTACGATCGCCCCGGTGGGCGCGATTGAAAAGCTAATGAAAAAGCTGGATTGGGGCGTTGATGACGTTGATCTATTTGAAATCAACGAAGCTTTTGCCGTGGTGACCCTGATGGCCATGGATGATTTAGGCCTTCCTCACGACAAGGTCAACGTGTTTGGCGGCGCCTGTGCCCAAGGGCATCCGGTCGGCTCTACCGGCTCACGTATTATCGCGACATTAATCCACGCGCTGCGCACCCAAGGCGGCAAGCGTGGTATAGCAAGCCTGTGCATCGGCGGCGGCGAAGCCACAGCCGTGGCCATCGAGCTAATGGATTAAGCCACCCAATAGAAAAGCCCCGGTGCGTGATAAATTATACCGCACTGGGGCAACTCAATTATCAAATTTCCCTACCTGCGTTTTTCTATAAAACATTCTGCGTTTATTGTTTATCTTTTGCGGGCAGCAATAGCCACAGCTGCAGACGGCGCCGAATCTCTTGAAGCGCCTGCTCGTAAGCGTCCAGCTTATTGATCAAGCGCGGGTCGCGAATGTCCCAAAAAAGCCGTTCACCCGTCACTCCTTGCCATTCGCGGCAAGCCTGCTGGGCTTTGTCGCACAACACGATGACGTAATCAAAGCTTTCATTTTCAAACTCATCCAACGACTTGCTGTGCAACCCTTCTACCGAAAGCCCCTGCTTGGTAAGCGCCTCAAGCGTCAGCGCATGAGGTTCATCCGGCTCTGTTCCCGCGCTGAACGCCTCAAAGCGGTCGCCAGCCATATGGCGAAGCAGCACCTCACCCATCAACGAACGTGCCGAATTGGCGTTACACAGAAATAGCACGCGACGCTTTGACATAAATAAACGACCTTTTATCTGGTGATTTAGCAACACATTACGCAGCAATCATGACGACATTGTTGCAGTGACAGCGACGCCGCTAGAAATATACGAAAAAACATATATCATGGAGGGAGTGAATTTCTACGCGACATCGATAAGGAAACCGCTCGTATGACCAAATGGGACGACTTACCCAACCTAGACGCTAGCCTCTTTGAAGCTCCAAGCCATGAGCGGCTGGGTTTAACGGCAGATAACACACAGGCGCCAAAAATTCTGCTGCTTTATGGCTCCCTGCGTGAACGTTCGTTTAGCCGCTTAGCAACGGAAGAAGCCGCACGTTTGCTCAATGCCATGGGCGCTGAAACAAGAATTTTTGACCCTAGAGAATTGCCGTTGCCGGATACAGAAGATGCCAGCCACCCCAAGGTTGAAGAGCTACGCCAATTGGCCCAATGGTCAGACGGCATGGTCTGGTGCTCTCCCGAACGCCACGGCGCGATGACCGGCATCATGAAAACGCAAATAGACTGGATCCCGCTTTCCTTAGGCGGCGTGCGCCCAACCCAAGGCAAGACGCTGGCGGTAATGCAGGTATGCGGCGGTTCGCAGTCCTTCAACACTGTCAACCAACTGCGTATTTTGGGCCGCTGGATGCGCATGCTGACGATCCCCAACCAATCGTCAGTGCCCAAAGCGTTTATGGAATTCGACGATAACGACCGCATGAAAGCGTCACCTTTCTTTGATCGTATCGTGGATGTCATGGAAGAACTGGTGAAGTTTACGCTACTCGTGCGGGACCGCAGCGCGCTGCTCACCGATCGTTATTCAGAGCGCAAAGAAAGCGCCGAAGAACTCTCCCAGCGGGTTAACCAACGCGCTATTTGATAAGGAGCTTGTCATGTCAACAAAACAGGATACGTCATCTCCCTCCACCGCCGAGGGTATGGGTTTATTCGAGCGCTTTCTCTCGGTATGGGTCGCGCTTGCCATTGTGGCAGGCATCTTGCTCGGGCAGCTCGCCCCGGCAATACCGCAAGCGCTGTCACGCTTTGAGGTAGCCCAGGTCTCCATACCTATCGCGGTATTAATCTGGGCCATGATTTTCCCCATGATGGCGCAAATTGACTTCACCTCCATCGCGGGGGTGCGCCGCCAACCCAAAGGGCTGACCATCACCACGGCCGTCAATTGGCTAATCAAGCCCTTCACCATGTTTGCCATTGCCTGGCTGTTTTTAATGGTGATCTTTCGGCCCTTTATCCCTGAAGAGTTAGCCAGTCAGTACTTGGCGGGCGCCATTCTGCTCGGCGCCGCGCCGTGTACTGCCATGGTGTTTGTGTGGAGCTACTTAACCCGCGGTGACGCGGCCTACACGCTGGTGCAAGTGGCGGTCAATGATCTGATCATGCTGTTCGCGTTTGCCCCTATCGTGGTTCTCCTGCTAGGGGTCTCAAACATTCAGGTACCCTGGGACACCGTCGCCCTGTCGGTCGTGCTGTATATCGTGATTCCCCTGGCCGCAGGCTACATCACGCGGCAAAGCTTGATTAAAAAACGCGGCGCGGAGTGGTACGACAATGTGTTTATGAAGCGCGTTGGCCCGATCACTCCGATCGGCTTGATCATTACCCTTGTGCTGCTGTTTGCCTTCCAGGGCGAGGTCATTCTGAATAATCCACTGCATATCGTGCTCATTGCGATTCCGCTGATTATTCAAACCTTCCTGATCTTCTTTATCGCCTACGGCTGGGCAAAAGCCTGGCGTGTCCCCCACAACATTGCCGCACCGGGCGCGATGATTGGCGCGAGCAACTTTTTTGAACTCGCGGTCGCAGCCGCCATTGCGCTGTTTGGCATGCAGTCAGGCGCGGCGCTGGCAACGGTCGTCGGCGTATTGGTCGAAGTGCCGCTGATGCTGGCACTGGTAAGAATCGCCAATAAGACGCGCCATCATTTTCCAGCAGACGCTCATTAATCGGGAGAAAACACTATGGCCCACTACTTGGTATTTCTGGGTTCAACCCGCACCAGCACACCGCCCTCCCCGGCTCGCCTGGGCGAGCGGGTTGCAAAGGCCTGCGAGCGCTTGCTTTCATCGTTACCGCATACCACGGCTGAGGTTATTGACCCGCTATCGCTAGACTTGAGCGATCCGTTCAAGCCGCATTTTGCTTACGCAAAAAACGATGCGCCGGAGGACTTGGCGAAGCTTGCCGATAAAATCGCTAATGCCGATGGCTACGTGATGGTAAGCCCCGAGTACAACCACTCCATGAGCCCCGCGCTTAGCCATTTGCTTAATCACTTCGGCGCCTCACTGTTTGCGTTTAAACCCAGCGCCATCGTCACTTATTCCATGGGCCAGTGGGGAGGTGCACGCGCCGCCGTTTCCATGCGCACATTTCTTTCGGAGCTTGGCTGCCTGCCGGTATCGGCCATGATTCATATACCCAAAGCCCAGAAAGCGCTGAACGAAGACGGCCACTTTGCTAAGGATCAGGAGCGCTGGGAAGGTTATTTTGGCCGCACGTTAGGTCAGCTAATGTGGTGGTCGGAAGCCGCAGCCAGCTATAAACAAGAGGTCGATCCTGCCCATGTCTCACCGGCTTTTAAAACGGAGCCCTCTCAACGTAACGCCCCCGGCAGTGAAAACCGCTAAATCTTGAGGTCACCATGCCTGTCACCATTTACTACAATCCCAGCTGCGGTACGTCGCGCAATGCCCTGGCGATGATCGAAGCCTCTGGCGAATCGCCGGAGGTGATCTATTATCTTGAAACACCGCCCAGCCGCGAAAGGCTGGTTGAGCTGCTGGCGATGATGCAGATATCACCCCGGGAACTGCTACGGCGCAAAGGCACTCCCTATGACGAGTTAGAACTGGATGATCCATCACTTAACGATGACCAGCTTATCGACGCCATGATGGCCCACCCAATTCTGATCAATCGCCCCATTGTGGTAACAAATAGGGGTACCCGCTTATGCCGCCCTTCCGAGCAAGTATTAGCGCTTTTGGAACAACCGATCACACACTTCACCAAAGAAGACGGTGAAACCGTTTACTATCCAGCACGTTAATGTCGTCATCATGATATGAGGTGCACAATGGATATTGTGATTGATATAAGCAGCAACGCATTAGACTTCATCAAACAACACGGTGGCGTCGTCACTGTTCGCCTTTCCCCTAAATATGGCTGCTGCGGGGGGAGCGCCAACGTTGCCGTCGCCGAAGCGAGTGCACCCAAAGACCCTTCGCTTTACCAAAATCATAGAGATGAAGATATAACCCTATATATTGCCCAAGAGCTTGCCTACCAAGGGCTGCGCATTGACGTTGAAGGGTTCTGGAAGTTACGCCATCTGTATGTGGATGGCTTACCCCTGCAATCGGCGTAGCTTCTACGGTGGTGAGAAACCTTTAATGTTGGGTTAAATGTGCTGTTTTGAAAAGCAGTAAAGTGACATAGCCCGCTAACATCGCCATCGAAAAAACAACTGTGACAAAGGCCACCAGCAGTTTAAGTGTGAACAATTAGCGCAGCAGAATCAGTTCAGTCAAGCTGGCCCCGGCACTGCCAATGATCAATGCTAACACCGTTCCTGCTCCCACCCCTTTGGCCATAAGCGCAGACGCTAACGGTATTACAGCCTCAGCACGGATATACAGAGGGACACCAATAACCGCAGCGATGGGAATGGCAATAGGGTTTACTGTTCCAAGATGCCAGTGGGCATAAAGCTATACATCACGCTGCCAATCGCAATACCAATAAGTAAATCAAACTGTCTTAATAGAGGTTGTAGAAACAGAAAGGGCATTTACACTATCAGTGCTGAATATCATCACGTGTCTTGATGGCAAGCCATAGCGAAAGACGATGATGGATCTCAGCCATGGCCTGTTCATAAGCATCCCAGCATTCAATCAGACGTGGATCAGAAATATCCCAATAAAGGTACTCGTCACTTGAGCCCTCCCAATCACGACATGCTTGCTGAGCTTTATCACATAGAACGATCACCGCTGCAAAATGCTCGTCAGTAAAATCATCTAGTGACTTACTAGCCAGTCCTTGTGTAGCAATTCCTTGCCGATCGAGCACCGCCAAAGTGAGCGCATGGGGTTCATCTGGTTCGCTGCCCGCACTGCAAGCCTCGAAGCGGTCTCCAGCCAAATGGCGAAGTAACGCCTCACCCATCAGCGAGCGGGCAGAGTTTGCATTACATAGAAAAAGCACGCGTTGTTTCATCGCAGAGTGACTCCCCAAAATATCTACATGCGTTTTAGGTCGCTATGGTCTCGCTAATAATATGAGGAGTGCTGGAAGCGACGCCACCATTATGTAGATA
>JAIVHM010000205.1 GCA_020201095.1 Halomonas sp. | reverse complement strand
CTGCGTCAGTGGTGGATGCAGGTCGCTAAAGTTGCTGTCCAGCGTTTGCGGGTCGTAGGTGCCGACCTCTTTTGCGCTGGGTAGGTGATTCAGTGGGCTAGTCACAGTCGAGCCTCCATTTTTATAGAGACAGCTTTTATATAAACAGCTGCTATCGTTTAACGGCTACCGGAGCATTCAGTTCGGCGCGCTTGGCCAGCAGCTCAAACATGCCGGGGTAGGCGGGGCGCTCTAGATAGCGGCCTGCACCGCGCTCGGCGCGTAGGTCACCGTCGCGCCATACCCACTTGCCCTGGCTGATAGTGTGGCGGGCAATGCCGCGTACTTTCTTGCCCTCGAAGATATTGAAGTCGACATTCTGGTGGTGGGTCTTGGCGGAGATCGTGCGCGTGCCGTTGGGGTCCCACACCACGATATCGGCGTCCGCGCCCACCTGAATCGCGCCTTTACGCGGGTAGAGGTTGAAGATCTTGGCGGTGTTGGTCGAGGTCAGCGCGACGAACTCCTGGGGCGACAGCTTGCCGGTATTGACGCCTTCATCCCACAAGACGGCCAGGCGGTCCTCGACCCCGGCGGTGCCGTTGGGAATCTTGGTGAAATCGTCCTTGCCCGCGGCCTTTTGGTCAGCGCAGAAACAGCAGTGGTCGGTAGCGGTGGTTTGCAGATTGCCGGATTGCAGTCCGTGCCAAAGCGCTTCCTGGTGGCCTTTGGGGCGGAAGGGCGGGCTCATTACGTGAGCCGCGGCGCGGCCCCAGTCGGTATCCTGGTAGACGCTGTCGTCGATCATTAGATGACCTGCCAGGCACTCGCCGTAAACCTGGTGGCCCTGGTCGCGGGCGTAGGCAATTTCGTCTACCGCGTCCTTGGTGGAAACGTGCACCAGATAGATCGGTGCACCCAAAGTGCTTGCGATACGAATGGCGCGGCTGGCCGCCTCGCCTTCCACCTGGGGTGGGCGTGAAAGCGGATGGGCTTCAGGCCCGGTGATGCCCTGGGCGAGCAGCTTTTGCTGCATGTGGTAAACCAGTTCGCCATTTTCAGCGTGAACCGTGGGCACCGCGCCCAGCTCCAGGCAACGCGAAAAGCTTTCCACCAGGATGTCATCGGTGGCCATGATGGCGCCTTTGTAGGCCATAAAGTGCTTGAAGCTGTTGACGCCATGCTCGTGCACCAGCGTACCCATCTCCTCCCGTACGCTGTCGTCCCACCAGGTGATGGCCACGTGGAAGGCGAAGTCGGTGGCGGCTTTTTCGGCCCAGCCCTGCCAAGTCTCGAAAGCCTCCAGCAGCGATTGCCCCGGCTGGGGAATCACGAAGTCGATAATCGAAGTGGTGCCGCCCGCCAGGGCCGCGGCGGTGCCAGTGTAGAAGTCTTCGCTGGCCACGGTGCCCATAAACGGCAGCTGCATGTGGGTATGGGGGTCGATACCGCCGGGCATCACCAGTTGGTTGCTGGCATCGACGACTTCACAGCCATCGGTAACATCTAAATCGGTGCCGATGGAGTGAATTTTACCGTCGACGCAGAGTACGTCGGCGCGGTAAGTATCGGTATTGGTGACGACCGTGCCGCCCTTGATCAATAGGCTCATTGCTCGCTCCTTTGCTTATCCGGTGGCCGGGTTACTCGCCGTCGGTCAGGCGGGTGTAGGTTTCCGGGCGGCGGTCGCGGAAGAACTGCCAGTTGTTGCGGACCTCGCGCACCATGTCCAAATCGATCTCGTGCACCAGCAATTCGTCCTCGGTTTCGCTGGCCTGGGCTTCGATCTTGCCACGCGGGTTAACGATGTAACTGGAGCCGTAGTGGCGGAGGGGTTGAAGATGACCTCGGCGCCGTTGAGTGCCAGCGCCCGCCAGCCCTCGGGGAAATGGCGGTCGTAGCAGATATACACGCCGATCTTCCCAAAGGCGGTATCGAACACCGGCCAGTTGGATTTGCCCGGCTTGAAGAAAAACTTCTCCCAAAAGCCCGCGATCTGGGGAATATGCGTCTTGTGGTATTTGCCCAGGTAGCTGCCGTCAGCGTCGAACACCGCGGCGGTGTTGTAGTAAACCCCGGTCTCGGTTTCTTCGTACACCGGTACGATGATCACCATGCGGTGCTTGGCAGCGAGTTTCTGCATCATCTGGCAGGTAGGGCCTTCCGGCACACGCTCGGCGGCGGCGTACCATTTGCCGTCCTGGCTGGGGCAAAAGTAGGGTTGATTAAACACTTCTTGAAAGCAGAGCACCTGCACGCCCTGTTCCGCCGCTTTCTCGATCATCGGCAGGTGCGCCTCGTTCATGGCGTCGCGGATGGCCGCTGGTTCCAGGTCGGTGCTGGTTTTCAAGCCCATTTGAATCAGGCCGATTTTCATCTTCTGCATTAGAGTCTCCCCCGTTAATTAGTATTGGCTCACGGTGTTAGGATTAATTAATGTTTTGTCTGTTGGCATTTGAATTTAAAGCTGACCATTAAGGCAGCTTTTATGAAAGTATCGTCAGGATGTGAGTTTTAGCAAGTCAGGCGCATAATTTTTTAATCGACTTTTTAACTCGTTGAGTTGATTTGCTATTTTTCTTTTTAAATTGCGTTTTCACTAATATGGTGAGGTAGTGCACTGCTTTTGTGTTTTTTTGATAATTCTTTTTAATCAGTAAGTTGGTATTTATTGCAGGTGTTTGTGCAGTGTTTTTATGCTGAAAGTTGGTGCAAATATTTTTTTTGATCTAGCCTTTCTGAATCCGTCGGGTATTACGTGTCCTAAAAGACGGCAAGATGATGACAACAACAAAATTCTTGTCCTGGAAGACAGTTTTTCATCAATAAGTTAAGTGGTAGTGCCGGGTTTGTCGGCATGCTTATTGCTTGGAAACCTCAGGCCGTGAGGGTTTTCTGGGAAGCGGATGACACTGAGGAGAGACCAATGACGAAAACAACCTCTCAAATGGTAGACCGAGAAGGGCTGATTGAATTGGATGTGGGCGACGATGTACGCCATAGCTCGCGTTTCAACAAAGATATCGCGCCTACCCAGGCGAGTGAACGAACCTGGAGCAAGTGGAATATCGCCGCGCTGTGGGTGGGGATGGCGATTTGCGTACCGACTTATACGCTGGGGGGCGTGTTAACGGCCTATTTTGGCTTGAGCGTGGGGGAGGCGTTGTTCGCGATACTCCTCGCGAACGTGATCGTCTTGATTCCGCTTACGCTCAACGCGTTTCCGGGCACTAAATTCGGGATTCCTTTTCCCGTTGTGTTGCGCTCCTCGTTCGGGATTTTTGGCTCCAACGTGCCGTGTCTGGTACGCGCGCTGGTGGGCTGTGGCTGGTTTGGTATTCAAACCATGTTTGGTGGGCTGGCGATTCATTTGCTGCTCTCGGAATTGATACCCGCTTGGGCGGCGCTCGGCGGCGTTGGTGAAGTCATCGGTTTCTTCGTGTTTGGCGCGATGAACCTGTATGTGGTCATTCGTGGGGCGGAATCAATCAAATGGCTGGAAACCTTTGCCGCACCGCTGCTGCTGGCGGTGGGTATCGGGCTGATGGTATGGGCATGGCCCCACACGTCGATGACTGAGCTGTTGGCGCAGCCGCCTTCGCGCCCTGAAGGGGCGTCGGTGTACGGCTACTTTTTTGCCGGGTTAACGGCCATGGTGGGCTTTTGGGCCACGCTGTCGCTGAATATTCCCGACTTCAGCCGGTTCGCCAAAAGCCAGAAAGACCAAATTGTCGGGCAGGTGATCGGCTTGCCGTTAACCATGTTTTTCTTTGCTTCGCTGGGCGTGGTGATGACAGCGGCTTCCGAGACGCTTGTCGGTCAAACCGTGGCCGACCCCGTGCGGCTGATCGGCTATATCGACAGCCCGTTCTGGGTAGTGCTGGCGATGCTGTTGATTATTATCGCCACGATCTCTACCAACACCGCTTCCAACATTGTTTCGCCGACCAATGATTTCCAGAATATTGCGCCTAAGTTGATCGATCAGAAGCGCGGCGTACTGATGACCGGTGCGGTGGGCGTACTGCTCATGGGTTATGACTTGCTGCAAAAAGCGGGCATTATTCCGCCAGGGGTATCGCTTGAACAGATGTACTCCAACTGGCTGCTTGGGTATTCCAGCCTGCTGGGCCCGATCGCCGGCATCATGGCGGTGGATTACTTCCTGATTAAAAAGCAGCGCCTGGATGTGCCCAGTTTGTATATGGATAACCATGCCTATCCAGCCGTTAATATTGCCGGTTTTATTGCTTTTGGCGTACCGGTGGTACTGACATTAATTGCCCTGACGACAGGCACCATGTACTGGTTCTATGATTATGGCTGGTTTACCGGCTCTGCACTTGGCGCGGTCGTTTACTTTGTCGCAAGCCAGGTGCTTTCCTCTGCACCGTCGGTGGGGCCAGCGCCAGTGGTTGATAAAGAACCTGCTGAGCAACTCCCTTAGCTTGCGCGACGCGCATTTTAACAACATGCCACCCCAACACCCGGCTATAGGCCGGGAGTTGGGGGTTGCGGCGTATTAATGAAGTGTAAAAAGGCGTCAACGACACGATTGGGGCGGCGATCGCGACGGGCAATAAGCACAAAGGGAATTCGGTAGTGCTGGCTTGTGGTGTTCAGGGCGCGCATTTTGCCCGCCGAGACCCATTGATCGGCGACGTGCTCGGGAAGAAATCCGATAAAGCGCCCGGTGTGGATCAAAAAGGCCGCCCCCTCGCGGTCAGACGCCGAGGCGCGCAGGTTAAGAACGTCGTGGGCTTGGCGGGCCTCAGCGGGTAGCGGATAGCGTGGCGATATGGCGGGATGCTTGGCAAGATTGGCCAACGTCAGGCGATCACTGGCCTGATCGAACAACGGGTGTCCTACCGAGCAGTACAGGTAAGAAGGCTCATCGTAAAGATGTTGAGTATCCAGGCTGGTGGGCAGGTTGACCGAGGGCACTACGCCGACGTGCATGTGCCCATCCATCACGCCGCGAATCACCGCGTCTGAGGGCTCCATGTGAATATTCAGCGTGACATCGTGCTCCGGGGCGCTAAGTCTGGCCAGCGCATGGGTCACATGCATGGCGGGTAGCGTCACCAGATTATCGGTAATACCGATGTTCAGCTCGCCCTTGATGGTTTGATGCAGCGCGTTAACATCACTTTTGAAGGTTTCAAGCGCTGAAAGCAGCGTCAGGCCCGCCTGATAAATCTCTTTACCCTCTTCGGTTAGGCTGAATCCGCCGCGCCCACGCTGGCACAGCGAAAAACCCAGCCGCCCTTCCAGATCGTTCATATGCTGGCTGATCGCCGACCGGCTGATGCCAAGCGAGGTTTCGGCTGCTGTAAAACCACCGCACTCCACCACCGTTTGAAAAATACGAATCAGGCGAATCTCATAGTCGCTCATTTGACCAAGCGCGGGCATATCAAGCTCTCATGACGGGTAATCAGTTGATTTAATGATAGAGGAATTGAAAAGGGCCGATGTACTTTTCAAAAATAGTTCTTCAATATCATCGATGTTTAAGCTTATGTTAAGGCGCTGGTGTTTTTTTAGTGCCACTTTATGACAAGGCGTCCGCGCAATGCCACAACCGGTTACTCCGTTAAAATCTGATTTGGCGAAGAAATATCGCCAGCAGCGCCGAGGCGCCTTAACGCTTTACGGAGTAGCGTTGTTGCTGTTGCTGAGCCTATTTACATGGATCCTCTACGAACAATATCGCGACGAAATTCAGACCCTTGAGACGCGCAATGCGGCCAGAGCCGATGTCGTGGTCGAGTGGGCGAAAGGCGTTTTTGCGCAAAGCGCCCAGGCCCTTTTTAGCGTTGCAGAACTGGTGCAACTCCAAGGCATGCCAACGCAGGGAGAGTCTTCTATTCAAGAGGCTTTACTCAATCGTACTCGCTCTGTCGACTGGGTTGATGATATTGGTGTTATTGATGCTGAAGGTATTGTTCAAGCCAGTGCGCTAAGCGCTGACTCAATCGGGCGCGACCTGAGCAGTAGCTCTTTTTTTAAGGCGTTTCGTGACTCGCCATCTCGCAACGAACTAGTGACGCCACTTTATTCGACTTCCCACGACGAGCGCTACTACCTTTATCAAGCTCGCCGCCTCACCCGTGATAATGGCGACTTTAATGGCATCGCGGTAGCGCGGATTTCACCTACGGTGTTTGAGCGTGTATTCCAGCGTTTAGGCGTATCCAATGGTGAAAGCATTGCGCTGGTTGATGGCGAGCTAAAGCTGATTGCCCGTTTACCCTCCCTAGGAGACCCGTTTACTGCCGGATGGCAGGTGGACAGTCCCGAGACACGCATGATGCTTGAAAATGGGGCTGGTGCATGGTCTATGCGTTTTTCCTCACCGCTGGATCAGCGCGAGCGGCTGTTCCAGATGCAATGGATAGAAGAACTGCCGCTTCTGGTGGTCGTCGGTGAGGATGTCCTGCTTCAATTAGCCGACTGGCGGCAGCGCGCCTGGATACTGGTGGGCGTGATGCTGTTGATTGCGCTGCTGGGCGCCTGGGGCGTGCGTCACTACCTTAACCGGCTGCGTTTTGAGCACCGCTTACATCAAAGTGAAGCGGAACTGCGGATATCCGCCACGGCGTTCCAGACCCATCTGGGCATGTTGATTGCTGATGCAAGCGGCCACGTTTTGAAAATCAACAATACTTTTACACGGATCACTGGCTACAGCGAAGCCGAGCTGGTGGGTAAAAGTCTGCGAATACTGAACTCTGGTCGTCACGATGCCGCTTTTTACCGCAAATTATGGCGACGGGTTCATGCAACCGGCAGTTGGGAAGGGGAAATCTGGAGTCGCCGCAAGAATGGCGATGTGTTTCCCGAATGGCTGACCATTAGTGCAGTATACGACCCCTATGGCGCATTGACCCATTATGTGGCCACTATAAGTGACATAAGCGAACGTAAAGCAGCGGAACAGGAAATTCACCAACTGGCGTTTTACGATCCGCTGACCGGGCTTGCCAATCGCCGACTGTTCATGGATCGAATGGAAGCCGCTTTGAAAGACGTTAACCGTCATTCCCGCTGGGGGGCTTTGCTATTTATCGATATCGATAATTTCAAGCAAATTAACGATACCCTAGGCCACTACGTTGGTGATCAGCTGCTGCAGCATCTCGCCCGGCTAATGGGACAAATGCTGCGTGAAACGGATACCCTGGCGCGGCTGGGGAGCGATGAATTTGCCGTATTGATCGAGGGTCTCGGCAAGAGCCGGGAGCATACTGCGGAACTTGCCGAGAATATCGCGCAGAAGCTGCAGGACATGATTCAACAACCGCTGATCATCAAGGGTGAAAGCCTTAGCGTCACGGCGAGTATTGGCATAACCGTGGTTAGCGATCACGCCAGTTCAGTCGATGATTATCTGCAGCAGGCGGATATGGCCCTTTTCCAAGCCAAAAGCAGTGGTCGCAGCTCGCTGAGCTTTTTTGACCCCGCCATGCAAGCTGAATTGTTGACGCGGGTTCGTCTGGAAACCGAGCTGCGCCAGGCGCTGGTCAATCACGAATGGTGTTTATATTACCAGCCTCAGGTTGATCAGGATGGCCGTTGCACAGGCGTTGAAGGGCTGCTGCGTTGGCAGCACCCCGAACGCGGAATGGTCATGCCCGATGTGTTTATTCCTCTGCTCGAATCGACCGAGCTGATTAATCCGGTGGGTGATTGGGTGCTGGAAGCTGCCTGTGAGCACAAGCTTAAACTGGAAGTAACGGAATCGCTATTTGTCGATGCGCGTGACGAGGCCCGTGACAAGATGCAGCAGCTTAAGCAGCAGGGCATACGTTTTGCGCTGGACGATTTCGGGACCGGCTACTCGTCGCTGGCCTATGTGGCGCAGCTGCCTCTCGACCAACTGAAAATTGATCAGTCCTTTGTCAAACAGGTGATTGACAGTAAGGCGAATGCCGCGATTGTGGAAAGCACCATTGCGTTGGCGAAAAGTCTGTCACTGGAGATCATTGCTGAGGGTGTCGAAAATGATGATCAGCAGCTATGGCTGTTAGCCCATGGCTGCCGAACTTATCAAGGCTTCCTATATGGACAGCCGATGTCCGTGGACGCGTTCGAAGCGTGGCTTAAGCATGAGCCGTTGCCTTAGGCCTCCATGGTATCGACGAGTGCGGCTTTGAGGGCGGTAGCGTCGGGCAGGCGCTGGGTAGATGCTTCGGGGGCAATGACTTCCAGGCGTGAGTCCTGACGCCAAGTGGAGGGCGTGACACTGAGTGCACCATCAGCCCGGTTGAGAAGTCGCCAGCCGTCGTGGGTATGAAACACACCCTTGACCCGCACGTCCCGGGAGAGCTCACCGAGATAAGCGGCCAGGCGGTCCAGATCAAAGCAATCGCTCGGGTGCCAGCGCAAGCCGATACTTGCGTAACCCAGCGAGGCCCCGGTTTCACACTGCGGCCTGCCAGGGGCGGGCGGGAAGTCGAAAAAGCCGCCTTCCAGACTGGGTGGAGTAGCCAGTGTCTGGTGAGTAGCAGGCGTTTCCATCGCGTCAGGTTGAGCGCTGCCGCTTTCCAGCAAGCGCGAAAGCGGCAGTCGGCCATGATCGACTTCATGGACCCACTTGCGCGGTGGCCAACGTTCGGCGACGAAGGCGCGGGCGGCATTGAGCTGCTCGGCGGTGCTTTGATCGCACAGGGTCAGGGCAATGGCGTCGGCGATTTCAAGCTGGTCGCGGAAGGTTTCGTGGGCGACCACCCGCGGCTCATCCAGGCGGCGAGGGTCAAGCGTCGTGACAATATCGCGTACGTCTACCACACCCTGAAACGCCTCGCTGCGCAGCAGATCCACCAATCCAGCCGGATGGCCAAGGCCGGAAGGCTCGATGATCACCCGGTCAGGTTGGCTACGTGACAGCAAATTGACCAGGGCAGCCTGCATCACGAAGGCAAGTTGGCAGCACAGGCAGCCACCCGGCAAGCCTTTAACCACCACATCATCACGCGCTTCAAACATTGCCTGGTCGATGCCGATCTGGCCAAATTCGTTGACCAGAATGGCCCATTTTTCATCCACAGGCTTCTGTTCGATTAGGCTGTGGATAAGCGTTGTTTTGCCGCTGCCCAAAAAGCCGGTGATGATATGCACGGGCACATCGGATAATGCTGACACCGTTAGCCGCCGGTCATGTTCATAAAGCGAACGACCTGCACATCGCCGTCGGTGGTGAAGTGATGACGCTCGGGCTTGAGCGGCAACGCATTGATGATGGCGTCTTTAAGCGCCTGCATATTACCGGGGTGACGACGCAATACTGCACGTAGATCGACCGAATGCTCGTTGCCCAGGCATAGCAGCAACCGGCCCTCGACGGTAACGCGTACGCGATTGCAGGTATCGCAGAAATTATGACTGTGCGGTGAAATGAAACCGATACGGCTGTTGCTGTCGGCCATGCGGAAGTAACGCGAAGGGCCGGGGGTTGTTTCCGGGGTTGAGATCAGCGGGTAGCGAGATTCAATCAACGCCTGGACATCATCGCTTGAATAAAAGGTTTCCGCGCGGGAGTGGTCGGAAACATCGCCAAGCGGCATTTCCTCGATAAAGCTGATATCCAACCCTTCGCGGCGGGCAAACTCAACCAGATCGAGCACCTCATCATCGTTACGACCTTTCAGAATGACCGCGTTGAGCTTGATGCGCTCAAAGCCTGCCTCTTGGGCGGCGTGGATACCGTCGATCACTTTGTCCAGGTCGCCGGTGCGGGTGAGCTGCTTGAAGCGCTCCGGGTCCAGCGAATCCAAGCTGATATTGAGCCGCCGCATGCCCCCCGCGTAAAGCTGCTTGGCATGCTTGCGCAGACTGGCACCATTGGTGGTCATGGTGAAGTCGTTGAGCCCCGGCATCGTGCCGATTTCATCGACCAGCTGGTTGATATCGCGACGTACCAACGGTTCGCCGCCAGTAAGGCGGATTTTCTCGACGCCGAGCTCGGTAAAGGCACGGGCGACCATGGCCAGCTCTTCCAGCGTCAATACTTGTGCGCGGGGGAGAAAGGTCATCTCCTCGCTCATGCAGTAAACACAGCGGAAGTCGCAGCGGTCGGTTACCGATATACGCACATAGTTGATGCGGCGGCCAAAGTTGTCGATCAGTTGCTCGGTCATAGCCAATCCGTTAGTGGTTGTATGCTGACGACCTCACCTGGTTGCACGCCGTCCTGGTCATCGGCTAACTCTATCAAACAGTTAGCGGCCACCATTGAGGTTAAAATGCCCGACCCCTGGGCACCGGTGCTGCGTACGTGTAGTCGTCCTTCTCTATCATTATGATAGACGCCACGGATAAAATCTGTCCGTTGAAAGCGGCTTTTCAATGT
>JAIVHM010000204.1 GCA_020201095.1 Halomonas sp. | reverse complement strand
TGGCGGCATCGGCGGCACGGTCGAGATCGGCGTCAGCAAACACGATCAGCGGTGATTTGCCGCCCAGTTCCATGGTGACGTCTTTCAACGTCGAACTGGCTGCTGCAGACATTACTTTCTTGCCGGTACCGGCTTCACCGGTAAACGATACCTTGTCGATGCCTGGGTGCTCGGTGAGCATGGCGCCTACGCGGCCATCGCCCTGCACGACATTGAAGACCCCGTTGGGCAAGCCGGCTTCGCTTAAAATCTCTGCCAGCTTCAGGGCCGTCAAGGGAGTGACTTCGCTGGGCTTGAAGACAATCGCGTTGCCGGCGGCCAGTGCCGGAGCGGCTTTCCAGCAGGCGATTTGAATCGGGTAGTTCCAGGCGCCAATGGCGCCGATAACGCCTAGCGGCTCGCGGCGAGTGTAGATAAAGGAGCTATCGCGAAGTGGGATCTGGCTGCCTTCAATCGCGGGCGCCAAGCCAGCGTAGTACTCCAGCGCATCGGCACCGGTCACGATATCGACGCTTGCGGTTTCGCTAATTGGCTTACCGGTATTGCGGGTTTCAAGCTCAGCCAGTTCGTCATTACGCTCTCTTAACAGCGCGACGGCACGCAGCATGATGCGCGCACGTTCCATGCCGGTCATGGCAGCCCACTCTCGCTGGCCTTCGCGGGCCGCTGTAACTGCGCTATCAACGTCGTCCTGGCTTGCCTGGCCGACCGTTGCCAGCAGGCTGCCATCGAAAGGGTTAGTGATGGTAAACGTATCGCCCGAGGTGGCAGCGACCGAGCGGCCATTAATGAAAAGAGGCTGTATATCTTGAGTAGCCATGGTGGTCTCCTTAATAAGATTCGATCATGGATGCATGCTGTTGGCATCCATGGTGAGCAAGTAGCTGGTCGAGGTAGGTATGTGCCAAGTGGCGAGCTTCATTGGCGTTCAGGCCCTCTGGCGTGAGAGCGCCGCGCAACCATAAGCCGTCGATCATGGCGGCCAGACCACGAGCCGCGTTGCGTGCATCCGCCCGCGGCATTACTTGGCAAAACTGATGACATAAATTGGTGTACAGGCGACGGTCATTGACATTCTGCAAGCGTTGCAGCGTTGGTTTGTGCATGCTGCTGGCCCAGAAGGCGAGCCAGGTTTTGGCGGCCGGGCCGGTGACCTGGGTGCGGTCGAAGTTGCCTTCAATGATGGCGCCTATGTGGGCGCGGGGCGACTTGTCCTCCAACGCATGGCGACGCGCTGAAATAGCGTGGTTTAGGTCGGTCAGAATCTGCCGCATAGTGGCTTCTAATAGCCCATCCTTGCCGCCAAAGTAATGACTAATGATGCCTGCTGATACGCCTGCGTGGCGAGCAATCCGCATGACAGTGGCTTCCGCCAATCCAACTTCATCAATAGCCGCCATGGTGGCGTTAATTAATTGCTCGCGGCGTATTGGTTCCATTCCCACTTTAGGCATCACTGTCTCCTGTCGCGTTGAATGCCCATTCGCCAATAACCTTGAAAAACGGCGGTAGGCATGATTACCTAACAATGATGGCATTTTTTTATTGAACGTTCAATCAATAAAAAGGTGTTAGTTTCTGCTTCCACGTATACGCGGTGCGGATGATCGATAATTTGATGAAAAGGGAACGCTAAATGAATAAAACACGTTTAAGTATGATGGGGGCAATGGTTGTCACGGCGGGTCTTCCTTCTCTGGCAATGGCCAACGAATGCAGCACGGTTCGCTTTGCCGAAGTGGGCTGGACAGATATTACTGCGACCACAGCGCTTGCCAGCGAAGTGCTGGAAGGCATGGGTTACGAAACGCGTGTCGACACAGTGTCGGTACCCATTGCCTACTCAGGCATGGAAAACGGCGATTTTGATGTCTTCCTGGGCAACTGGATGCCGTCAATGGCTTCCATCAGCGACCCCTACGTCGAGAAAGGCACCGTTGATCGCCTGGTTGCGAACCTTGAGGGGGCCAAATACACCTTGGCAGTGCCGCAATATGTTTACGATGCAGGCATTACGTCAGTGGAAGATCTGGCCGAACATGCTGACAAGTTCGACAGCGATCTTCACGGCATTGAAGCCGGCAACGACGGCAACGAGTTGATCCAGCAAATGATCGATGACGATGCCTTTGGGCTTGGTGATTGGCAGCTGGTCGATTCCAGTGAAGCTGGCATGCTGGCCGAACTTCGCGCACGGGTACCTAACGAAGATTGGATGGTATTCTTGGGCTGGGAGCCACACCCCATGAATACCAACTTCGATATGGCCTACTTGGAAGGCGCTGGTGATTACTTCGGCCCCGATCTGGGCGGCGCAACGGTGTATACCAACACCCGCGCTGACTACGCAGAAGAGTGTGCCAACGTGGGTGAGTTACTCAACAACATGACCTTCACGCTCGAGATGGAAAACCAGCTCATGGGTGAAATCATGGACGATGGTGAAGATCCCCGTGATGCCGCGCGTGCTTACCTGCAGGAAAATGATGAGCTGCTAGGCGAGTGGCTGGCCGGTGTGGAAACCATCGGCGGCGAGCCCGCTGAAGAAGCCGTGCGTAACGCACTGCAATAAGCGGTACTTTGGGAAAAGGCAGGTCGATAGCGGCTTGCCTTTTCTCATGAATATAGGCACAATGCGTCCCCGCTGATGTCGGAAAGGCTACGTAGCTCAGCTGGTTAGAGCACATCACTCATAATGATGGGGTCCCCTGTTCAAATCAGGGCGTAGCCACCACTCAGCGCAGGCAGACGTGTTGATGCGTCAGCCGTTATGGTGGCCCCTTAGGTCCTCCCGCAACGCTAAACTGCAAACCCCGCCAGGCCCGGAAGGGAGCAACGGTAGTGGTGGATGCGTGTGCCGGGATGTGGCTTTTGGGGCCGCCTCCATTTCTGCTCCTCTATCTTTTTGATATCCCTCCTAATGGTTGATTTTCAGCCCGCTTGCATAGCTAGCAACGACTTCCTATGTCTACGCAACAAATTGTCTCCCACTTTTTTGCTTTCTCGTCGCATTCTTTTAACGGTTATTTAAGTTTGCAAAGTGAGCTTTGTGCGATAGACCGCCTCACAACACAGGCGGATGAATAACGCCTTAGCGTGTGCACCTCGTTTAGACCCATCCCTCGAATTTTGCCGGGGCTAACGGTAGCTTAGCTGTTCGGCCAACAAGGCTGTCGCAAAAAGAGGCTTCTATGAAGAAAACACTAGCGTTGCTGGGGCGCTGGGCAGCGGGGTTGATCTTGCTGCTAGGTGCCTTGTTGGCCGGGCCGGTGTGGATGCTGGCCAGTGATCAGATCGTGACAGATGGGCACTGGTCGGCGCTGGATCGATCATCAGCGGATATTGCCCCATTGCCTGAGGATGTCTCGGAGGCGGTTGTGCAGGTTTACGCTGCGCGTGCCTATAACTGGCGGGGTGCCTTCGGGGTTCATGTCTGGATTGCTACCAAAGTGCAAAACGCAGACCACTATCGCTTGCATCAGGTGCTAAGTTGGCGTCGACCCACGGTGGTGTCGTCGATTGATACGCCTGATCGCTCTTGGTTTGGCAACTCGCCCGAACTGTTGGCGGATTACCGCGGTGAGCAGGCGCAAACCATGATTCCCCAGATTGCCGATGCGGCAGCGCGTTTTCCCTATGCTGAACTGTATCGCGTGTGGCCGGGACCTAACAGCAACAGCTTTATTGCCTGGGTGGCTCGGGAAGTGCCGGGATTTAACGTGTCTTTGCCGATCACGGCGGTTGGCAAGGATTATCTGTTCGATAGTGTCTTTGCTCCTGCGCCAAGCGGTACCGGATACCAGCTTTCCTTGGGGGGTGTGGTGGGGCTGCTTGTCGCCAAGGAAGAAGGGATTGAGTTAAATATCCTCGGGCTTGGCGTGGGGGTCGATATCATGCGGCCGGCGATCAAGCTGCCGGGTATCGCTCGTTTGGGTATGCCCGCTAAGGTCATGGGGAATCATTGATTCTCCGTGCGTTTGTTGCGTGTCTGTTGCCCTCTGCCAGCAAGCGGGCAGAAAAGATCATTATGGTGTATTCTATTTGCAGACATATTTATTAAATTATTGTATTTGTAGAATAGGCCATATGATGACCATACAAACGGCAAACGAACTGGCTCACAATAAGGCGGCAGCCGCGGTGGGTCTGAAAGCGGCGGTGCGTATTCTGGATAAGTGGCGCGCGACCGGTGAGCAGGGAGAGGCCATTTTGCGCGTTTCCCACAGCACCTATGCCCGGGCGCGTCGTGGTGATGTGGCTGAAATCAAACTGGATAGCGATCAGCTCACGCGTATTAGCTATCTGCTCAATATTCATGCGGCGTTACGTATGCTGTTTGAAAACCCTGACAATCTGTATGGGTTTGTCTCAATGGCCAACCACAACCCCTATTTTAACGGCCGCGCGCCGCTTGACGTCATAAGTAGTGGTGATTTTGCCGCACTTTACGAGACATTCAAGCGTATCGATAGCCTGCGGGGGGCTCAGTGGTAACGCCAGACGAGCTGCCAGCGTGTACCGCAAAACGGGTCGAAAGTTACCGCTTAGTCAACAGCAAGTTTCCGCCAATCGAACTGTTTGACGACGTGGCAAGTGCCGAGGAGTTTGAGGCAATCTACGCGCTTCAGGCTTTAACCAATCCTCGTTTGCGAAATGAGCTTGGCGACCTGGGGCTTGTGCCAGTTGAAGATATTCCCTTTGGCATTCGCGGCTGCTCTTATGCCACTGCACCCTTTACCCATGTCAATCCCAATGGCTCGCGCTTCAGCGATGGCAGCTTTGGGGTGCTCTATGTCGCGGATTCACTCAACGCCGCGATTGCCGAGGTAAAATACCACCAGCAAGCGTACTGGCAGAAAGTGCCGTCCCTGCACTATGAGCGTTTCGTGTTTAGAGGGCTGAAATGCGTGTTCGATGAAGGCGGGTGCCGAGATGGGTTGGCATTAGCGCCGAACCATGCCATTTATTGTGCCGACGATTACCATGCATCACAGGTGTTGGGCGGGGCTTTACGACGTTCAGCAGAGACCGGTTTGCGTTATCATTCGGTGCGTCATAGTGGAGCCGTCTGCTGGGCACTGATGACGCCGCGTCATGTCAAACAGGTGATTCAGACCACTCACCTGGAAATGATCTGGAACGGTGCCATCGCCCAGGTTAACCGGCTTTCAGCTGTGCCGGTGGCGCGCCAATAACGCAGCGATAGTGTTATGTCTGATGCGTTTCGGTAAAGCGTTGCATGATTGCCAGTGTTTCATCGCTGACGTGATGCTCCATGCCTTCTGCATCAATGCGGGCTGTGGTGTCGCGAACGCCCAGGGCGCGCAAGAAGTGCAGCACAACATCATGCCGGGCGCGTGAGGTTTCGGCCATGTTCTGGCCTGCCTCGGTCAAGAAGAGCGATCGATAGGGACGGCTCGTTACGAGTCCTAGTTCGTTCAAACGTCGAATCATTTTCGACACGGTTGCCTGGCTAACCGCCATGCGACTTGCAATATCAGCCGCCCGCGCTTCACCACGATGACGCAAAAGATCGCCTATCAGTTCTACATAATCTTCTATCAGTTCGGTTTCGTGGGCGTTGCGCACGGTTTCGTACTGTCGTGCATGTTGCTCTACAGGTGGCAACGCATCGCCGCTCAGGCGCGAAGTAGGGGGCAGTGGCTGCTGTTCGTGATCGCTCATAATGGCTATATAGGTTGGCTATATCAGTGTGAGTAAAAACGTTGATTTGAATGGTAGCTTATTTTTTGAAATATTTGTTAGCCGAGGCTAAACTATTTGCACAATGCTTTTTTATTGAGCTAAAGTTATCATTAACGCGATCCTATCACAGTGGAGAGCCACCATGCGCCAGCGAAGTTTATGGTTTTCGTGCACTATCCCGTTCGTGTTTGCCGGTGCTGCGACCAGTGTTCAGGCTGACGAAAGGACATCGCCTATCAATGTGGCGGTGACATTTTCGGTATTGGGTGATCTGGTTGAACGAGTGGCGGGGGACAGCGCAAAGGTGTCTGTCCTGACCCCGATTGATGCCGAGGTGCATGAGTGGGAGTTGACGCCTGATAACTTTGCCGCACTGGAAAACGCTGATGTGGTGTTCTACAACGGCTACCAGCTTGAGCAGTGGATGTCGCAAGTCAATGCCACGGTGGATGACGATACCCCCGTTGTGCCGGTGGCAGAGGCGTCGG
>JAIVHM010000041.1 GCA_020201095.1 Halomonas sp. | reverse complement strand
GCAACATCGGGATGCGACGGTGTGGTGCGCAATGGCGACAGCGAGACAAAATCACAGCCTAGAGAGGCAGCCTGCTCCAACTGCTTGGGGTCGTGCGTCGACGCCGATAACCATTTATCTTCCGCAATCGGTCGACGCTCAAGCTGCATAAGGCGCTCGCTGGTCAGGTGGATGCCGTCGGCATCCACCTGGTCGAGCAGTGACGGATCGCCGTTGAGCAGCAAGCGCGCACCAACCTCGCGGCAAAGGGTGAGTGCACGCTCAGCCCGTACCACATAGGCCTCGGGCGTTAACTGCTTGGCACGTAGCTGCACCAGGCGAATATTATCTTCGTCCAACGCCCGGCTTAACGACGCCTCAAAACGCGCTTCATCGGCCTCTTCGTCGGTAATCAGGTACTCAGTCGGCAACATGACGGCCCGCAGAATGGGCAAATTTGCCGCCGGGAACGGATAGTTCACCAGGTCTTCCATGGGCACCCAACGAACGGCCTGACCTTCGCGACCAAAGGGTTCACCTGCAAACGCATGCACCTGCCAGACATCCAACAGTATATGTTTATCTGAATACTCGTGATGCACCCGAATCAATGGTTGCGCGTTGACGATTTCGACGCCCAGCTCTTCGTGCAGTTCGCGTTTCAAACCTTCTAACCCAGTTTCGTAAGGAGCCAGCTTGCCGCCGGGAAACTCCCATAGACCACCGTGATCCACGTTCGAAGGCCGCCTGGCAATTAACACTTGCCGCTTGTCAGCGCTGATGATGGCAGCGGCTGCCACATGAACCCGTCGTTTAACCATAATATTCATTACGTTTCTATCCACTGTGTGCACACCCGCTGAGCAATAGCGGTGTTAGCTCGCTACGTTTAGACCTGCTGACAGAGAAAGAGCGACGATCACTCGTCTCCGCTAGCTACGGTAATCGGCGTTGATCGATACATAGTCGTGGGAGAGATCCGAGGTCCACACCGTGGCACTTTCGTCTCCCCGCTCGAGGCAAATACGGATGGTAATCTCATCATTGGCCATCACTTGGCTGCCGGCTTCTTCGGTGTATCCCGACGCTCGACCGCCGTTCTCCACCAGGCGCACATCGCCAAGCTCGATAGTTACCTTTTCAACGTCAAACGCATCGACTGGCGCACGACCAACGGCTGCCAGAATACGCCCCCAGTTGGCATCTGACGCGTAGAGCGCCGTCTTGACCAACGGCGAGTGGGCGACGGTAAAGGCCACATCAAGGGCTTCCTGGCGGCTATGGGCCTGCTCAACCTGCAAGGTTACAAATTTGGTCGCCCCTTCACCATCGCGAATAATCGCCTGCGCCAGCTCCGTCATTACCCGCTGCAAGCCGTTACGGAAAATCTCGATATGCGCATCGCTTTCAATACGCACCCCCGTTCCGGTTGCCGCCAGCATGCAGGCGTCATTGGTAGAGGTATCGCTATCCACGGTAATGCAGTTGAACGAGCGATCGACCGTTTCGCGAAGCAGGCGATCCAACAATGCCTGATCGATTCCTGCATCTGTCACTACAAAGCCCAACATAGTGGCCATGTTGGGCTTGATCATGCCCGACCCTTTGGCGATCCCGTTGATGACAACCTTGCGGTCACCGATCGCCAAAGTCACAGTCGCCCCTTTGGGGCGTGTATCGGTAGTCAAAATACCTTCAGCTGCGTGCTGCCAGGCTTGACCATCACTTGCCAAATCGCCAAGCGCCAACGGGATGCCGTCCATCATGCGTGCCATGGGCATTGGCTCGCCGATCACGCCCGTAGAAAACGGCAGCACGGCATGCGGATTGACACCCACCTGCTCGGCAACCGACGCACAGCTGTCATGTGCGTCCTTGCGGCCAGTATCGCCTGTACCTGCATTGGCGTTGCCCGTATTGATCAACCAATAGCGAGGAGCTTGCTCCTGCTCAGCGGCACGCTGAAGGTGCTCTTTTGCCACTGCCACTGGGGCAGCGCAAAAAGCATTACGAGTAAAGACCCCCGACACCGCCGAAGTCTCAGGCAGCTCAATCACTACAACATCACTACGGTCTGGCTTTTTTATACCGGCCATGGCCGAGCCCAAGCGCACCCCGTCAAGGGGCGGCATGGAAGGGAAAGGCATCGATCCTACCGCCATATAGATCTCCTTAAACGTGGCTTTTTACTTAATCGAGTTTACCGCAACACTGCTTGTATTTTTTGCCCGACCCGCAAGTACAGGGGTCATTGCGCCCCACTTTGGGTCCTTCGCGACGAACGGGACGGCCGTCGGCGCCAGGCGCCTCTCTAGGCGCATCGATTTCTTCCGCCGTGGCAGTTTCCGGGTCATCATGGCGGCTCGCAGCAGTGGCTTTTTCGCGCTCTAGCGCTTCACGACGCTTCTGCTCAAGGGCTTCCACTTCTTCCGGCTTGCGAACCTGCACATGGCTGAGAATCCGCGTCACGTCTGCCTTGATGTTAGTCAGCAACTGCTGAAAAAGCTCAAACGCTTCGCGCTTATATTCCTGCTTGGGATTTTTCTGCGCATAGCCACGCAGGTGAATACCTCGGCGCAGGTGATCCATCGATTGCAGGTGCTCTTTCCAGCGGGTATCCAGCACCTGCAACATAACCTGCTTTTCAAACCGGCGAATCAGTGCTTCACCGGCGGCGTCGATTTTCGCGGTGTAGGCTTCGCGGTGCATGGTGTGCAGGCGTTCACGCAGCTTCTCTTCGTTGAACCGCTGATCCGCTTCTGCCCATTCGACCACCGGCGCATCCAGGTTGAACTCGGTTTTCAGGTGCGCTTCCAGGCCCGGCAGGTCCCATTGCTCCGCAAGGCTCTGTGGCGGCACAAAGTCGCTGATAGCGTCTTTCATGACTTCTTCATGGATACCCGCCACCGCGTCTGCCACGTTATCGGCCGACAAAATGTCGTTACGCTGCTGATAAATGACCCGGCGCTGATCGTTGGACACATCATCGTACTCAAGGAGCTGCTTACGAATATCAAAGTTACGTCCTTCGACTTTCTTCTGCGCCCGCTCAACGGCATTGGAGACCATCTTGTGCTCGATGGCTTCGCCTCGCTCAAGGCCCATCGCCTGCATCAGGCGCTTGACGCGGTCAGACCCAAACAGGCGCATTAGACTGTCTTCGAGCGACAGGAAGAAACGGGTGGAACCAGGATCCCCCTGGCGCCCGGCACGACCGCGCAGCTGGTTATCAATCCGCCGTGACTCGTGGCGCTCAGAGCCGATCACGTGCAAGCCACCGGCCTCCAGTACGGCGTCGTGACGTTTCTGCCATTCCGCTTTCAGAGCATCAGTTTGTGCCTGGCTGGGTTGCTGCAGTTTGGCCACTTCAGCTTCCCAGTTACCCCCCAGCACAATATCGGTACCTCGGCCCGCCATGTTGGTCGCGATCGTCACCGCTCCAGGGCGACCCGCCTGGGCAATAATTTCCGCTTCGCTTTGGTGCTGCTTGGCGTTGAGGACGTTAAATGCGAGATGGGCTTCGCGCATCAATTGCGCGATGTATTCGGACGTTTCAATGGAGGCAGTACCCACCAGCACAGGGCGTCCCGCCTCTGTCTGTACTTTGACATCCTCAATGATGGCTTCGTACTTCTCTTGCGCGCTCAGATACACCAGATCGTTTTGGTCTTTACGCGTCAACGGCCGATTGGTGGGAATCACCACCACATCAAGCCCATAAATCTGGCGGAATTCGAAAGCTTCGGTATCGGCCGTCCCGGTCATACCGGCAAGTTTGTCGTAGAGCCGGAAGTAGTTCTGGAAAGTGGTCGAGGCAAGCGTCTGGCTCTCGCGCTGAACAGTGACACCTTCTTTAGCTTCGACTGCCTGGTGCAGGCCCTCGGACCAACGCCGCCCCGGCATCGAACGGCCGGTGTGTTCGTCAACGATCACCACTTGATCGTCGGAAACCATATAATCGACGTCGACATGGTAAAGGTGGCGAGCCCGCAACGCCGAGTGCATGTGCTGGAGCAAGTTAAGGTTTTGAGCCGCGTAGAGGGAGTCCTCTTCCCCCAGCAGCCCTTCCTCACGCATCAGCGCCTCGACCTTATTGTGGCCCTGTTCGGTCAGCTCGACCTGTTTTTGCTTTTCTTCAAGAACGAAATCGCCCGTGACCGGCGTCTCGTCATCTTCAGATTTTTCGCCTTCTTCCAACTGCTGCGACAGGCGGTCAACCACTTTGTATAAATCGGTATTCTCGTCGACAGCACCTGAAATAATCAGCGGCGTGCGAGCCTCATCGATCAGGATTGAGTCCACCTCATCGACAATCGCGTAGTGCAAGCCGCGCTGGACCTTATCTTCAAGCGAAAAGGCCATGTTATCGCGCAGATAATCGAAGCCGAATTCGTTGTTAGTGCCGTAGGTAATATCGCATTGATACGCATGACGTTTTTCAGCGCTGGTCTGACCGCTAAATATCACCCCAACGGTGAGTCCCAAAAACTCATACAGCGGGCGCATCCATTCAGCGTCACGGCGGGCCAGGTAGTCGTTCACCGTCACCACGTGAACACCTTTTGCCGGCAGCGCATTCAAATAAACGGCCAGTGTTGCCACCAGGGTCTTACCCTCGCCCGTTTTCATTTCAGCAATACGGCCACGATGCAAGGTGATCCCTCCGACCATCTGCACATCAAAGTGACGCATGCCCATGACACGTTTACTGGCCTCTCGAACCATCGCAAAAGCTGGCGGCATCAAGCTGTCCAGCGATTCACCACCTTCCAATCGCTGACGCAGTGTTGCCGTGGTGGCCTGAAGATCGGCATCGCTAAGTGCCTCGAACTCACTTTCCAGTGCATTAACGTGCTGCACATTTTTGTGCATGCGCTTAACATCACGGTCATTTTTTGAACCGACGACTTTACGTAATAAATTATTGATCATGTAGTTTCCAACTAGCCGCGAGTGCCCTCGATAGGGTCACCCCATTCCATAAATGAAGAAGTTTGACTGACTTATCAGCGGTAAAGTGGGGAAATCTGAGGTGGACCACGGCGACTGAATACATCGTGTGCCGCCACTGGCACTCTGACAACAAATTGACATGTGACAGGCTGAGACGACGTTAAAGGTTTCACCGCAACCCAGAAACGTCGCAGGGCGCGACGCCGGGTTGCCATTAAGCGAGTCCGGGCGCGCAATACAGCAGGCACCCAAATACATGCTACGACGCTGCGCTCACCACCCCTTAATGCTTCCGCATAGGTCAGGTTTGTCGGCAATAAACATCCAACCAACAGGCCTGCCAACCACCAACGCGCCAAACTATGGCGACGCCGGGGTAATACCGAGGCAATGTTTAACGCTTGCGACATGCTGTGGACAAGCTCCTGAGCGTGTTAGGCTTAAGGGTCGGGGAATGTACGTGCGCCCGAAAGCACCTTTGCCAGAAAGCAACTATTTTAAGTGCCTATGTAAAGGTAAAGCACCTACGTACAGTGCAATAAGCGATACCTTAGGAATCAAGCGTATGAGTATAAAGGTTAAGCGATCTCAGGCACAGCCCATCAGCCGTTTGATGGGCAAGTCGGGCGATATCGGCAAACTTATGCGCCTCTCCACGCTTATCGATCAGGCGCAACGACATTTACGGGCCCACCTGCCCGAGGCAATGCGTGAGCATATTTATGTTGGTGGGTTTCGTGACGGACGTCTGACATTGATCAGCGGCCAAGCGCAATGGCTAACCTGGTTGCGCTACGAACAGGAACGCTTGCTAGGGCTTATCCATCAGCTACCTGGATTCGAGGGTGTCACCGGGTTCACCTTCAAGGTGCGCCCCGTAAG
The DNA here is from genome assembly GCA_020201095.1 of Halomonas sp. Taxonomy (GTDB): domain Bacteria; phylum Pseudomonadota; class Gammaproteobacteria; order Pseudomonadales; family Halomonadaceae; genus Vreelandella. The sequence goes on along the minus strand of JAIVHM010000041.1, from coordinate 1,603 downwards.
GACCATCCAACCACCGCTTCGTAACACTCGCTCTCTGTCGAGTTCAGCGGGCAAAACACTCAGCCAATGTGCCGAAGACACCGACCACCCCACACTGAAACGAGCCTTAGAGCGACTGGCCTCCCACGCCTCTGACGAGCCTAGCCCTGAAAACTGACCCAAAAATCGAGTAGGAGGGGGAGTCGCCTCCCCCGTCCTCTCACACCATTACCGTATCCAGTACCGAGATCAGCCCTTGATGGTTGAACCACTTTCTCGGCAGGGCTTGATTAATGTGCGAGGCGCCGGCGTTCCACCAAGGGCCTCGACCATTACCCGCCGATTTCCAAGCACGACAAGCGTCCAGGCCTAGCGCCATAAGCTTGCGACGCCGGGTCTTTGGACGCTTCCACTGCCGCCAGATCAGGCCGCGTAAGCGGCGGCGTATCCATTGATCCAGCGTTTCCAAGGGACGTTTCACGTCAACGAGGTCGAAGTAGTGGGCCCAGCCTCGTAGGACGGGCTCCAACTCCTTGATCACTCGCTGGATGTGACGCCCCTTGCCACGTTTCAGGATCTCACGGACTCGCTGCATCACGCGCGTCAGGCTGGTCTTGGCGAACGTCAGCTTCGACTGCTTGTGCCAAGTAAGACTGTAGCCCAGGTAGCCGCGTCGCCATGGCCGGTCCACCGCACTTTTACTGCGATTGACCGTCAGCCGAAGTGAATTCTCGAGAAAATCACTCAGACTGGCCATGACGCGCTCGCCCGCTCGTCGGCTCCGTACATAGATTTGGACATCGTCGGCATAGCGGCAGAAGCGGTGACCTCGGTGTTCCAGTTCCTTGTCCATGTCGTCCAGCAGGATGTTCGCCAGCAGCGGGCTGAGTGGCCCACCTTGGGGCGTCCCCTGAAGTCGCGGCGTGGGTAGGCCGTGCTGGAAAATGCCCGCCTTCAGGTAGCGACGGATCAGGCGCAGCACGCGCTTGTCGTCAACGCGCCGCGCGACTCGTGCCATCAGCAGGTCGTGATTCACTCGATCGAAGAAGGCTTCCAGGTCAAGATCGACCACCCAGCGGTGGCCGGCGGTGACGTGGGCCTTCATGGCCGAGACGGCCTGCTTGGCGCTCCGCTTGGGCCGGTAGCCGTAGCTCGACGCAGAGAACGCTGGGTCGAAGATCGGCACGAGCACCTGGAACAGCGCTTGCTGGATTAGGCGGTCAGTAACCGTGGGAATACCGAGCTCCCGCGTCCCACCCTTGGGTTTGGGGATCGTGGCGGCTCGGGTCGGGCTGGGGTGATACTCATTGGTCAACAGCCGCTCGCGCAGCGTTGGCCAGTGCTGATTTAGGTGGTCAGCCAGTTGATGCACCGTCATGCCGTCGACACCTGGTGCGCCTTTGTTGGTAACCACCCGACGGTAAGCTCGCTCCATGTTCTTCGGGTCTACGACCCGTTCCATGAGCGAGGCTGGCTCCGCTTTCGTCCACGATGACGACGTCGGGCTCGTCTCGACGCTCACCGGCTGGGACGCGGAGTACTGCTCCTGCCCCTCTGGGTGAGTGACGGTATTAGCGCCATGGTCTGTCTTCATGATCGATCCTCGAGACGTTATCGCCTACTC
>JAIVHM010000283.1 GCA_020201095.1 Halomonas sp. | reverse complement strand
TTTCAATCTCCTTCAGATTTAAAAAAACGTCAAGGGCAATCGTTTGCCCTGTCGCTTAATGATTATGGAACAATTGGTTCAAAAATGGCAGTGAAGATTTCCCAGAGACCGTTATCAATACGCTTGGGATGCCTTCTTGCCAGCAACGGACAGCTTCTCCCCAATTTCTTCTGCGCCGTGTTAAATTACGCCTCTAAAATCATTTTCCTTTTCAAGGATGAAATACAAGCCGAGGAGTGGTGTAAATGACGATTGGCAGACCCTTACAGCATCAGCCAGAGGCAGCGCTAAAAGCGGCGATCCAAACGTTTTGGCGCTATGGCTACTATCACACCTCGATGCGTGACCTGCTGGACGCCATGGCGTTGTCCCGCAGCAGTTTGTACCAGGCGTTCGGCAATAAAGAGGCGCTGTTTTTATTGGCGCTTAATAATTACCGTGATGAGCTGCTGGCAAACCTGGCGGAGAAGTTGAAAGCCTCGCCAAACGCGTGGTCATTCATTGATCAGCTATTGACCTCAGCCGCCGATACCCAGAGCGAACAGGCATCGCTTGGTTGTTTGCTTTTCAATTCTGCCACCGAGCTTGGGGGAGAGGACTCGCTACCGGCGCAAACCGCCCGCGATAGCGTGGCGAAGGTGACGGCTTTTTTTTATGACGTTATCGAGCGGGCTCAGCGTGTGGGCAGTATTGACGCGTCGCGCGATCCGAAAAGCGCCGCGCAGTTTTTGACATTCTCCATGTCGGGGCTGCGGTTATTAATGAAAAGCGGTGCTTCAAAGCAAGAAGCGCAACAAACAGTCGGCTATATCTTGCGTGGCTTGGCTTAAGCTCTCTATAGATGTCTAATTTTCTGTCACAAGGCTATTCTGGCGCATGGAAAATACGGTCTTATTAGGTTTTTTAGCAAGCCTGGTGGCGGGGTCTTTGACCGCTGTTGGTGCGTTACCGGTACTGGGTGGGCCGGTCCCCGCCGCCATCGTCTGCGTGGCCATTTTGCTGGGGATGGGGGCGATTGCACTGCTCAACGAGTGGCTGCCTCACGAACATTTTCAGCAAGGTCGGGAAGGGCCCGAAGCTGTTGCACTGAGGCGGGTATGGTTATTCGTGTTTGCCATTGCCATTCATAACCTGCCTGAGGGCATGGCGGTGGGCGTCAGTATTGGCGCCAACGGCCTGGAAGGGGGTATGCCCTTGGCGATCGGCATTGGCCTGCAAAATATTCCGGAGGGGTTGGCGGTTGCGATCGCGTTGATGGGAGAGGGGTATTCCCGAGCGCGTTCCTGGTCGATTGCCGCGCTAACCGGCCTGATCGAGCCGATTGGAGGACTGTTCGGCGCCAGCATTATTTCTTTCTCGCAGGTGTTGCTCCCGTGGGGCATGGCCTTTGCCGCCGGCGCCATGCTTTACGTGATCAGTCATGAAATTATCCCCGAAACCCACCGCAGCGGGCATCAGAAAAAGGCAACGTTTGGCCTGGCAATTGGCCTGGTGATTATGCTGTTTCTCGATGTGTGGCTGGGTGCCTAGCTGTAGCCGTTGCCATTAGCGCAGCGCCTCAGCGCCGCCATGGGCGGTGTCGTGGCCACATAGTCGGTGGTCGCTCAACACTTGAATGATCCGACACTGCGCGACGCTATTGCCGTCGCACTGGGCGACCGTACGCTCCAGCTCTTCGCGCAGTACCGTCAGCCGCTGAATGCGCGATTCCACCTCCGCCAGATGCCGCCGTGCCAGGCTATCCACCTGGTGGCATGGCCGTGTGGGGTGATCGGCCATGTCGAGCAGCTCTCGCACGGCGTCCACCGAAAAGCCGAAATCCCGCGCATGGCGAATAAACATCAGACGTTGCACCGTTGTTTCGCTATAGCGCCGTTGGTTGCCCTCGTTGCGTGAGGCGTCGGGCAGCAATCCGATGCGCTCGTAATAGCGCACGGTTTCAGGTTTGCAGTGGGTGCGGCTGGCGAGTTCGCCGATGCCAATCGTGTCGGTGTTGGGCGTGCGTGTCATGGCTTGAACCTCTAGTGACTACAGGTATTACGCTATTCCCACGATAGCCGACCGGGAAGGATGATGCCATGACCACTCGCCAGCAAGACACCCGCGACACCGCGCGCCTGAACGTCCAAGGCATGGACTGTGGCGGCTGCGAGCGCAAGGTAGAGGCAGCGCTTGAAGGGCTACCGCAGGTTGAACAGGTCAGCGCCTCAAGCATGAGCGGCACGGTGAGCGTGACCGCTTATGCCGATCAGGCGCTGGACCATGCCACCTTGACGCGCACGCTTGCCAAACTCGGCTATCCGGTGGTTGAAACCTCGCCATCGACTGCATCGACGCCGCGCTGGTGGGGAACGACAAAAGGGCGGCTGGTAGTGGTCAGTGGCGCATTGCTGGTAATAGCGTGGCTGTTGGCCTGGCGCCTGCCAGAAGTGGGTGTTTGGCCATTCATATTGGCTACGCTGATCGGTTGGGTGCCGA
>JAIVHM010000203.1 GCA_020201095.1 Halomonas sp. | reverse complement strand
TAGTGTCTGATGTGGCATGCCCGTGGTGTGCAATCGGCTACCGGCGCTTGGAACAGGCGTTAGAAACCCTTGATGGCCAGATCGACGTTGAGCTCCACTGGCAGCCCTTCGAGCTCAACCCCGATATGCCACCCGAGGGCGAGCCGATTCTAGAGCACTTGTGCCGCAAGTACGGCAAGGACGCCGCCAGCATGGAGCAGACCCAGCGCGAGATTATGGCCCAGGCCGAAGCGCTTGGGCTTAATTTCCGCGGCGCTCTTGAACGTCGGGCGAACAATACTTTCGACGCCCACCGCGTGCTTGCGTGGGCCGGAACACAAAACCAAGAGACGGCTCTGCAACTGGCCCTGTTTGAGGCCTACTTCGGTGAGTCGAAAAACCCCGCCGACCCAGAGGTGCTTCGCGAAAAGGCGATTGAGGTGGGGCTAGACGGCGAAGCTGCCGAGGCAATTGCCCAATCCGATCAGTACGCGGACGACGTTCGCGCTGCAGAACAGCGGTTCATGGAAGCAGGTGTCACTGCCGTGCCGGCATTTATCCTCGACGGGCGCTACCTGATTTCGGGTGCACAGCCCGCCGACGTGCTTGTCGAAGCGCTTCGTCAGGTGGCCGAGGAAAACACGAACCGCTAAGGCCCCAGAAGCGCCGATCTGAAACGAGGGTGGCACTAGCAGTTCATCACATTGAGCGTTCGTTTAAGCGCTTCTTTGAGCTCTTCGGTGGGCGGTAATGCTCTTGCGCGTCAGCCTGACACTAGTAGTGATAACGACACGAAATAATCGTAATGGAGTGCTCGTCAGCGGCGTACACCAGGCGGTTAGTGTCGTCGATTCGACGAGACCAGAAGCCAGCCAGGTTCTCCTTCAGAGGTTCTGGTTTGCCCAACCCCTCGAAAGGGGAGCGTTTCACATCGTTGATAAGTTTATTGATCCGCTTAAGGGTCTTTTTGTCCTGCGTTTGCCAGTACACATAGTCGTTCCACGCCTCATCTGTCCACGAAAGTAGACGATTACTCATCCACCAAGTCCCTTTGCGTGATTTGCCCTGATTTAAGCTGCGCAATGGAGCGATTGAGATGCTCTGCGTTGGCGGGTGAACGCAGCAAGTGCACCGTTTCCATCAGGCTGTTGTAATAGTCTAATGACATCACAACGGCGTCTTCTGAATCCCGGCGAGTAATAACGGTGGTATCGGCATCGTTAATCACGCCGTCCAATACCGCTTTCAGGCCATTTCTGGCTTCTGTGAACGATACAATTCTCATGGAACACTCCCAGTGTACAGCTAGCCGTACAAGTCTAGGCTGATGTGCCTAACTTGTACAGTAAGTGGAACATGAGTCGTTGTCAGAGCGCTAGCGCCGTTTAAACGGATTCAGCCCGTTGGCCTGCTGCATCATCATGCGTTTGGCGAACGGGATGCGCTCGGCGATATGCAGGCTGAGATCGCCTAGCTGGCGCAGTGGCTTGGCGCCGGTGAACAGGTGGTGGAAGCTGTCGGTGGCGGCGATCATGGCCTGGTTGGCGGCCCGGCGCTGAACCTCAAAACGGTGCAGGTCGATGTAGTCGCCGGGATCGCGGCCGTGGATGATCAGCTCGGCCAGAGTATCGGCGTCGTGCAGGCCGATGTTCAGCCCCTGGCCTGCCAGCGGGTGCACCACGTGGGCGGCGTCGCCAATCAGCGCCAGGCGTTTGCCAATGTAGCGCTTGGCGTGCTGGCGTTTGATGGGGAAGCTGGCGCGCGCCACAACGCGGGTAAGCTTGCCCAGCCGCTCGGGGAAGGCGTCTTCGATGGCGGCTATGAGCGCGTCATCGTCCAGCTGTTCCCGCGCCTTGGTGGCTCCATCGCTGTCGTACCACACCAGGGAGGCGCGCTGGCCAGGCAGTGGCAGCATGGCCATGGGGCCAGTGGGGGTAAACACCTGCCAGCTGACATCCTGCTGGGGTAGTTCGGTTTCCACATTCACGATCAGCGCCCGCTGGTGGTAATCGTGCTGGGTAACGCCAATGCTGGCTAATTCCCGCAGGGTGGAACGCGCGCCATCGGCCCCCACGATCAGCGCGGCGGTTAGCGTCTTGCCGTTATCCAGCTCGAGCATGCGTGCATCGCCCGTGGCCAGGGTGCTTATCGGGGCGCACTGGATATAGCAGGTGACGCCGGGGAGTTCGGCCAACCGCTGCCACAGGGCGTACTGGAGCGTACGGTTTTCGATAAAGACACCGAAGTCTTCCATGTCGCTGTCGGAGGCAGAAAACAGCGAATGACCTGTGCCATCCTGGTTGGCGACATCGATATGCCGGAAGTGGCAGCAGCGTTCCTCGGGCAGTTGGGTACCGCTGGCATTGATAAACTGAAGCGAGCGCGCGTTCAGCGATGAGATGCGCAGGTCGTAGTCGCCCTCGGGGGCGGTGGGGGCATCGCCTTGCTCGATCAGCCCGACCGATTGACCAGCATTGCCCAGGCGGGCCGCCAGCGCGGCGCCGACCATGCCGCCGCCGACAATAATGACATCATGATCCTGCATCGTCCGTTGATTAGACGCTTGCATACGTTACTCCTCGGATAAAATGCTTGGCATATAGTAGGCGTTGTCGTTGTCATACAGTATCGTCTAACGAGAGCAGAATTGCCTAGAGGTGAACATTTGACGCAGGCAGTGGAGATAACCAGCAGCGTAGCCCAGGCAGGCGAGGAACTGGCGGGCTTTATCGCGCGCTACCCAAAGCTGTGGATTATTACTGGCGCGGGCGTGAGCACCGACAGCGGGATTCCTGATTATCGCGATGCGGACGGCCAGTGGAAGCGCTCGCCCCCCGTTCAGCACGGCGACTTCATGGCCTCTCATGCGGTGCGTCAGCGCTACTGGGCGCGGGCGCTGGTCGGCTTCAAAGCGCTGAGCGGGGCCCAGGTGAGCGGCGCGCACAAGGCGCTGGCCGCGTTGGAGGCCATGGGTTATGTGGAGCTGTTGGTGACCCAGAACGTGGACCGCCTGCATCAACGGGCGGGTTCAAAAAAAGTCATCGACCTGCACGGTCGGGCTGATACCGTCAGCTGTATGACCTGCGGTTACCACATGATGCGCCACGCCATGCACAGCGAAATGGCGCACCTCAACCCGCGTTTTGCTGCCCTGGATGCCGGCCATGCCCCGGACGGTGACGCCGACCTGGAAACCGATTTTTCGGCTTTTAAGGTTTTCGACTGCCCGCGCTGCAGCGGCATCCTCAAACCGGATGTGGTGTATTACGGTGATGTGGTGCCGCCTGCGAGGCGGGTCGCCGCCCAGGCGGGGCTGCACAATGCGCAAGCCGTGCTGGCCGTCGGCACCTCGCTGATGGTCTATTCCGGCTACCGCTTCTGCCGCGAGGCGCATGAAAGGGGTATGCCCGTTGCCTCGCTCTCCCTGGGCGTGACCCGCGCCGATGCCATGCTCACCCACCAATGGCGTGCTCCCTTAACGCCGGTGCTGGAGGAGGCTGTTCGTTGTCTGCAGGCGCGTTTACTTGAGTAAAATGCTAGGGTATCAGGAAATATTTTATTCGTTAGTTCGTGGATTGTCTCATGCTGTCATTTGAACATCGCTATGCCACCTTACCGGAACCCCTCTGGGTCGCCAGCCAGGCAACGCCGGTTGCTCACCCGGAGCTGATCGCGTTTAACGCGCCGCTCGCCCGCGAGCTGGGCGCACAAGACATGCCAGACGCCACCACGCTTGCCGATTGGTTCAGCGGCAACCAATTGCTGCCCGGTGCTAAGCCCGGTGCCTTGGGCTACGCGGGCCACCAGTTCGGCAACTTTGTGCCGCAGCTGGGCGATGGGCGTGCGTTACTGCTCGGTGAAGTAATCGACGAGCATGGCAAGCGACGGGATGTGCAACTCAAAGGCAGCGGGCGTACGCCGTTTTCCCGCGGCGGTGATGGCCGCTCGCCCCTCGGGCCGGTACTGCGGGAATATCTGGTCAGCGAGTTTATGGCCGCCGTGGGGATTCCTACTACGCGGGCGTTGGCGGCTGTCACCACCGGCGAGCGCGTAGTACGCCAACTGCCCGAGCCCGGCGCGGTATTCACCCGCGTGGCCAGTAGCCATGTCCGCGTGGGGACGTTTCAATTTATTGCTGCCCGCCAGGATGAAGCGGCGCTCAAGGCCCTGGCGGACCATGTGATTGAACGCCATTACCCCGACGCGGCTGAAGCTGAAGACCCTTACATGGCGCTGCTTGAGGCGGTTGTCGCCCGCCAGGCGGCGTTGATTGCCCGCTGGCTGAGCGTCGGCTTTATCCATGGCGTGATGAATACCGATAACTGCAGCATTGCCGGTGAAACCATCGATTACGGTCCCTGTGCCTTTATGGAACAGTTCGATCCGCAGAAGGTATATAGCTCCATCGATGAAGGCCGTCGCTATGCGTTTGCCAATCAACCGGCGATTGCCCAGTGGAACCTGGCCCGCTTCGCCGAGACCCTGCTGCCGCTGATAAACGGTGAGGGCGATGCGCTGGTCGAAAAAGCCACCGATGCGATCCGCCATTTTGATACGTTATTTAACGCCGAACAGCGCCGCTTGCATGCCGATAAGCTCGGCCTGGAAGCAGAAAGTGACCAAGCCGAAGCGTTGATGGAAGGGCTGGAAAGCCAGATGCACCAAGGCCGGATGGACATGACCGCCACCTTTGATGCGCTGACGCAATATGCCGCGTCCCCTAGTGACCAGCGCCGAGATGGCTTACTGGCGCTAACACAGAACCCTGAAGGGCTCGGCGAATGGCTCAGCAACTGGCAAGCCGCCCAGGTGGCTAGCCAAAACCCTGACCGCCTGGCCGCCATGCAGCGCGCCAACCCGGTGGTGATTCCCCGCAATCATCGCGTTCAAGAGGTCATTGATGCCGCGGTCGAGGGTGATTTTATGCCGTTCCATACGCTACTCGCGATAGTGACCAAGCCGTTTGATGACTCTGTTGAAGCGCGTCGACTGGCAGCACCGGCAACAGAAAACGAGCAGGTACTGCGGACGTTCTGCGGTACCTGACATGTGATAAGCTGTTTTTTTTTACAGTTTAAAGGCTAGCCAGTGCGCAAAATTATTCACTGCGACTGTGACTGTTTTTTCGCGGCGGTGGAGATGCGGGATAACCCGGCGCTGGGCGATATTCCCATCGCGATTGGCGGCAGCGTGGAGCAGCGTGGGGTGGTCGCCACTTGCAACTACCCCGCCCGCGAATTCGGTATCCACTCGGCGATGCCCATGGCCCAGGCGCTCAAGCGCTGCCCGCATTTAACCGTGATTCGCGGCGATATGGCCAAATATAAGACCGTCGCACGGCAGGTATTTGCCATTTATCGCGATGTCACTGAGCTTATCGAGCCGCTCTCCCTGGATGAGGCGTTCCTGGATGTCTCCGAGGTCACACAGCATCACGGCAGCGCGACACTCATGGCCGAGGCGATCCGCGAGCGGGTCAGCCGCGAGGTGGGTATTACCGTTTCAGCCGGCGTGGCACCCAACAAGTTTCTGGCCAAAATCGCCAGCGACTGGAACAAGCCCGATGGCCTGTGCGTGATCACGCCGGATGAGGTGGACGGCTTCGTGCAGCAGCTGTCAGTGAAAAAAATCAACGGCGTTGGCCCGCGCACGGCGGAAAAACTGGCCGGGCTGGATATCCATACCTGCGCTGATTTACGCGCCCGCACGCTTACGGAACTGGTTGAGCAGTTTGGTCGTTTCGGGCGGCGGCTGCATGAGCTTAGCTGGGGATGCGACGAGCGCCCGGTGAAAACTCACCGCGAGCGCAAATCGATTAGTACCGAGCAAACCTACGCTCAGGATTTGCCCACCCTCGAGGCGTGCCGCCTTGAGTTACCGGCCCTCGTCAGCTGTCGCTGTTTTAATTAGCAGGTAAATCTTTGTCGCATTGACGCTGGGCACAGAGTGAATTAAAACAGATGTATGATAGATGGTTTCTTACCACCGACTTATCGACTTCACCACGAGCCCTGCCATGCCTGCTGATACCTCGTCACGCCCTCGCTTAGTATTTGCCCATGCCAATGGCTTTCCTGGTTTGAGCTATCGTAGCCTGCTTGATCCGCTAGCCGAGTCCTTTGATTTGCACCCGTTGGATCGCCTGGGCCACCATCCGGATTACCCGGTCAACCATAACTGGGGCAATCTGGTGGATGAGTTGCTGAGCTATTTGCCTGATACGGATGCCCCACTATTGGGCGTTGGCCACTCGCTGGGCGGGACGCTGATGGCAATGGCCGCCGATAAACAGCCTGAGCGTTTCTGTGGCGTGATTATGCTTGACCCGCCGTTGATGCTGGGGCGGGATGCCTGGGCAATGAAAGCCGCCAAGCGATTAGGGTTTGTCGACCGCGTAACGCCTGCGGGTAAAACCCAAGGGCGGCGCAGCGTATGGCCAAGCCGTGAGGCCATGGCGAGCGCTCTGCGTCGCCGGGGTTTGTTTCGCCTCTTTACCCATGAAGCGCTCAACGACTACATTGAAGCAGGGACGCGTGTGTTGGCGGACGGCAGCGCCGAGCTGACGTTTGACCCGCGTGTTGAGGTGGAGATTTTTCGTCATTTACCGGATCACTTAACCCGGATGCCACGTCGGGTGGGCGTGCCGATTGAGATTGTAGCGGGAGAGAACTCTGACCTGCTGACGGCGTCACGCATCAAGCGCTTGCAGCGCTTCGGGATGGCCGTCTGCCGTGTTCCCGGCACGCACATGTTCCCCATGGAGCACCCTGAGGAAACCCGCGATGCTATCCTGGATGCCTGGCATCGCCTGGCCAAGACGCGTCAGTCTTCCCACACCGCGTAAGGAGACGTTATGTATCTTTCCGTACAGCTTAGCTATTACCCGCTGGCCGATGATTTCAAGCCGGTGGTAAAAGAAGTGGTAAAACGCCTGGAAGCGACAGGTCTGGAAGTACACCCTAACCGCATGAGTACCCAGGTATTTGGTGAGTTCGACGAGGTGATGGCAGCGCTGAGCGATGTCATGAAGTGGTCGTTTGAGACCCACGGAAAAGCAGTCTTTACGGTTAATTTTCTGGAGGGCGACCGCAGGCCTCGTTAACGCAAACATAAAAACGCCGCCCAATGGGCGGCGTTTTGGTCTGATATAAAGATAACGCTTAAGTCAGCGAATCCAGGCAGGACTCGATGATATCCAGCCCTTCGTTGAGTACATTGTCTTCAATGGTGACGGGCATCAAGAAGCGGATGGTGTTGCCGTGCATGCCGCAGGAAAGCAGGATCAGCCCTTCTTCACGTGCTTTCTTGCACAGTGCCGCGGCCAATTCAGGCTTGGGTGTGCGCTCGGTTTTGTCCGATACCAGCTCAAATGCTGCCATGGCGCCCATGTTGCGGCCGTTATCAACGCAGGCGAACTTGCTTTCCCAGCTGCTGAAGCGTTTTGCCAGCTTTTCACCCAGCGCCTGGCTCTTCTCAAGAATGTGCTCTTCTTCAAACACTTCCATCACCGCAAGCGCAGCTGCACAGGCAGTCGGGCTGCCGGTGTAGGTGCCGCCCAGCGAGTTGGGGCCAGAGGCATCCATTACCTTGTCGGTGCCTACGATCGCAGAGATCGGCATGCCGTCGGCCATGCTCTTGGCCATGGTCATGATGTCTGGCTCAACGCCGCTGTGCTCGATGGCAAACATTTTGCCAGTACGTCCAAAGCCCGACTGTACTTCGTCGATGATCATCAAAATTCCGTGCTCATCGCAGATCTCGCGGATCTTGGTCAGGAAGCTGGTAGACGCTGGGTAGAAGCCGCCTTCACCGAGTACCGGCTCAAGCACGATAGCGGCGGTATCTTTAGGGTTAGCGTCGGTTTTCAGCGTCATTTTCAAGCCACGGATGGCTTCTTCTTCGCTTACACCGTGGTAGGGCACGGGGTAAGGTGCGCGGAAAACGGTGCCCGGCATCGGGCCAAAGTCGGTCTGGTAAGGCGCGACTTTGCCGTTCATGGCCATGGTGTAGAAGGTACGGCCGTGGTAGCCGCCATCAAAGCAGATCACGTTGGAGCGACCCGTTGCCGCGCGAGCCACCTTGATGGCATTCTCAAGCGCTTCGGCGCCCGAGTTGGCCAGCATTACCTTGGCGTGACCGCGAACCGGGACGATCTGGCTCAGCTTCTCGGCGACTTTTACATAGCCTTCATAAGGCATAACCGTCTGGCAGGTATGCATGACTTTGTCGAGCTGGGCTTTTACCGCCGCCACGACCTTGGGATGGCGGTGGCCCACGTTCAATACGCCGATGCCGCCGGCAAAATCGATAAAGCGATTGCCGTCGGCGTCCCACACTTCAGCGTTTTCCGCGCGTGCGGCAAAGGCGGTGGCGGGGCTAGCAGCACCTGCGGCCACATACTTGTTTTTTAACTCGTTTAACTCGGCATTACTCATAGCTCAACTCCTAGGTTGATGGGGATAGGTTTCCGCATGGTGCGCGATAGGCAGGATTACATGGATGAAGCGACCACAACGCAATTGCGACCCGTCTGCTTAGCTTGATACATGGCTTTATCGGCATGATCAAGTAGCCGGGTGGTAGAGGCCTCAACGTAGCCTGCCACGCCTGCAGAAAGCGTAACCGTCAAGGCTCGTTTGGTAAACGCTGTTTGGGCAACGGCACTACGCACGCGCTCCATGGCCTGACGTGCATTGTCGGCATCCACTTCGGGCATGATGATCAGAAATTCCTCGCCGCCCAGGCGAATTTGAACGTCGGTATCACGCAGTGTCTCGTTCACTTTAGCGGTTACTTCTTGAAGAATGTTGTCGCCCACGCCGTGACCGTAGGTATCGTTGATCGCCTTGAAATTATCCAGATCAAACATCGCAATGCTGAGTGGACTGCGATAACGCGAGCTTCGGCTGAGCTCCTGCTCCAGGCGCTGCAAACCAGCTCGGCGGTTCAATAAGCAGGTGAGCTCGTCATGGTGGGCGAGATAGTGCAGGCGCTCGTTTGCATGCTGAAGGCGTTGCTCGAGCTGTTTGCGCTGGGTGATATCAACAATAAAAGTGACTTTACGCGGTTGCCCATCAGCACCTTCGAGAAGTGCGGCTTCGGTAATAATGGTGCGAACTTCGCCGTTTTTACGGCGCACTTCCAATTCTTGGCGAAGTTCATGACTTTCATTGCCTGCAAGAAATGCATCGTTTAATGCGTGCATTTTATCGCGATGGGCGCCTGGAAACACAATCGTGAAGGGCTGGCCCAATAACTCCTCTTCGGTATAACCATAAAAATCACAGTACGCCGGATTGACCATTTCAAAACGACCCTGGGGGTCAGTAATACAGATACCCAGCGGTGCCGCTTTTATGACGTTTTCCGTGTTGCTTCTAGTTCTGGCAAGCAGTTGATAAATGTCAGACGAGGCGGAACTAGTCATTGAGTACCTTCAAACTGGCTTGCTGTGATTCTTTACGGAGCGCTATCAGTCGCTGCTCTAGGGCTTTATCGTCAGCTAGAGCATTCACTGCCGGTCGCGCAAAGTAGAACCCTTGCTGGCAGGGAATACCTTCGCGCGTAAGCCACAAAGCTTCAGCGTGTGTTTCCACGCCTTCGGCAATCAGTTTTATCTCTAGTTCATCGGCCAGTTGAATAATTGAGCGAAGCAACGACTGGCGTCGAGTATTCTGGTCACAGTCCATCACCAGTTCACGGTCTATTTTGATTTTATCAGGAAGGAGGTCCGTCAGCAGGTTTAGATTGGCGTAGCCATTACCGAAGTCGTCCAGGGCTGTTCTGAACCCCATCGAGCGGTAGGCATCAATAATGTTGCATAGATGCTGTCGGTCTCGCACGCGCTCCGTTTCGGTAATCTCGAAGATCAACCGGTCGGTTGGCCAGCCGACGCGCTGTGAAACATCCAAGGTTGCCTGAATGCATGCCTTGGGTTCATATACCGCGTTGGGCAAAAAGTTGATCGAGAGTGCGGTTGGCATATCGAGCGCACTGGCCATTTCGATCGCTTTGACCCGGCACGCCTGGTCAAAGTGATAGAGCAGGCTGTCCACTACCTGTACAAGCGCTACTTTGCCATTTCAACCGCCACAATAGCAGGTTAATCTTATCAACAAATTGGTTTTATGTCAGTCTTTTGTATATGTATTGTACAATAATGGGTTGATGACTGAACTGAAGCCAAAAGATGCCTGGACGAGTGTTTGTCAGTACCGAATGCGGCGGGGTGCGTCAAAGTACCGTCGAATAGACCGTTGGGGGGAAACCGGTTCGGATCAAATGATACCTGCATCGCGCAGCGCCTTGCGCTGCTCAGCGGTAATGCCAATATCGGTCAGTACGTCGTCGGTGTGCTCGCCGAGATAGGGTGGCGCCGTGCTGGCGCTGATGGATTTACCGTTCATGCGAAACGGGTTTACAACCAGATCAACCTGGCCCGCCTGGGCGTGCGGCAAGGTTTGTTTAAGTCCCCGCGCCTTGACGTGGGCATCGTCGAACACCCGGTCCAGGGTGTTGATTGGGCCGCTGGGTACGCCCACGGCTTCAAAGGCCGCCAGCCAGTCGTCGGTGGTACGTTGAGCAAGCGCCGCTTCGAGCACGGGCACCAGCTGGTCACGATATTGAACGCGCATGCCGTTAGTGGCGAAGCGTGGGTCGTCAGCCAGAGCGGGCAGCGAGAGCACCGAGCAAAAACGCTTGAACTGCTCGTCGTTACCGACGGCGACGATCATATGGCCGTCTTGGCTGGCAAATGCCTGGTAAGGCACGATATTGGGGTGGGCGTTACCCAGCCGCTGGGGAACGTTGCCCGAGGTTAAATAGTTCAAGGCCTGATTAGCGAGCACGCCGACTTGAACGTCCATCAGCGCCATGTCGATATGGCAGCCGATACCCGTATCGCGGCGCTGGTATAGCGCGGCGAGTACCGCATTGGCGGCGTATAACCCGGTGAAAATATCGGTAAAGGCGACGCCGCTTTTAACCGGGCCGCCTCCCGGTTCGTCATCCGATTTGCCGGTCAGGCTCATGATGCCGCCCATGGCTTGAATCATGAAGTCGTACCCGGCCCGGTGAGCGTAGGGGCTTTCCTGGCCGAAGCCGGTAATCGAGCAGTAGACAAGGCCAGGGTTGAGCGCCTTGAGGCTTTCGTAATCCAGGCCGTACTTCTTGAGGCCACCGACTTTGAAGTTCTCGATCACCACGTCGCTGTCAGCGGCCAGCTGCTTGATGAGCGCTTGGCCCTCAGGTTTTGCCATGTCTACCGTGACCGAGCGTTTGCCGCGGTTGGCACACAGGTAGTAGGCCGACTCGTCGCTGCCCGCAAGCCATGGAGGCCCCCAGTGACGGGTGTCATCACCGCAGCCAGGGCGTTCCACCTTGACCACATCGGCCCCCATGTCAGCCAGCATTTGCCCGCACCATGGGCCGGCCAACACTCGCGATAGGTCGAGTACTTTGATCCCGGCTAATGGTTTGGTCAGCTCGCCCATAGAGGCTCCTTTAATGAGTAACGAATCATCGAGACAGGATGATTAAAAGAACGCCTGAATACCGTTACCGCTATCCATCAGGCGGCCCACCTGCAGCGCTGACTGCAGGCCGAGCGTGATTTCCGTCTGCATGTCGGCGAGTTTTTTCTGGATCAGCTGGTTGGCGGCCAGCGGGCGACCAAACTGCTTGCGGTCCAGGGTGTACTGACGGGCGGCATGCCAGCAGAATTCAGACGTGCCCATCACGCCCCAGGCGATGCCGTAGCGGGCCTTGTTCAGGCAGCCGAAGGGTCCTTTCAGGCCGCTAACGTTAGGCAGCAGGTTCTCTTCAGGCACGAAGGCATTTTCAAGCACGATCTCGCCGGTAATCGACGCGCGCAGTGAAACCTTGCCTTCAATCTTCGGTGTAGTGAAACCGTCCACGCCGCGCTCGACAATAAAGCCCTTGATCTGGTTGTCGTGGGCGGCCGACTTGGCCCAGACCACCGCGATATCGGCAATCGGGCTGTTAGTGATCCACATTTTGGCGCCGGTCAGGCGGTAGCCACCGTCGACCTTTTCGGCGCGGGTAATCATCGAGCCGGGGTCAGAGCCGTGGTCCGGTTCGGTCAAGCCAAAGCAGCCGACCATCTCGCCGCTGGCAAGTTTAGGCAGGTATTTGTGCTTCTGCGCTTCTGAACCGTAAGCCTCAATGGGGTACATCACCAGCGACGACTGCACGCTCATGGCGGAGCGATAGCCGGAGTCCACGCGTTCGACTTCGCGGGCAATCAGGCCGTAGGCGACGTGGTTGACCCCTGCACCGCCGTAGTCGGGGGAGACGGTCGCGCCCAGCAGGCCAAGCTCGCCCATTTCAAACATGATCTCGCGGTCGAAGCGCTCTTCACGGAAGGCGCTGAGCACCCGGGGTTGAAGTTTTTCCTGACAGTAGTCGTGGGCGGCGTCGCGGATTTGGCGCTCTTCATCGCTCAACTGATGTTCAAGCAGCAGCGGGTCGTCCCAGTTGAAGTGTGTCATGTGAACTCCTTGGTGAAGTCCCGTAGACGCCCGCAAGCGACCACGGCAATAAGGTTGCAATCGATGTGATATGGCAGCCAATGTATCGCCGTTACTTTAAAATATCTACATTTTTTTAAAACGCAGAATTTATTCGATGCCGCGTGCCTTGAGTACACGGGTAATGATGGGAACCGGGGTCATCAAATGGTCGCGCATCAAAATAGACGCTCGATCTGCATCGCGGGCTAAGATAACGTCGACCAGTGAAGCATGCTCCTGGCGCTTTTGTTCCAGTGCTGTGGGCGACATAACGGTTTCCTGCAGCCAGAGATGGCGGTAGCGCTCCACCTGATTGAACAGGGTGTCGCGCATTTGTAGCAAATGCGGCGAGTTGCAGCCGCTGGCGATGGCGGTATGGAAGGCTTTGTGGCGCAGATCCCAGCCGTCAAGCAGTTCATCCGGCGAGCTGATGGCGGTGACCTTGGCCAGCCGGTGCGCTGCTGCGAGCACGGCGGCTTCCCAGTCATCGTCGCCGCGTTCGATGGCCAGGCGCAGAATGAGCCCTTCTAGCTGGGCGCGGGCATCGTAAATATCGTTGAGTTCGGCAAGTGACATGGCGGCAACGCGGTAGCCTCGCTGGCTGATGGCCACCACAAGGTGGTCGGCCACCAGCTGCGATAGCGCCTCGCGCAGCGGACCGGTGCTGACCCCGTAGTCGTCTTTGAGGCGGCTCATCAGCAGCTTCTGTTCCGGCGCGAAGCTGCCGCGGATAATATCGTGCTTGAGCTTCCGGTAGGCGCGAATCGCGAGGTTTTGACGCGGGGCGTCTGGCTCCATGACGTGTGGCTCCCTGTTAAAGGCTAAAGGCTAAAGAGTATCGGCCCCAGAAGAATAACGGCTATTATCAGGAAATGTTAACAATTTGGCCTGGAGGAAGAAATTGATGTGGGATTTCATCATTATCGGTGGCGGTATCCTGGGCATGTCCACGGCAATGCAGCTCCAGCAGACCTACCCCGATAAACGCCTGCTGGTGCTCGAGAAAGAAAGTGGCCCTGCACAACATCAGACAGGTCATAACAGTGGTGTGATTCATGCCGGGGTGTATTACACGCCGGGCAGTTTAAAGGCTAAATTTTGCCTTGAAGGAAATCGTGCTACTGCTTTGGGAGCGGACGGCGGCCAATGGTCTGCAGCGTGAATGGCTGGAAGCCGATGCGTTGCGCGAGCGCGAGCCGAACATCAGCGGCGTAGCGGGTATTCATGTGCCTTCCAGCGGGATCGTCGATTACGCCCAGGTGACCCGGGCCATGGCCGCTGATTTTCAGCGCCTGGGCGGTGAAATCCGCTACGACGCTGAGGTGACCGGGCTTGAGGAGCGTCGCCAGGAGGTGGTGGTGAGCACCGGGAAGGAAACGCACACCAGCCGCTATCTGGTGTCGTGTTCGGGGCTGATGGCAGACAAGGTAATCCGCATGTTAGGGCAGAAGCCTGACTTCACGATCTGCCCGTTTCGCGGCGAGTATTACCAATTGCCCGAGCAGCATAATCACATTGTGAACCACCTGATTTATCCCATTCCCGACCCGGCGATGCCGTTTCTGGGCGTGCACCTGACGCGCATGATCGACGGCAGCGTGACCGTCGGGCCTAACGCGGTGCTGGCTTTAAAGCGCGAAGGCTATCGCAAACGCGATGTATCGCTTGCGGATATGGGCCAGATGTTGACCCATCCGGGGATTTTAAAGGTGCTGGGCAAACATTTTCGACCGGGGCTTTCGGAGATGAAAAACTCGTTTTACAAGCGCGGCTACCTGGGGCTGGTAAGAAAGTACTGCCCTAGCCTTACCGCTGATGACTTGCTGCCTTATCCGGCCGGGGTGCGCGCCCAGGCGGTCTCTAAAGATGGCAATCTGGTGGATGACTTCCTGTTCGTCAACACACGACGCACGCTCAATGTGGGCAACGCGCCGTCACCGGCGGCGACTTCGGCATTGCCCATTGGCGCGCATATCGTGAAGCAGGTAGCGGCGCTGCTGATTGATTGACCCTGGTACTTAACCAAACAGCAGGCGCAGCAGTATGGCCGCGATCATCAACAAGGTAAGGTATTTGATCCACATCGCCCCGCGCGGGCTCATGTTGACCTTTACCGCCAGCCAGGCGCCGGTCATGCTGCCCACCGCCAACAGTAGCCCGTAGCTCCAGCGCACCTGGTCAAACCACATGAACATCGCCAGGGCGGGGAGGCTGTAGACGAGAATAATCAGTACCTTGAAAACATTGACCTGAGCCAGGTCGATTTTCAGCATGCGGTACAGCACGATGATAAACAGCACGCCCACGCCGACCTGAATAAAACCGCCGTAAATGCCGATCACGAACATCGCCAGATAAATCAGTGGGGTCAGCCGTTCTTTGGTCAGCGGGCGGGTATCCAACTTGGGTTGCGGCAACAGCATCACCAGCGCCGAGGCAGCCATGACGGCAATCAAAATCGCCTCAAAG
>JAIVHM010000148.1:57581-60674 GCA_020201095.1 Halomonas sp. | reverse complement strand
CGGCAATATCTGGCTGTTGGTTGATGGCTGCGTCGATCGATACCACCAGCTCGGGCGCTGAGGTGCCAAACCCTACAATCACTAACCCGGTCAACAAAGGAGAGACACCTGCCCGTCGCGCGCCTGCCACGGCACCGCGTATCAGGGCTTCTCCGCCCAGGGTCAAAAAGCCTATCCCCACCAATAAGCTTAAAGCATGCAGCATGTTGCGTTTTCCTTCCGATGTTGGCCTGCAAGCGTCAGGCGCTGGCATAACATAGCGGAGAGTATCGGTTTTCGCCTAGCATTTTATATAGGAGATAAACCCATCCGGGCAATTGACGTTTGTTATGTTATAACTTATCTTTTGTTTCGACATTCCAGTCTTGTGATTTTGCAGAGGAAGTATATCGACATGTTGATGACGTATCGCCAAAAAGCGAGTGCCGTTGCGCTAAGTGCCTTGCTCATTGCAGGTATTCAAAGTGTGCAGGCTGATGACCATGACCATTCGCACGATCATGACCATGCTCACGACCACGACCACGACCACGACCACGACCGCGACCATAGCCACAGCCACAGCCATGACAGCGATATTTATGAAGGCTACTTTGACGATGATCAAGTAAAGGATCGCCCTCTTTCAGACTGGGAGGGTGACTGGCAGTCCGTCTACCCCTACCTGGAAGACGGTACGCTTGACGAGGTTTTTGCGCATAAAGCCTCAGAAGGCGACAAAACGGCTGAAGAGTACAAGGCGTATTACGATACGGGGTACCAAACGGGCGTGAACCGTATCGTGATTGAAGGACAAAACGTCACTTTCCATGAGGATGGGGAGCAGCGTTCGGGAGAATATCAATACGATGGCTATGAGATATTAACCTACGAGGCTGGCAACCGGGGGGTGCGTTTTATCTTCGAACTTGAAGAGGCATCTGACGACCTGCCGCAATATATTCAATTTAGCGATCACAGCATTTATCCCACCGATGCATCCCACTTCCACCTCTATTGGGGCGATGACCGCGAAGCGCTGCTAGAAGAAGTCACTAACTGGCCGACGTACTATCCCTCAGCACTGGATGGTGATGAGATCGTCGAGGAAATGCTGGCGCACTGATATTTACTATTAAAGCGAACCTATGCTGACTGGTAGGTCTAGCATTGTGAAAAAGCGCTGGCAGAAATGCCAGCGCTTTGCTTGTATGGGTGAAAATAAAGCTGTGAAGAGTAGATCCATGACGCCCTATTGGCCTTTATCAATCACAATGGCTTCATTCTCACGCCTGCTGGGGATGGGGCTTTTGGTTTCGAGCAGTATGGTAACCGCAGACGAGGGGTGCGATAACGCGAGTACGCAATTAGCGTTAACGGAATGTTCCGCACAGGCGTATCAATCAGTCGATGGTGAGCTTAACGAAGCGTATCAGATGCTTGTTAGCAAACTGGAGGCAAGTCCAGCAACGCTTGAAAAGCTGCGAGAAGCCCAGCGGGCCTGGATCACGTTTCGTGATGCCGAATGCGCGCTTGAAAGCAGCGGTGTGGAAGGCGGTAGCGCACAGCCCATGATTCGTAACGAATGTCTTGCATCGCTGACAAAACAGCGCACCGAGAAGCTGCGCGAGCATGCACATTGTGAAGAAGGTGATCTCAGCTGCCCGCGCTAAAGCCATGCTAACTTTTGGGTAAGGGATTAATAATAAAAAGTACTCGTAGGTGATTGATTTTAAAAAATTCCCTTTGATATGGCGGGAGTTAACCCTGCTTGAAATTCAATAAGTTGTTTTCCTGGATTAATGCCTTTACGCATAAAAAGCCGCAACCAACTATGTAACGCGGGCTCTTGTTGAAAGCGAAACCATGTTCAAAATCGTGGTCATTGTCATGACCACGACACCATGACTCGACGCGTACGGCTAACCAGGCAGCGTTAGCGGACCGACCCGCTCGACGACTCGCTGCCAAGCTAAATCAGCCTCAATACGCGCGACAAAAGCCTCAGTAGCGGGATAATGTTTGAGGGATTTTGTTATCGAAAGTGCCTTTAAGGGAAAGCTCATTTGCACATCAGCACCGCTTGGCCATGCCGTGGAAAACTGCTGACGCGAACGCAAATGACTTTCTATCATCGCTAAATGGTCACGGAGCTGCGGCCCGATTAGCCGCTTGCTCACTGCGTCACTAATGCCCTTGGAAATTGGTTTAATCAACCACGGCGAGTGTTTCGGCAATTGTGAGAACACCAAGCGCATGGTGAGCAGCGGCATTAACGAGCCTTCCGCATAGTGCATCCAGTAGCGGTAATTCGCCCATTCTGCGGTATCGTCAGCATCTGGCTGACAACGACCCTCACCGTAGCGACTCAGCAGGTAATCGATAATCGCACCGGATTCAGCCACGGTGATATCTCCATCGGTAATTATCGGCGACTTACCGAGGGGATGGACGCGCTTGAGTGACTCGGGGGCGAGTTCGGTCTTATCATCACGCGGATAAGTGATGATTTCATAATCAAGCGCCAGCGTTTCCAGCAACCAAAAGATGCGGTGCGAGCGAGATTTTTCCAGATGGTGAACTTGGATCATAAAGGTACTCAAGGGCAGTGACCGCCCTGTTGATGTAAAGAGATTGACGTCGTCCCCACCGGGTTGCTGATATTGGCATCAGCCGTTGCAGGTCGATAGCCAGGCCGGTACGCTTTTAACTTTGCGGCCTTGTTATCGCCCATAACCTTTTTCACGTCAATCCCGGTAGAGCGGAGGCATTTAATATGATCTGGCTTGAGCGGGGGAAACACCTGCTTCCGACATCGGAGATGCTGCTGCCATGAGGCCTGCCTCGCTTGCTCTACAGAACCGGTTACTGCCCGGTGTCTCCCGGACGTTTGCTCTCACCATACCGCAGTTGCCGGTAGCCCTGCGTCCGGCGATCACCAATGCCTATCTATTGTGCCGGATTGCCGACACCGTGGAAGACAGCACCGCCATGGCGCCCGACGATAAAGACGCCCACTATCGGCGGCTGCTGGCAGGGCTAAATGACCCAAGCGCCGCGCAGAAGTTCTCCCAAGAATTATGCGATACCGGCCTGATACAAGACCCATTGGAA
>JAIVHM010000148.1:30887-57520 GCA_020201095.1 Halomonas sp. | reverse complement strand
TCGCTTCCTGGTGGCTGTCGCCCATCATCATCTGCGCCTGGCGCAAGACTACACGCTGTGCATTCCGGCTTGCGAGGTCGGCATTCGCCGTTTCTGCAGCTGGTCGATTGGCATGGCGCTCGCCACGCTGCGCAAGATTGCTAATAACCCAAGCTACACGGCCAGCCAGCAGGTCAAAATATCGCGGCGACATCTGCGCTTCATCGTCGCAACGAACAACCTCTCGGTAGGCAATGATACGTTGTTGCGCGGTGTTTTTCGGCTGGGTAGCTATCGACTCCCTAGCGTTCAACAACAAGAGCTTGGTCAGCTGAAGGCGGTAGCTGACGGGGATATATAACCCCGCAAGCCACATTTCTCTTATGGTGGCGGGCGCCTTGCAAACGGCGTATCGCCAGTCTTGTGCCTACACACCTGTAGGTGCCCGTGGGATAAAGTGCGTACATCACACCATGAAAAACACCCTAATCGTTGGACGAATATCCAGCGATTAGGGTGCGGTTCAGTCAAGCGTGCTTTTTTAAATCATTCAGACCGATGTGGAAGCATCTGAATTTAGATAGGTGGTGGAGGCGGCGGGAATTGAACCCGCGTCCGCCAGCACTCGCCCATTGGCTCTACATGCTTAGATTTCGTCTTTTGATTTAGCTCGGCTGACTCCGACGATCAGGATTCAGCCTTGCGAGTCTTCTAAGGTTTAACGATTGACGAGAAGACACCGCCAACCGCGGTCCTATCATTTTTAGCTCGTATCCCCTCAGCGATGAATAGGCACATCGCCTTGGGGCCAGACAAGAAGCTAACAGGGTTTAAGCTGCTAGCGCGCCTTGAGCATAGTTTTCGTCGTTTGCGACTATTTGTCGTGATGTGGTATTTACGAGATACATCACGCTCTCGGCATGCACCGCAGGGGTTGTCACCGGCGTCGAAACCATGTCGCCCCCTTAGTTACCTGAGCATTCTAACGTGCTCACCTGAAATTGACCAGTTATGCCTTGTTATGTTCCCGCATGATCCTGCCTTTTTGACGATTCCAGTCGCGATCCTTCTCGGTGGCCCGCTTATCGTGGACTTTCTTGCCGGTCACCAGGGCAAGCTCGCACTTGACCTTGTTGCGCTTCCAGTAAAGTTTTAGCGGCACACAGGTGTGGCCCTTGTCCTGGGTCACCGAAAACAGCTTGGCGATTTCTTTGCGATGAAGGAGCAATTTTCGCGTGCGAGTAGGGTCAGCGATTTCATGGGTGCTGGCGGTATTCAGCGGCATGATATGGCTGCCCAGCAGCCATGCTTCGCCATTGCGAATTAAAATATAGGTGTCAGTGAGCTGTGCTTTGCCTGCGCGAAGGCTTTTGACTTCCCATCCTGCCAGCGAAAGGCCTGCTTCGAAGGTTTCATTGATATGATACTCGAAGCGTGCCTTTTTGTTCTGGGCGATAATGTGGCTGGTAGGGCCTTTGCTCTTACCTTTTTTCGTGGCCATGAAACCTCATATTCGATCTGTCTGTGACACCCCCTTCGTTATGTGGGGAGGCGTGATACCATTCAAGGTCTTAACTATGATTCCCATGATACGCTTTGGGCACTGTGAAGTCAGCGGAGAGGTCAATGCCAACCGTCAATCGTTCCGCCTTGGTGCGGCACACCCCGAAACAAATGTTCGATCTGGTCAACGACTTCGAACGCTATCCAGAGTTCCTGCCAGGTTGCCGGCGAGCGCGCTTGCTAGAGCATGACGACGATCATTTAATCGGCGAAATGACGCTGGGGCGCGCTGGCGTCGAGCAATCGATCACTACCCGTAACGATCTGCATGCGCCCGAGCGCATCGAAATGTCCTTGGTGAACGGCCCTTTCAAGCGCTTGAAAGGGCGCTGGCAATTCATACCCATGGGCGATGGTGCTTGCAAGGTGAGTCTGGACATGGAGTTTGAATTTGCCAATCGACTGTTAGGCATGGCGTTCGGCAGGTTGTTCCAGCAGATTGCCGGGCAGCTTGTTGATGCCTTCACCCGCCGTGCCGACGAGATCCATGGTCGATGACACTTTTGCCATCGAGGTGGCATTTGGTCTTCCGCACAAACAACGCTTGGTTGCACTAAGCGTGCCGCCGGGGACGACGGCCCGTGAAGCCGTCGTCCTGGCAGATTTGCCCCGCCTGTTCCCCGAGCTGCCTTGCGAGACTTTTGACGATGCACCCTTGGGTATTTTCGGTCAGGCACTACGAGACCCGGCGCGACATGAAGTAGCACCGGGTGATCGTATTGAAGTGTACCGACCGCTGCTTGTCGACCCTAAAGCCGCTCGCCGTGAACGCGCAAAACGCCAGGCGAGCGGGGGTACCGGTTAAGGCTGAGCGGTGGGAGCTGCACCTGAGCTTGATGATGGGTTCTGCGTCTGATCGTCAGGCGTCGTTTGAGACGGATCGGCGGTGTCAGTTGCAGGCCCCCGAATCTCTTCGGCGTCGAGAGGAATCTCTTCTGATAGATCACCTTCCTGGTCAATGTCGGCAAGCCGCCCTTGGTCATCAAACGTCAGCGTGACACGCCGTTGCTCAACTCCTGAGTAGGCTTTGTCGAGCCGGAACACATAATCCCACTCGCGAGCATCAAAGGGCGCCTCAAGCAGCGGGCGGCCCATCACATAGGTCACCTGTTCTTGGGTCATCCCCGGTTGCAATTGGTCGACCATTTCCTCGGTGACCAGGTTGCCTTGGGGGATGTCGCGTTTGTACACGCCGACGTAGCTACAGCCGCTGATAACGGCAATGGAGACGGAGAGCGTGATGATTCGAGTCAATTTTTGCATTTGGGCCTATTCTTCACTATCGTGGTTTCGGGCGATCATACCTGACCTAACCTGTTACTGCGAAGAGCAACCATGGCCGATAAGAACCATGAATTACGTAAAGCCGGGCTGAAAGTTACCCTGCCGCGTGTCAAAATCCTGCAGATTCTCGAAACTGCATCGGGTCAGCACCACCTTAGCGCAGAAGAAGTGTATAAAACACTGATAGATGCGGGTGAAGATGTGGGGCTGGCAACTGTTTACCGTGTGTTGACTCAGTTTGAGTCGGCGGGGCTCGTTATTCGTCATAATTTCGATGGCGGCCATGCGGTATTCGAGATGACGCAAGAGGACCACCATGACCACATGGTGTGCCTGGAAAGCGGTGAAATCGTCGAGTTTGTCGACGAGATCATTGAGCGCCGCCAGCAAGAAATCGCTGAGGAGCACGGCTACGAATTAGTTGACCATGCCTTGGTGTTGTACGTACGCCCTCGAGGATCGGACGTAACGCGCCAGGACAGCGGGCCGACTAATAGAAAATAGGGCATACGCCCTAGCCTAGGCTTTGACGCAACACCTAACGCCTTCAGGCTGTCTGACTCAAATGTCATGCAGCTTGGAGGCGTTTTCGTGTGCGTAAAATAAACACCGAGCTCGATTAGTTCCGCAAACCGTTATTGTTAGTGCGGTGGGCGCTGGCTGGCATTGAGCATTTCACGGGCGTGGGCGAGGGTTTGATCGGAAAGTGTGACGCCGCCCAGCATGCGGGCCAGTTCGCTTACTCGGCCCTGTTCATCCAACAAAGCCATATGCGTCAAAGTCGTATCGCGTCGCGCATGTTTTTCAATGTGCAGGTGCTGGTGAGCCTGGGCAGCCACTTGGGGCAGGTGAGTGACGGTCATTACCTGGCCGTTTTCACCTAACTTGCGCAGCAGTTGGCCGACAATCTCCGCGGTGGCCCCGGAAACCCCCACATCCACCTCGTCAAATACCAGGCTTGGAATGGTCGAGTGAGATGCGGCGACGACCTGAATGGCCAGGCTGATGCGCGAAAGCTCGCCGCCAGAGGCGACTTTAGTGAGCGGTCTTGCGGGCTGCCCGGGGTTAGCACTGATTAGAAACTGAACCTGGTCGAGGCCCTCCGCCGCGGGGGTGTCGCGGGGTGTGACCTGCACTTCAAAGCGTGCTTTGCCCATGGCCAGAAAACTTAGCTGCTGCTGGACTTCTTTGCCCAGACGAACGGCGGCTTTCTGGCGTCCCTCGCTCAGATGCTTGGCGTCGCGTCGATAGCGCTCGCGAAGTTCCGCTACCTGGGCGCCCAGGGCTTCGATGTCGTTCTCGCTGTTGTCCAGTTCGGCGACTTCACGGCTTAGCTCGGCATGTAGCGCGCAGACCTCTTCCGGCGCCACGTGGTGCTTGCGGGCAATACGATGCACGTCGGTTAAGCGATCTTCCACCCACGCCAGGCGCTCGGGGTCGAGCTCGGTGGTACTGGCGAGGCGATTGAGTTCGCCCGCGGCCTCTTCGATCTGAATGCGCGCATCGCTGAGCATCGCCAGGGTGTTGGATAGTGTGCCCCTGTCGCTGCCCGGCAACGCGCTTAAGTGTGAATAAGCCTGATTAAGCAGTGACAGCGCTCCGCCTTCGTCGCTTGCGCAGCAGTCAGCGGCAAACTGCGTTTCGCGCAGTGTTTCGTCGGCGTGGGCCAGCGTGTGCTGTTCTTCCTCCAGGGTTTGCAGTTCGCCTTCCGCAAGGCCCAACTGATCCAGTTCTTCTACCTGATAACGCAATAACTGCCGCTTGGCTTCCACCTCGCTGCCAGCTTCCTTGCGCTGCTTGAGGCGACGGTTGGCGGTACGCCAGTCGCGGTACGTTTCGGCAAGCTGCTGAGCGGTGTCGCGCAGGCTCGCATAATCATCCAGCAGCGCGAGGTGAGTTTCTTCGCGCATCAGCGCCTGATGGGCGTGCTGGCCGTGTATCTGGACCAGGTGTTCCCCCAGCGATTTGAGGTCGCTGATGGTGGCCGGTTGGCCATTGATCCATGCTTTGGAGCGTCCGCTTGCCGTTACCACCCGCCTTAACAGGCATTCATCGCTTGGAAGTTCGCGGCTGCTTAGCCACTCGCTTGCCGCGGGTAACTGCTGAATATCAAACCGTGCCGAGAGGTCAGTACGCTCGCTGCCGTGACGCACGCTGCCAGCGTCGGCGCGTTCGCCCAGGCAAAGGCCCAGTGCGCCCAGCAGAATCGATTTGCCTGCCCCAGTCTCGCCGGTAATGGCGGTCATGCCATGGGTCAGGTCGAGTTCCAGGTGCTCAACGATCGCGTAATCTCGAATGGCAAGCTGGGTCAGCATGAGGGCCTCCTGAAGCGCAGCGGGACGAGCGCAGTCAACGTGTCTGAGTATTGTTGTTTTATACAGTAGTCGAAAACGCGCTTCAATGCCCACTTGAGATGGCTTTTATGATCCCCATATACCGTGCAGAGCCAATTTACGTTGCTATTTACTCTTTGGGCGTACCGCACGCCTCTTGAACGATGCAGGAGCAAGGCATGGCAAAAGAACCGCAAACTCCACTGGATGATGAGCTGGCTCGCCAGGAACAGGAAGCCGAGACGCCAGAGCAAGCATCTGAAGATCGCTTGGTTGAAGGTGAGCTGGAAGGCCTTATTAACGACGAAGAACCTGTCGTCGACCGTGTCGAGGATGAGGCTGAAGTCGATGTGCTGGCGGCTCAGGTACAAGAGCTGGAACAGCGCCTGGCTGAAGCCAAGGATCAGTCGCTAAGAGAAGCTGCTGAAACGCAAAACGTGCGCCGCCGCGCGGAGCATGAAGCTGAAAAAGCACGCAAATTCGCCTTGGAAAAGTTTGTTAAAGAGCTTCTGCCGGTGATCGACAGCCTGGAAAAAGCGCTTGAGTCGATGCAGGAAGATGCCTCTGAGGTTCATCGCGAAGGGGTTTCGATGACCCTGAAGATGCAGCTCGACGTGCTGAGCAAGTTTGGTGTTGAAAGCATTGAGCCTCAGGGCGAGCCGTTTGATCCGCAGGTTCACGAAGCCATGGCGATGGTGCCGAACCCTGAGCAGGATCCGAATACAGTCATGGAAGTCATGCAAAAAGGTTACTTGCTGAATGGGCGTCTGGTTCGCCCTGCCATGGTCGTGGTGAGTCAGAAAGCGAGTGAGTCATAGTGCATTAAAGGCCTAAAAAGGGCCTTGAAAAGTCTCAGGTGGCCCCCAAATAAAGGGGCAACCCTGCGGGAAATCCTGCAACCAGTTTGATGTATTGAAACAACCGAATACGAGGTTCTTATTATGGGACGCATTATTGGTATTGATTTGGGCACCACAAACTCTTGTGTAGCGGTGCTCGATGGCGACAGTGCAAAAGTTATTGAAAACGCAGAAGGCGGCCGCACCACGCCGTCCATCATTGCGTACACCGAAGACGGTGAAACGCTCGTTGGTCAGGCCGCCAAGCGCCAGGCGGTGACCAACCCCGAAAATACGCTTTACGCTATCAAGCGTCTGATCGGTCGTCGTTTTAAAGATGACGTTGTCCAGAAAGACATCAAGATGGTGCCGTATAAAATCACCGAAGCCGATAACGGTGATGCCTGGGTAGAAGTGAAAGGCCAGAAAATGGCACCGCCGCAGGTCAGCGCGGAAGTGCTCAAGAAAATGAAGAAGACGGCAGAAGATTACCTCGGTGAAACCGTCACCGAAGCGGTTATCACTGTGCCGGCTTACTTCAACGACAGCCAGCGCCAGGCCACCAAAGATGCGGGCCGCATCGCCGGCCTGGACGTCAAGCGCATCATTAACGAGCCGACTGCGGCAGCGCTTGCCTATGGCATGGACAAGTCACGCGGTGATAAAACCATCGCGGTATACGACTTGGGCGGCGGTACTTTCGACATTTCGATCATCGAAGTTGCTGATGTTGATGGCGAAACCCAGTTTGAAGTGTTGGCCACCAACGGTGACACCTTCCTGGGCGGTGAAGACTTCGACCTGGCGCTTATCAACTATCTGGTAGACCAGTTCAAGTCGGACAGCGGTATTGACCTGTCAGGCGATAACCTAGCCATGCAGCGTCTCAAAGAAGCCGCCGAGAAAGCCAAGATCGAGCTTTCCAGTGCTCAGCAGACCGACGTCAATCTGCCCTACATCACGGCCGACAACACCGGTCCGAAGCACCTGAACGTCAAGGTCACGCGTGCCAAGCTGGAATCGTTGGTCGACGATCTGGTCAAGCGCTCAATGGAGCCGTGCAAAGTGGCATTGAAAGATGCTGGCCTGTCGGCATCTGAAATCGATGACGTCATCCTGGTCGGCGGCCAGACCCGCATGCCGATGGTCCAGCAGAAAGCCGCTGAGTTCTTCGGCAAGGATGCACGTAAAGACGTGAACCCAGACGAAGCCGTGGCCGTGGGTGCCGCGATTCAGGGCGGCGTTCTGGGCGGTGACGTGAAAGACGTACTGCTGCTGGACGTCACGCCGCTGACCCTGGGTATCGAAACCCTGGGTGGCGTGATGACGCCGCTGATCGAGAAAAACACCACCATCCCGACCAAGAAGACGCAAACCTTCTCCACGGCGGATGACAACCAGACGGCGGTTACCATCCACGCCGTGCAGGGCGAGCGTAAGCAGGTATCGCAGAACAAATCGCTGGGTCGTTTTGATCTTGCCGATATTCCGCCTGCGCCGCGCGGCGTGCCGCAGATCGAAGTCGCCTTCGATCTGGATGCCAACGGTATCCTGAACGTCTCCGCGAAAGACAAGGCGACCGGCAAGGAACAGTCGATTGTCATCAAGGCCTCCAGCGGTCTGACCGATGACGAAATCGAGCAGATGGTACGCGACGCTGAAGCCCACGCGGACGAAGATAAAAAATTCGAAGCGCTGGTGCAGCTGCGTAACCAAGCGGACGGCATGATTCACGCCACGCGTAAAACGCTCGAAGAAGCCGGTGATAAAGCGACCGATGACGAGAAACAGGCCATCGAAACCGCGATCACCGAGCTGGAAGAAGCTACCAAGGGCGACGACCAAGAGCTGATTCAGCAAAAACTCGACGCGCTTACCGAAGCGTCTGGCAAGCTGGCGCAGAAAATGTACGCCGAGCAGGCAGAGGGCGCTGAGCAGCAGGGTGAGGAAGGTGCCGAGCAGGCCAACACCAAGCCCGATGAAGACGTGGTCGACGCCGAGTATGAAGAAGTCAACGATGATCAGAAAAAGCAGTAAGCGCTCTTTCTGACAAGGCAAGCGGTGACGCGGGGGGCGACTCCCGCGTTGCTGTTTCCACGTCCAAGACGCACGAAGCTTAATGTGTAGTTAAAAATACATAGTTAAATGTGCAGTTAATGCGTAGCTAACCAAGAGGCGTAGGACCCATGTCCCAACGCGATTATTACGAAATCCTGGGTGTCGACAAAGGGGCCGATCAGAAAGAGATCAAGAAGGCCTACCGTCGCCTTGCGCAAAAATATCACCCCGACCGCAACCCGGAAGACGATACCGCGGCCGAAAAATTCCGCGAAGTGTCGGAAGCCTACGAAATTCTGACCGACAGTGAAAAGCGCGCGGCTTATGACCAGTTTGGTCATGCCGGTGTAGACGGCCAGGGCGGAGGCTTTGGTGGCGGCGGTTTCGGCGGCGGTGGCGCTGGCGATTTCAGCGACATTTTCGGCGATGTGTTTGGCGATATTTTCGGCGGTGGCGGCGGACGTCGTCGTGGTCCCAATGCCCCGGCGCGCGGTTCTGACCTGCGCTACAACCTGGAACTGGACCTGGAAAACGCGGTTGCCGGTACCACGGTCGACATCCGTGTGCCGCGTCACATTGAATGCGATCGCTGTGATGGTGGTGGTGCCGAGCCGGGTTCAAGCAAAGATACCTGCCCGACGTGTCATGGCCACGGCCAGGTGCGTATGCAGCAGGGCTTTTTTGCCGTGCAGCAAACCTGCCCGACCTGCCATGGCTCAGGCCAGCACATCAAAGTGCCGTGTCATAAGTGCAACGGCGAAGGGCGCGTGCGCGAGACCCGGACGCTGTCGGTTAAGATTCCACCGGGTGTGGATACCGGCGACCGTATCCGCCTGAACGCGGAAGGCGAAAGCGGTATCAATGGTGGCCCGCCAGGCGATCTGTACGTCCAGGTGGCCATCAAGCCGCACCATATCTTCCAGCGTGACGGCAAGCACCTGCAATGCGACGTGCCGATTAATTTCGTCGATGCAGCATTGGGCGGTGAACTGGAAGTGCCGACGCTCGATGGCCGAGTGAAGCTGAAGATTCCGCCGGAAACCCAAACCGGCAAGATGTTCCGGCTCAAGGGTAAAGGCGTTAAACCGGTTCGCGGTGGCGTCTCTGGCGACCTGCTGTGCAAAGTCGTGGTGGAAACGCCCGTCAAGCTCAGCGAGGAACAGAAAAATCTGCTGCGCCAGTTCCAAGAAAGCCTGGAAGGTAGCAACAGCCATCACTCACCCAAGAAAACCGGCTTCTTCGACAGCGTGAAGAAGTTTTTTGAAGAGATGAAGCCGTAGCTCTGGGATAATGGCCAGAAGTTGGATGTTAAGTTCAAAACCCTCGGTTCGCCGGGGGTTTTTGCCGTTTAGGGAGTGTCGAACGTAATGGATAATCTCCAGGACAGGCCCGCCAGAGGGATTTTGCTCAGGGTTCTGTCCGGTCTGCTGTTTACCGGCATGCTGGTGAGCATCAAGGCGGTTAGTGATGCCGTACCGGTCGGCCAGTCGGTGTTTTTCCGCTCGCTGTTTGCGCTGTTGCCGATTGTGGTGTTTCTTGCCCTGCGGCGGGAGTTTCCCCGGGGGTTGGCGACGCGTCGCCAGCTGGGTCATGCCCTGCGCTCTGGGCTGGGGGCGGCGGCCATGTTTGCGTCCTTTGCGGCGGTCGCGCTATTGCCGGTTGCCGAGGCCACGCTGCTCGCTCAACTGACACCCGTGTTCATGGCGATCGGTGGGATCTTGCTGCTGGGTGAGCGGTTTTCGCTCTATCGGGCAGGGGCCATTGTGCTGGCGCTCTCGGGGATGGCGGTCTTGGTGTTGCCAGGGCTCGGCGCGGATGGCGCGCATGGCCAGGTGGCAGGCTATGCGCTAGGCGCGCTCAGCGCTTTGTTGACGGCTGGGGCGCTGTTGACCGTCAGGCGGATTTCACGCACGGAAACGGCAGGTTCTATCGCGTTTTATTTTATTCTGGTGTCGTCGTTGGCGGGTCTGGCAACGCTGCCTTTAGGCTGGGCGGTGCTTAGCCCGGCCGAGTTTGGCTTGCTGGTGCTCTCCGGCCTGTTTGGCGGGGCGGCGCATATCGCGATGACGCTGGCGTTACGCTACGCGGAGGCGTCCCGCCTGGCGCCCTTTGAGTACATTGCCCTGGTTTGGCCCGTATTGGCGGATTGGATGCTGTTCGGGATACCTGTCTCGAGTGCTTTCCTGCTGGCACTCCCACTGATGTTAAGCGGGGTGGCGCTGGCCGCCATGGAAGGGCGGCGGCTTAAATGGCCTCTTCGACGATAAGCTGCGGGCTGCCTTAACAAAGCGTGAATTATTAAACGATGCTATACGTTTAGCCTCTATACGCAACGGGGTTGTTAGCGCGAAAGCGCTGGAAGCTGTCGATAGGGCAACCCTCTGA
This sequence comes from Halomonas sp., assembly GCA_020201095.1. Taxonomy (GTDB): domain Bacteria; phylum Pseudomonadota; class Gammaproteobacteria; order Pseudomonadales; family Halomonadaceae; genus Vreelandella. The sequence continues at coordinate 47,079 of JAIVHM010000148.1, read as the reverse complement.
GCGCCGCGTTACGCCCAGGGTGAAAACGCTGCTTGGCACTGATGGCTGGGCGGATTAGGCTAGTCGATACTCATCTGTCATTTCTCTGGAGAAAGCCGCATGCCGCTATCCCGTGCTGAAATCGCGACGCCCTCTGGCGAGCGCTTGATTAATCGCTTGTGCAAGCACTGGGCGAATGAGTTTGAGGTCGAACGCGTGGAGCAGAAGGCGAAAATCACCTTTGCTTCCGGCACTTGCCTGATGCGCGCCGATGACGAGGCGTTGACGGTGGCGATCGAAACGCTGGAGGAAGGTCACCTGGACGAATTGGAAGGTGTCGTGGAGCGGCAGCTTGTGGGTATTGCCGGTGACGAAGCGCTGGTCATCATTTGGGAAAACTGAGCGCGCCCCCGCGTCGAACCGGGTGATGGGTCTGTTATAATCACTTCCAAACAGTCTTTCTACATTGATGCACCCACATACTACGCACAGGAGTTTCCATGACCCGAGTTGCCATCGTAGGCGTCGCTGGCCGGATGGGCCGTACATTGGTAAACGCTGTCGAGCAGGAGGCAGACGCCACTCTGGCGGGGGGGATTGTCGAACCGGGCAGTTCACTCGCGGGGGCGGACATCGGCGAGCTGGCAGGCGTTGGCAAGCGCGGCGTTGTGGCGGTGGATTCGCTGGAGGCCATCGTGGACGATTTCGATGTGCTGATCGATTTCACCGCACCGCAGGTGACCCTGGCCAATTTGGCGTTCTGTGCCAAGCATGGTAAGCGTATTGTGATTGGCACTACCGGTATGAGCGATGATGAACTGGCCCAGTTGGATAGCTACCGTGATGACGTCGCAATGGTGTTCGCGCCCAATATGAGTGTCGGCGTTAATTTGACTCTGAAGCTACTGGAAACCGCCGCCAAAGCGCTGGGCGATGAAGGCTACGATATTGAAGTGATCGAATCCCATCACCGCCATAAAGTCGATGCGCCTTCTGGTACCGCCATCAAAATGGGCGAGGTCATCGCCGATAGCCTGGGCCGGAACCTAAAAGAGCACGGCGTGTTCGAGCGGGTGGGGCAGTGCGGCCCGCGCACCGATAAAGAGATCGGCTTTGCCACCGTTCGCGCGGGCGATATCGTCGGCGAGCACACGGTGATGTTTGCCACCGAAGGCGAGCGCATCGAAATTACCCATAAGGCCTCTAGCCGCATGACTTTTGCTAAAGGCGCGGTGCGCGCGGCGCGCTGGGTCGCGGGTAAAGAGAACGGCCGCTACGACATGCAGGATGTGTTGGAGTTGAATTAGAAAGGTGGTGGCTTTCGCTAGAATAGTGCTGCCACGAAGGGGTAGTCCTAGGCTAGAAATTCCTGTAACATTTCAAAAATTTTGGCCATGTGGCTGCCTGAAGCAGCGAAATGTCTGCAGCGAAAGCACCGCGCTTGTTGCACTGGCCTTAGGTTAGAGAGATTGCTAATCGCTGCGCCATGACGGTTAGCCATGGATGAGAACAACAAGCGGGATGAAACCGATTTTTTATCGGCGTCATCCCGCTTTTTTACGGCCCCAGCTTTGATGCCAAAAGCGGTAATGACGATAGTTTTACTAATGAGCGTCGTAGATCATGAAAAAATTGCTGAGCCTGCGCCCACAGGCTCCCACCAGCCTGGGAGGATCTTGTTTTGAATAACCCCGCACTGAGCAAACCCGCCATATTGGCTCTGGAAGATGGCAGTATCTTCCACGGAACCGCCATTGGCGCGGATGGCATCACAATCGGTGAGGTGGTGTTCAATACAGCCATGACCGGCTATCAGGAAATTCTCACCGATCCTTCCTACACCCGCCAGATCGTCACCCTCACCTATCCCCATATCGGCAATACCGGCATTAACAGTGAAGACGTGGAGTCGGCCTCAATTGCCGCCGCAGGTTTGGTCATACGCGATCTCCCGCTACTGGCTAGCAGTTTCCGCTCCGAGCAAACGCTTTCCGACTACCTGAAAAGCCAGAACGTGCTGGGTATTGCCGATATCGACACCCGCCGCCTGACGCGTATTTTGCGCGATAAAGGCGCGCAGAACGGGGCGATTTTGGCCGGCTCCGATGCCGAGGGCGAAGATGCCGTCGCGCGAGCGTTGGAAGCCGCCCGCGCGTTTCCTGGGCTGAAGGGCATGGACTTGGCCAAAGAGGTGTCTTGCAAAGAAGCCTATGAATGGTCACAAGGCGAATGGGCGCTGGGTGAAGGCTATGCGGATGCGACGCAAGGTGATCGCCCCTACCATGTCGTGGCTTATGACTATGGGGTGAAGTTTAATATCCTGCGCATGCTGGCCGCGCGTGGCTGCCGCTTGACCGTGGTGCCCGCGCAAACCCCTGCGACTGAGGTGCTAGCGATGAACCCAGATGGCGTTTTCTTGGCCAATGGCCCCGGCGACCCGGAGCCCTGCGACTACGCCATTAAAGCGATCCAGGACGTGCTGGAAAGCGACACGCCGGTGTTTGGTATTTGTCTTGGTCACCAGCTGTTGGCGCTCGCCTCGGGTGCCAAAACGGTCAAAATGAGCCACGGCCACCATGGCGCCAACCATCCCGTGCAGGATCTGGATACCGGCACGGTCATGATCACCAGCCAAAACCACGGCTTTGCGGCAGATGAAACGAGCCTGCCCGACAACCTGCGCGCCACGCACCGTTCGCTGTTTGATGGCACCTTGCAGGGGGTTGAGCGCACCGACCGTCCGGCTTTCAGCTTCCAGGGCCATCCGGAAGCGAGCCCTGGTCCGCGCGACGTGGCGCCGCTGTTTGATCGCTTTATCGCCATGATGCAGGCGCGACGCTAAGGCCACCCGTTGTTGCAGGTCTTTATCGCCCTCTTTTGTCGCTCATCGCCACCCATTTTTTGCGGGAACTGTTATGCCTAAGCGTACCGATATCAACAGCATTCTTATCATTGGCGCTGGCCCGATCGTGATCGGCCAGGCCTGCGAATTCGACTACTCCGGCGCCCAGGCATGCAAGGCGCTGCGTGAGGAAGGCTTCCGGGTTATTTTGGTTAACTCCAACCCGGCGACCATCATGACCGACCCGGCCATGGCCGATGCCACCTACATCGAACCGATCACTTGGCAGGCGGTGGAAAAGATCATCGAGGCCGAACAGCCGGACGCTATTTTGCCCACCATGGGCGGCCAGACCGCGCTCAACTGTGCGCTCGATCTGGAAAAGCACGGCGTGCTGGCAAAATATGGTGTCGAGATGATCGGTGCCAACGCTGATGCGATTAACATGGCCGAAGACCGCGATCTTTTTGATCAGGCCATGAAACGGATCGGCCTAGAATGCCCGAAAGCCAAGGTCGCGCACACTATGGAAGAAGCCTGGGAGATCCAGGAAGAGCTTGGCTTCCCGACGATTATTCGTCCTTCTTATACCATGGGCGGTTCTGGCGGTGGCGTGGCGTATAACAAGGAAGAGTTTGAAGAAATTTGTACCCGCGGTTTCGAGCTTTCCAACAACCATGAGTTGCTGATCGACGAGTCGCTGCTGGGCTGGAAAGAGTACGAGATGGAAGTTGTCCGCGATAAAAACGACAACTGTATCATCGTCTGCGCGATCGAAAACTTCGACCCCATGGGCGTGCATACCGGTGACTCCATCACCGTGGCCCCGGCGCAAACGCTGACCGATAAAGAGTACCAGATCATGCGTGACGCCAGCCTCGCGGTATTGCGCGAGATTGGTGTGGAAACCGGGGGGTCCAATGTCCAGTTCGGTATGGATCCGGACACCGGACGCCTGGTGGTGATTGAGATGAACCCGCGAGTGTCACGCTCGTCGGCGCTGGCCTCGAAAGCCACCGGCTTCCCGATTGCCAAGATCGCCGCCAAGCTGGCGGTGGGCTACACGCTGGATGAGCTGCAGAACGACATTACCGGTGGTCGCACCCCGGCGTCGTTCGAGCCGTCCATCGACTACGTGGTCACCAAGATTCCGCGTTTCACGTTCGAGAAATTTCCTCAGGCCAATGACCGCCTGACGACCCAGATGAAGTCGGTGGGCGAGGTGATGGCGATTGGTCGTACCTTCCAGGAGTCGATGCAGAAGGCGCTGCGCGGGATGGAGACCGGTAACGATGGCCTCGACCCGATCATTACCGACTTCACGTCGGACAATATGGCGATTATCCAGGGCGAACTGCAGGCCGCCGGTGCCGAGCGTATCTTCTATGTCGCCGACGCCATGCGTGCGGGGATGAGCGTCGATGAGGTGTTTGCATTCGTCTATAAGCGCGTGGATACCTGTGCGGCAGAGTTCGCCTCGGATACTGCCTACATGTACTCCACCTATGAAGAAGAGTGCGAGGCAGACGTTTCTAACCGTCAGAAAATCATGGTGCTGGGCGGCGGCCCCAACCGGATTGGCCAAGGCATCGAGTTTGACTACTGCTGTGTGCACGCGGCGTTTGCCATGCACGACGATGGCTATGAAACCATCATGGTCAACTGCAACCCGGAAACCGTCTCGACCGACTATGACACCTCTGATCGCCTGTACTTTGAGCCGGTAACCCTTGAAGACGTGCTGGAGATCGCCGACAAAGAGAAGCCGGTGGGTGTGATCGTTCAGTTCGGCGGTCAAACGCCGCTGAAATTGGCCCGCGAGCTTGAAGCCGCTGGCGTGCCGATTATCGGTACCACGCCGGACGCCATTGACCGCGCCGAAGACCGCGAGCGCTTCCAGCAGATGATCGATAAGCTGGGCCTCAAGCAGCCGCCCAACGCCACCGCACGCAGCTTTGACGAGGCTTTCTCCAAAGCCGAGGCGATTGGTTATCCGCTGGTGGTGCGGCCCAGCTACGTGCTGGGTGGGCGAGCGATGGAAATCGTCTACGACGCCTCCGAGCTTGAGAACTACATGACCAACGCGGTGAAGGTTTCTAACGACTCGCCGGTATTGTTGGATCACTTTTTGAGCGCGGCGGTCGAGATCGATATCGACGCGGTTTCCGACGGTCAGGAGGTGGTTATCGGCGGCATCATGCAGCACGTCGAGCAAGCAGGCGTTCACTCCGGTGACTCGGCCTGTTCGCTACCGCCCTACTCGCTACCCGCGGCGGTGCAGGATGAAATGCGCGAACAGGTCAAGCAGATGGCCGTTGAGCTGGGCGTTAAGGGCTTGATGAACGTGCAGCTCGCTTGGCAGGAAGGTGAGATTTACGTAATTGAAGTTAATCCGCGCGCGTCGCGCACCGTACCGTTTGTCTCTAAGTGTATTGGTACCTCGCTTGCCCAGATTGCAGCCCGCTGCATGGCCGGTAAAACCCTGGCCGAGCAGGGCTTCGAGCGCGAAATCGTGCCGCACTTCTACAGCGTGAAAGAAGCGGTGTTCCCGTTTAACAAGTTCCCGGGCGTCGACCCGATCCTGTCGCCGGAAATGAAGTCGACCGGCGAGGTGATGGGCTCAGGCGACACCTTTGCCGAAGCGTTTTTCAAAGCGCAATTAGGTGCGGGCGAGGCGATTCCGGCCCTCACTGGTGAGCGTAAGGCTTTTCTGTCGGTGCGTGAACCTGACAAGCAGGGGATTATCGAAGTGGCCCGTTCTCTGCTAACATTGGGTTTTACTCTTTGTGCAACACGTGGCACGGCAGCTGCCCTCGAAGCGGCTGGCTTGTCTGTTGAGCACGTCAATAAAGTCTACGAAGGTCGTCCCCATATCGTCGATCTGCTTAAGAACGACGAAATCGCCTACATCGTGAACACAACCGAAGGTCGTCAGGCTATTAACGACTCTTCGGTCATTCGCCGTACTGCTCTCGCGCGCAAGGTGCCCTATGCGACCACCTTGGCGGGTGCTAATGCTGTTTGCATGGCGCTTGAGTACGGTAGGGAGATTACGGTGCGGCGCCTTCAGGATCTGCATGCAGGAGCAAGTCAATGAATAAGGTCCCGATGACAATAGCGGGCGAGAAAAGTCTTCGTGATGAACTGAATCACCTCAAGGGCGAAGCTCGCCCCCAGGTAATTACGGCCATCGCTGAAGCGCGCGAGCACGGCGACCTTAAGGAAAACGCCGAGTATCACGCTGCGCGCGAACAGCAGGGGTTTATCGAAGGGCGTATCCAGGAAATTGAAAGTAAGCTTTCTGGCGCCCAAGTGATCGATGTCACCAAGTTGCCAAGAACCGGGAAGGTGATTTTTGGCGTGACGGTATCACTGCTCAATCTGGATACCGATGCTCAGGTGACGTACCGGATCGTGGGTGAAGATGAAGCCAATATTAAGCAAGGTCGTATCTCCGTGACGTCACCGATTGCCCGTGCGCTTATCGGTAAAGAAGAAGGCGATGTGGTCGTGGTGACGACCCCGGGTGGCGATGTTGAGTACGAGATCGAGAGTGTTGAACACCTCTGACCCAAGCTTGATGCTTTAAGCTGGTAGCTTGAAGAAAAACACCCCCGCAACCATGGCTGCGGGGGTGTTTCGTTTGACGCCGGTTGGGGCATGCTGGCTTCTAGCTCGCTTCAAGCGTTAGTGACGACCGTGATGATTTTCGAAGCGTTTGATGTTCGAAAGTTTGGGGTTCACTTGCGGGTTGTGGCGATAAAGCAGCGCCATTTTGCCAATGGTCTGAACCGGTTCTGAGTGGCTGTGGTTGATCAGTTCCTCAAGCATGGCAGCGCGCTCATCACGCTCTGGCAGTGCCAACTTTACCTTGATCAGTTCGTGGTCGTTGAGCGCACGGTCGAGTTCAGCCAGTAAATTGTCGGAAACGCCGTTCTCGGAAACGGTGACGACTGGATTTAAGTGGTGACCAATGCTGCGGAATGCTTTCTTTTGTGCCTGTGACAAGCTCATGGTATCTTGCGGTATCCCAGTTTGCGCTTAACGTTCCATCTTACGGTGAAACGCCACCGAGTGAAAGACATCGTGTGAAAGCGTGCCATTGCTTCTTCCAGTGTTAGATTTTTTCATGCAGCAAACGCCCCCGGGCCGAAAGCGGCCATCAAGTAAAACCAGCGCAAGCTGGATGAAAGAGCATTTTGACGATCCCTACGTCAAACAGAGCTGGCAGGATGGTTATCGCTCGCGGGCGAGCTATAAACTGCTTGAGATCGACGAAAAGGATAAGCTGTTACGGCCCGGCATGACGGTCATTGACTTGGGGGCCGCGCCAGGCGGCTGGAGTCAAATTGCCGCCGAGAAAGTAGGCCCTCAGGGCATGGTCATTGCCTCCGATATTCTCGAAATGGATGGATTGGCTGATGTGTCCTTTATTCAGGGAGACTTTACCGAGGAGTCGGTACTCAATGCGATCCTTGAACAGCTGGGAAATCGCCCGGTTGACCTTGTGATGTCAGATATGGCCCCCAATATGAGTGGTATGGCAGCGATTGATCAGCCCCAAGCCATGTATCTGGTGGAGCTGGCGCTTGAGTTGGCGCGTGAAACGCTTTCTCCGGGTGGGCAGCTGCTGGTAAAAGTCTTTCATGGCGAAGGTTTTGATAACTACTTAAAGGCACTTAGAGAAAGCTTCAAGCGCGTGGTGACACGCAAACCTGGCGCTTCTCGGGCGCGTTCCCGCGAAGTCTATCTGCTGGCGGAGGGCTTCCGGGGTACATGATCTGTATCGGCTTATCGGCAGGATTAATCACCACAATAGCCAGACAGACAGTTGCAAAGTGTGTCACATTGGTCTCAATGAGCGAGCGTGGCACAGATGGCCCAAGGCATTAGACGCTTTGGCAATGGTTGAACCCTTGAGGCTGGTGTAAGGTCTCAATGATAGGTTTAACTGACGGATTCTTGTAATGAGGGTAGCCCCTTGAACGATATGGCAAAGAACCTGATTCTGTGGTTGGTCATCGCGGCCGTGCTACTGACAGTGTTCAATAATTTCAGTACCGAGAGCGCACCCCAAACAATGAACTACACCCAGTTCGTTGAGCAGGTGCAAGAAAAGCAAGTGCGCAACGTCACTATTGATGGCTATACCATCATCGGTGAGCGGTCGGATGGGTCTGAGTTTCAGACGATTCGTCCTGCAGCAGAAGATCCCAAACTGATGGACGATCTGCTCAGCAATGACGTGACGGTTACTGGTAAAGAGCCAGAGCAGCAGAGCATTTGGATGCGTCTGCTGATTGCCAGCTTCCCGATTCTGCTGATCCTGGCTATTTTCATGTTCTTCATGCGCCAGATGCAGGGCGGTGCCGGCGGCGGTAAAGGTGGCCCGATGAGCTTTGGCAAGTCCAAGGCCAAGCTGCTCTCCCAAGATCAGATCAAAACCACGTTTGCAGATGTTGCTGGCTGCGATGAAGCCAAAGAAGAAGTCGAAGAGCTTGTTGACTTCCTGCGTGACCCAACCAAGTTCCAGCGCCTGGGCGGTACCATTCCGCGCGGCGTGTTGATGGTGGGTCCGCCGGGTACCGGTAAAACGCTGTTGGCGAAGTCGATTGCAGGCGAAGCCAAAGTGCCGTTCTTCTCCATTTCCGGCTCTGACTTCGTGGAAATGTTTGTCGGTGTCGGGGCATCGCGCGTCCGCGACATGTTCGAGCAGGCCAAGAAGCAGGCACCCTGCATTATCTTTATCGATGAGATTGATGCCGTAGGCCGCTCGCGCGGTGCCGGCATGGGTGGCGGTAACGATGAGCGCGAGCAAACGCTTAACCAATTACTCGTTGAGATGGACGGCTTTGAAGCCAACGAAGGCGTTATCGTCATTGCCGCAACCAACCGTCCTGACGTGCTTGACCCTGCGTTGCTGCGCCCGGGGCGCTTTGACCGCCAAGTGACCGTTGGCCTGCCTGACATCCGCGGTCGTGAGCACATTCTAGGCGTGCATTTGCGCAAGGTGCCGTTGGCTGATGATGTCAAACCGCAGCTGATTGCGCGCGGTACGCCCGGCTTCTCGGGCGCTGATCTAGCTAACCTTGTCAATGAGGCAGCCCTCTTCGCCGCCCGTCGTAACAAGCGATTGGTGAGCATGGAAGAGCTTGATCTGGCGAAGGACAAGATCATGATGGGCTCTGAGCGTAAGTCCATGGTCATGACTGACAAGGAAAAGCTCAATACGGCCTACCATGAGTCTGGACACGCGATTATCGGCTTGGTCGCGCCGGATCACGACCCAGTGTATAAGGTAACGATTATTCCCCGTGGTCGGGCGCTCGGTGTCACGATGTTCCTGCCTGAAGAGGATCGTTACAGTCTGTCGCGTCAACAAATTCTGAGCCAGATCTGTTCGCTGTTTGGTGGTCGTATTGCCGAAGAGATGACGCTTGGGCCTAACGGTGTCACCACCGGCGCGTCCAACGACATCAAGCGCGCTACAGAGCTTGCCCATAATATGGTCGCCAAGTGGGGGCTATCGGATGAAATGGGCCCGATCATGTACGACGAGGACGAGTCTCATCAGTTCCTCGGCGGCCCCGGTCAGGGGGGTTCCAAGATGAAGTCTGGCGAAACCACGACGCGTCTCGACAAGGAAGTACGCAAGATTATCGATGATTGCTACGAGCAGGCGCGCCAGATTCTGACTGACAACCGCGATAAGCTCGACGCGATGGCGGAAGCGCTGATGAAATTCGAAACCATCGACGCTAGCCAGTTGAAGGACATCATGGATGGGCGCGACCCGCGTCCGCCGGAAGGTTGGAATGATGGTGATTCACCCGGTGGTGGAACCCCCGCGGCGGGTGACCAGTCCAGCGCATCGCCGAGCGACACGCGTGATAGCGACACGACGGGTGGAGGCGATGATGCTGATGATGACGAAGAGCCAAATCGTCGGCCCTCTGACCCGTTAGGCGGCCCTGCTGGTCCTTAGTCTCAGTTTTGGTCATGGCGGTAACATTAAGGCGTCCCCAAACGGGACGCCTTTTTGTTATGCTGTGCAGCGGTAATATCGATACGTTTTTTCGACCAGGCGACAGCATGACTTTTACGGCACGTCCCACCCCGTCGGTTCCACTGGCGCAGTCTTCTGCGCAGTTGCGTTGCGGCCGGCATCTACTTGATCTTTCCTTTCCCCGTGTTATGGGCATTTTGAACGTTACGCCGGATTCTTTTTCCGACGGTGGCCAGCACTTGGCGTTGGACGATGCATTGCGCCGCGCCGAGCAGATGTTGGCTGAAGGCGCCGCCATGATTGATGTGGGGGGTGAATCGACCCGCCCAGGTGCCTCACCCGTTGGTGAGCAGGAAGAGCTTGATCGTGTCGCGCCGGTCATAGAAGCGTTGGTGCGCGAGCTTGATGCGCTGGTCTCAGTGGATACCAGTTGCCCGGCCGTGATGCATGAAGCAAGTACCCTAGGTGCCGGCATGATCAATGACGTGCGGGCGCTTGAGCGCGAAGGTGCATTGGCCGCCGCCATGGGTAGCGGGTTGCCGGTGTGCTTGATGCACCGTCAGGGCGAGCCACAGGATATGCAGCAGGCGCCTGTTTATAATAAGCCCATCGAAGATGTGGTGGTTGACTATCTGGCAGCTCGGATCGCCGAGTGCGAAGCCGCAGGTCTACGTCGCCATCGTCTGCTTGTGGATCCGGGGTTTGGGTTTGGTAAAACAGTGGAGCATAATTTGCGCTTGCTGAAGCACATGGATGCCCTCCAGTCGCTATCCCTGCCGGTGCTCGTAGGCATGTCGCGCAAAAGCATGATCGGTAAAGTGCTCGGCCGCTCTATAGATGAGCGGCTGCCAGGTGGGCTTGCGTTGGCGGCTATGGCGGTTGAGCGTGGGGCAAGCATTGTGCGCGTGCATGATGTGGGGCCAACGGTTGATGCTGTCAATATGGCGTGGGCTGTGCAGCAGGAAGGCTGTGAGGCCTCTTCCAACAAGGAGAATAACGTATGACAAGACGCTATTTTGGCACTGACGGTATTCGCGGAACGGTTGGCGATGCGCCGATTACCGCTGATTTTATGCTTAAGCTGGGATGGGCCGCGGGTCAGGTGTTGCGCCGGGAGAAAGGCCGTACCCGAGTATTGATCGGCAAAGACACGCGGATATCAGGTTACATGTTCGAGTCTGCGCTTGAGTCTGGGTTGTCGGCCGCAGGGGCTGACGTCGCCCTGTTGGGGCCCATGCCAACCCCTGGGATTGCCTACCTGACGCGTACCTTTCGGGCCGATGCCGGCATTGTGATCTCGGCATCGCACAATCCGTTTGACGATAATGGCATCAAGTTTTTTTCGGCAGAGGGTAGAAAGCTGCCGGATGATATCGAAGACCGTATCGAGACCATGCTGGATGCACCGTTAACCACCGCCGGGGCCGCCCAGTTGGGCAAGGCCATGCGGATTGACGATGCGGCGGGGCGCTATATTGAATTTTGCAAATCGACCCTGCCAGACCGCCTGAGCCTGCATGGCTTGAATATCGTGCTCGACTGCGCGCATGGCGCGACTTACCACATTGCGCCGAGTGTGTTTCGTGAGCTGGGCGCCGAGGTCAGCGTCATTGGTGGCACCCCGGATGGTCTGAATATCAACCAGGACGTTGGCTCGACGCACCCGGCAGCATTGCGCGCGGCGGTGATCCAACAGGGCGCCGACTTGGGGATTGCCTTTGATGGCGACGGTGACCGTGTATTGTTGGTCGACTCTAACGGCCGTGAAGTTGACGGTGATGACATCCTTTACCTGATTGCCAGGGATCGTCACGCGCGTGGTTTGCTGGGCGGTGGCGTGGTGGGGACGCTGATGAGTAACTTTGGCTTGGCGATGGCGCTTGAGAAAATGGGCATTCCGTTCGAACGCGCCAACGTTGGTGACCGTTTTGTGATGGAGCGGATGGCGGCCAATCAGTGGGAGCTGGGCGGCGAGTCGTCGGGGCATATCGTGTGCAGCCATGTCCAGACGACGGGAGACGGTATTGTCTCGGCGCTGCAGGTGCTGGCGCTGATGATGCGAGAACAACAGTCGCTTCCCGCCTTGTTAAGAGGGCTTGAAAAAGTCCCACAGTCACTGGTGAACGTCAGGTTGCCTGCGGGAACGAACGCCAAGCAAGTGATGGCTTCAGAGCGCCTTCAGCAGGCAGTGGCTGACCTTGAAAACAAGCTGGGTGATGAGGGGCGAGTTTTGCTCAGAGCATCAGGTACCGAGCCGCTGATTCGTGTCATGGTGGAAGGGCGTGCGCATCTAGATGTCGATCAGTTAGCAAATCGGCTGGCCGAACAGGTGAAAGCGCTGCTTAAATAGCGCCTGCTGATAACAGCGGTTGTCTTGACAAGTCCGCTCCTATACCATTTCGCTCCACCTTGAGTGTGAGGAGGCTCCATGCGTAGGCCGTTAATTGCCGGTAATTGGAAGATGAACGGTTCAACAGCCCTGGTAAAGGCGTTCGGCGAGGCGTTTTCAGCCGCAAAATTGCCCGCCAGCGTTGATGTGGTCGTCATACCGCCTTTTCCTTACTTGGAAGCGGCGCGACAGGCCTTCAACGATACGCCGTTGAAGTTAGGCGCGCAGACCCTCAACCCCCAGCATTCAGGCGCGCACACCGGCGAAGTCAGTGGCGGTATGCTGCAAGAATTTGGTGTCGAATACGTGCTGGTCGGCCATTCAGAGCGACGGCAGCTCTATCGAGAAAACGACGAGCAGGTATTTGATCGCCTGATGGCGGCCCTGGCGTCAGGGCTTACGCCGATTCTCTGCGTTGGGGAAACCTTGGAGGAGCGCGATGCGGATCGCACTATGGAGGTTGTGCTACGCCAGGTAGGATATGTAATGGCCCGCCTGGAAACGGCTCACCGCACGAAGGTGATTATTGCCTATGAGCCGGTTTGGGCGATTGGTACAGGTCGCACGGCGACGCCCGAGCAAGCTCAAGAGGTAATGGCCGGGATTCGTGCTTATCAAGCTTCTTTCGACATAGCCCTCGCGGAGCAGCTCAAGCTGCTTTACGGCGGTAGCATGAACGCGAACAATGCGGCTGAGCTGCTTGCTCAGCCGGACATCGACGGCGGTTTGGTGGGCGGTGCTTCGCTCAAAACCGACGATTTTTACGCCATTTGTCAGTCAGCAGGATAACGCCATGCAAGTTGCAATTCTTATGGTCCACGTGGTGATTGCGATCGCCCTGGTTGTACTCATTCTGCTTCAGCAGGGTAAAGGTGCCGAAGCAGGCGCTGCCTTTGGTGGCGGTGCTTCGCAAACAGTCTTTGGTTCACGCGGCAGCGGTAATTTTCTGTCCCGTTTTACGGGCATCCTTGCCGCTGGCTTTTTCATCACATCGATGGCGCTGGCCTATTTCGCCACACAGGCAGGCCAGGCGCCAGAAGCCGGTATTCCGGATGCAAGCCTGATCGAGCAACAGCAAAGTGCACCAATGCTTGACGAAGGTAATGAAAGCGAGGATAATGCCGCGCCAGTGCTAGAGGAAAGCAGCGAGTAACTAATTGATCTTGCTTCCTTGAGCCTCCCCTGATGCCGAAGTGGTGGAATTGGTAGACACGCTATCTTGAGGGGGTAGTGACCTTATGGTCGTGCGGGTTCAAGTCCCGCCTTCGGCACCATCTGATGTGCTGGTTCGCCAGTCCTGCAGACGTAATTAACGCCCCTTGATTGGAGCGTGCAAAGATAAAAGACAGCTTGACGAAACAAGCTTAAGCGTCTATTATCTGCGACCTAGATTGATGCGGGGTGGAGCAGTCTGGTAGCTCGTCGGGCTCATAACCCGAAGGTCATCGGTTCAAATCCGGTCCCCGCTACCACTTTCTGGTGATAAGCAAGTATGTGCAGATGCTTCATGTAACAAGAAGCGGTGCTATTACTAAAGGGTTTTTCCCACTGCTTATTGTCATGTTGGTGTAACAGGTTTCTTTCGAAAAGCCCCTTCCTGTGAAGGGGCTTTTTGTTAGCAGCTTTTCGTTAACAAGCGTGTCTCTAGGGCGGATGCCCATCGGCTTGCCGGAGGCACATTTCCGGGTAACGCCAATCAGCCACCTAGCTTTTCATATGTCTCCTGGCCAGGTGCCTGATGCAACGGCTATAGGAGCACTGTCTGTGGCCACAAAACATGCGGCGCTGCACGCGCTGATTGAACCTGTTGTTGCTGCCATGGGCTTCGAGCTATGGGGCATCGACCACCTTTCGCAGGGTAAACACTCGCGATTGGTGATTTACATTGAACGCGAAAGTGGCGTCAATGTGGAAGACTGCGCCGATATTAGTCGTCAAGTTAGTGCGATATTAGACGTCGAAGACCCTATTCCAGGAGAGTATCGACTCGAAGTGTCTTCGCCGGGTATGGCCCGCCCGCTGTATACCCTGGATCATTTTTCCCGTTATCAAGGTCACCATGTCGCATTAAAACTGCGCACCCCTTATGACGGGCGGCGTAAGTTTCAAGGATTGCTGGCAGGTGTTGAGGGCGACGAAATATTGCTACAGCTGGATGGGGAAGAATATTGTTTTCCCATCGAAGGCATTGATTCCGCGCACATTGTACCGCAGTTCGACGATTAACCAGGCGGCGTGGTGGCCGGCAGGCAGCTGGCACGATGCACATAAGGACAGGTTTTCTGGCGAGGCAAACGCATGAGTAAAGAAATATTAATGGTCGTTGACGCGATCTCAAACGAAAAAGGTGTTCCCCGCGACGTTATTTTTGAAGCGGTGGAAGCTGCTCTTGCGAGCGCGTCACGCAAGCGTTTTGACAGTGAAGAAGCCAGCGTGCGGGTGCACATTGACCGTCGCACGGGGGACTACGAGACGTTTCGCTACTGGACCGTCGTTGAAGATGACGAGTTCGAAACACCCGACTACGAAATAAAACAAACCATCGCTGAGCAGCGCGACCCGCCGCTGGCGCTTGGTGATGTTGTCGAGCAGAAAATCGAAAACGCCGTGTTTGGTCGCATTGCGGCGCAAACGGCCAAGCAGGTCATCGTGCAAAAAGTGCGCGAGGCCGAACGCGCCGAAGTCGTGCGCCAATATACCGACCGAGAAGGCGAGCTGGTTGCCGGTATCGTTAAAAAGACCACGCGCGACGGTTTGATCATTGACCTTGGTGATAACGCGGAAGCGTTTCTACCCCGTAATGAAATGATCCACGGTGAGCGCTACCGCATGAACGAGCGTGTGCGCGCGCTGCTGGTCAAGGTGGATCCAGACGCCCGCGGTGCCCAGTTACAGCTGTCACGTACCTGCCCCGAACTGATTATCGAGCTGTTCAAGATTGAAGTGCCGGAAATTGCCGAGCAACTGATCGAGATCAAAGGGGCGGCAAGGGATCCCGGTTCCCGCGCTAAAATTGCCGTAAAAACTAACGACCGCCGCATTGATCCGGTCGGCGCCTGCGTCGGCATGCGTGGCTCGCGGGTTCAGGCAGTATCGACGGAGCTGCAAAACGAGCGTGTCGATATCGTGTTGTGGGATGACAATCCGGCACAACTGGTGATTAACGCCATGGCACCTGCCGATGTGGCGTCTATCCTTGTCGACGAAGATGCCCATGCGATGGACGTTGCCGTTGCCCAGGATAATCTGGCCCAAGCCATTGGCCGAAGCGGTCAAAACGTGCGTTTGGCCTCTGATTTGACCGGATGGCGAATTAACGTCATGACCGAAGACGAAGCGGAAGCCAAGCGCGATCAGGAAATTGATAGTCTGGTAGATTCTTTCGTTAACCATCTCCAGGTTGATGAAGATGTTGCCCGCCTGTTAGTGGAAGAAGGGTTCACTACCCTTGAAGAAGTCGCCTACGTGCCGCTTGAAGAGATGCTCGAAATCGAAGAGTTCGATGAGGATCTGGTTGAAGAGCTACGCGCACGAGCGAAAGACGAGCTGCTGACGATGGCCATTGCCTCGGAAGAAGCGCTAGACGGTGCCCAGCCAGCAGATGATTTGCTGGAAATGGACGGCATGGAGCGCCACCTGGCCTTCATTTTTGCCAGCCGTGGCATTGTCACCATGGAAGATCTCGCCGAGCAGTCTGTTGACGATCTGGCCGATATCGAGGAGTTGGATGAAGCGCGCGCAGCGGCACTGATCATGACTGCCCGTGCGCCCTGGTTTGAAGACGATGACGCGTCGGATTCGAACACACAGTAAACAGGTCACGGGTTGAGGAGGGTCAATATGTCAGATATGACAGTTAAAGATTTTGCAGTAAAAGTGGGCCGTGATGTGCCTCGCCTGCTAGAGCAGATGAAAGAAGCGGGTTTGCAGCACGCCTCGGAAGCTGATGCGGTATCGGAAGAAGATAAGCGCACTT